>DATAAN010000123.1:0-43389 GCA_036260105.1 Actinomycetota bacterium
TGTCCGATTTTGCATACCGGGTCATGGGCAGCTCCGACCTGTACGAGGCGACCGGGCGACGGCCTTCGGCGAGCGTCAACTTCGTGACCGCACACGACGGGTTCACGCTCGCCGACCTCACCTCCTATAACGAAAAGCACAATGAGGCCAACGGCGAGGACAACAACGACGGCGAGTCGCACAACCGCTCGTGGAACTGCGGGGCGGAGGGCCCGACGGTCGACCCCGAGATCAACCAGCTCCGCAACCGCATGCGGCGAAACCTGATCGCGACGCTGCTTCTCTCCCAGGGCATCCCAATGGTGCTGGCCGGCGACGAGTTCGCCCGGTCGCAGCAGGGCAACAACAACGCGTACTGCCAGGACAACGAGATCTCCTGGTTCGACTGGGAGACGCAGGACACCGAGTTGCTCGAGTTCACCCGCAGGCTGATCGCCTTCCGGCAGGAGCACCCGGTCTTCCGCCGCCCGAACTTCTTCCAGGGGCGGCCCGTCATCGGCCACGACCTCAGCGACCTCGCGTGGTTCCGCAGCGACGGCGTCGATATGGACGAGGAGGACTGGCAGGCCGGACTGAAGACGGTCGGGGTTTTCCTGAACGGCCAGGCAATCGACGCACACGACCAGCGCGGTGAGCCAATCGTGGACGACAGCTTCCTGGTGTGGTTCAACGCCCACGTCGATCCGGTCGACTTCACCGTGCCGCCGAAACTCGGCGAGCTTTGGACCAAGGTGCTGGACACTGACGTTCAGGCCTACGGTGACGGCGAGACCGAAACGGTGAAGGCCGGGGACGTCGTACCGGTCCCTCCGCGGACGATCCTGGTTTTCCAGATGGAGCCGCCGCCCGATGCCGAAGGTAACTAGCACCCGCGGCACTCCGTCAGCCACTTATCGCGTCCAGCTAACCCCGGAATTCGGTTTCGACGACGCAGCGGCTATCGCTGGCTACCTCGCCCGGTTGGGGATCACTCACCTCTACTGCTCGCCGTACCTGCAGGCGGCGAAAGGCAGCATGCACGGTTACGACGTCGTGGATCCGACGCGGGTGAACGCCGAGCTGGGAGGAGACCCGGCGTTGAGGCGGATGGTGGAGGCGCTGAGAGCCGCGGGTCTGTCGCAGGTGCTGGACATCGTGCCCAACCACATGGCCATCGGGGACCGCGCCAACCGCTGGTGGTGGGACGTGCTGGAGAACGGCCGGGCCAGCGCCTACGCCGGCTTCTTCGACGTCGACTGGAACCCGCCCGAGGCGAAACTGCGTAACCGGGTGCTGATGGCCATCCTCGGCGATCACTACGGGCGCGTCCTGGAGGCGGGCCAGATAGCCGTCGCCCGTGAAGGCGCAAACTTCACCGTCAACTACTTCGAGCACGTGCTGCCACTCGCGCCGCCGTCACTGGAGCCGCTTCTCGAAGGGGCAGCCCGCCGTTGCCAGAGTCCGGAACTGGAGTCGCTTGCCGCGGCATTCGGGCGGCTGCCGAAGTCGACGGAGGTCGGCGAGGACGCCATGCACGAGCGCCATCGGGACACCATGGTGCTAAAGGACCGCCTGGCCGACCTCTTTTCCGAGAGTCCGGATGTCGCGGAAGCCGTCGACCGGCAGTTGAAGAAGGTGAACTCGGATCCCGACGAGCTGCACGAGATCCTCGAGCGGCAGAACTACCGGCTGGCGTACTGGCGCACCTCGGTGGCGGAGCTCGACTACCGCCGGTTCTTCGACGTCGACACCCTCGTCGGCGTCCGCCAGGAGGTGCCCGAGGTCTTCGAGGCAAGCCATGAGCTGATCCTCGGGATGGTGTCCGAGGCAACAATCGACGGGCTGCGCATCGACCACCCGGACGGCCTCCGCGACCCCGAGGGGTACCTGGAGCGGCTGGCGGCCAGGGCACCCGCCACCTGGCTCGTGGTCGAGAAGATCCTGGAGCCGGGGGAGAGGCTGCCGGAGACGTGGCCTGTGGCAGGAACGACGGGCTACGACTTCATGAACCGCCTCACCGGCCTGTTGGTGGATGCTTCGGCCGAAGCGGAGCTGACCGACCTTTACCGGGAGCTGACAGCCGAGGAGGCGGATTGGGAGGAGGTGGTCCGGGACCGCAAGCACCAGGTGCTCAGGGAGGTGTTGACGGCGGATCTGGCCCGCCTGACCGGAATACTGGCCGGCATCTGCGAGCGGCATCGACGATATCGCGACTACACCAGGTTCGAGCTGACCCAAGCACTGCGTGAGGTGCTGGCCTGCTTCCCGGTCTACCGCACCTACATCAAGCCGGGTCAGACAATCAGCTGGCAGGACCTTCGCTACGTCGTGCAGGCGGTGGAGGCGGCGGAGGACCGCCGGCCCGACCTGGACCCCGACTTGTTCGGCTTTCTGGAGAGCCTGCTTCTGTTGCAGATGCCGGAGAGCACGGAGGAAGGCTCTCCCGAGCTGGAGCTGGTCCTTAGGTTCCAGCAGCTGTCCGGCCCGGTGATGGCCAAGGGCGTGGAGGACACCGCCTTCTACAACTACAACCGGTTCGTCGCGCTCAACGAGGTCGGGGGCAACCCGGGCAGCTTCGGCTTGTCGACGCAGGAGTTCCACTCCGCCTGCCGGGAGGCCCAGGACCTGTGGTCCCAGAGCATGCTGTCCTCCTCCACCCACGACACCAAGCGGTCGGAGGACGTCCGAGCCCGCCTGGCCGTCCTGTCGGAGATGCCCCAGGCCTGGGCCGACGCGGTGAAGGGTTGGATGAAGCACAACGACCGTCACCGCGGCGCAGACAGCCCTTTGGACCGCAACATCGAATACCTGCTCTACCAGGTCATGGTGGGGGCGTGGCCGCTGACCGAGGAGCGGGCGGTAGCCTACGTCCAGAAGGCGTCGAAGGAGGCCAAGTCCCACACCTCCTGGCTGGCGCCGAATGCCGCCTACGACGACGCGCTGGTCCGGTTCGTCGAGGACCTGTTCGCCGACGGCGAGTTCCAGCGGATGCTCGAGGAGTTCGTCGCAGGGCTTGTCACACCCGGAAGGGTCAACTCGCTGGTTCAGACGCTGCTGAAGCTGACCGCGCCCGGCGTTCCGGACACCTATCAGGGGACCGAGCTTTGGGACCTCAGCCTGGTCGACCCGGACAACCGGAGGCCGGTGGACTACAGCCTTCGCGCCCGCCTGCTTGGGGAGCTCGATGGGATGTCTGTGGAGGACGTCATGGCGCGATCCGACGAGGGCCTGCCCAAACTCTTCCTTATCAACAAGTCACTGGAGCTTCGGCGTGAGCTGCCCGAGGCGTTCGGGCGCGAGTCCAACTACGAGGCGCTGACGGCCGAGGGCCCGGCAGCCGGCCACGTCGTCGCTTTCACTCGCTGGGGCGTGGTGGCTACGGTCGTCCCGCGGCTCACCCTCGGCGTCGGATCCTGGGAGGGCACAACCGTCTCGCTGGCCGCCGGTTCATGGCGGAACCAGCTCACCGGCGATCGCAACGCCGGCGGCGCCGTACCGGTCGGCGACCTGCTGAAACGGTTCCCCGTCGCGCTGCTGCGTCTGGAGTCCTGAGACCCGATGCACCTGTTCCGCGTATGGGCACCGAAGCCGCAGCGCGTCGACCTGGTGATCGACGGCGTGGCGACGCCGATGGTGCAAGCCGGCGAAGGATGGTGGGAGCGAGAGGTCGAAGCCGCCGGTCCGGGCACCCGCTACGCCTTCTCGCTGGACGGAGGCCCGCCGCGCCCCGACCCTCGCTCGGCGTTCCAGCCGGAGGGGGTGGACGGGCCGTCCGAGGTGGTGGACCACTCGGCTTTCCGCTGGTCGGACCACCAGTGGACGGGGAGGCCGCTGCAGGGGTCGGTGCTGTACGAGCTGCACGTCGGCACGTTCTCGGCCGAGGGCACCTTCGATGGAGCAATCGCGCACCTGCCGCACCTGGTGGACCTCGGCGTGGACGGGGTGGAGCTCCTTCCGGTGGCGGAGTTCTCGGGCACCCGGGGCTGGGGGTACGACGGCGTGGACCTGTTCGCCCCCCACTCGGCCTACGGCGGCCCGGAAGGTTTGAAGCGGCTCGTCGACGCCTGCCACGCGCACGGCATCGGAGTCGTGATGGACGTGGTCTACAACCACCTCGGGCCGGCCGGCAACTATCTGCCGCAGTACGGTCCCTACTTCTCCGACCGCCACCAGACCAACTGGGGCGACGCCTTCAACTACGACGGGCCGCTCAGCGGCGAGGTCCGCCGGCTAGTAGTCGACAACGCCCTGATGTGGCTTCGGGACTACCACATCGACGGCCTGCGACTGGACGCGGTGCACGCCATCGTGGACGACTCGGCGGTCCACCTGCTCGAGCAGATGGCGGAGGAAGTGTGGGCCTTGTCGGCGCACCTGGGACGGAACCTCTTCCTGGTGGTCGAGAGTGACCTCAACAACCCACGCTTCGTTCTCAGCCGGGATGCAGGCGGCCTCGGGATGGACGCCTCCTGGTCTGACGAGTGGCACCACGCCCTTCACGCCACGCTAACCGGCGAGCGAAGCGGGTACTACGAGGACTTCGGGCCCCTCGAGCTGCTGGCAAAAGCGCTGAAGCAGGCGTGGGTCTACGACGGCATATGGTCGCCCCACCGCAAGCGGGTCCACGGCCGGTCTCCGGAAGGGCTGCCCGGAGACAGGTTTGTAGTGTCGACCCAGAACCACGACCAGGTCGGGAATCGGGCGCTGGGGGAGCGCAGCGGCGCCCTGATGAGTGAGGGCCGCCTGAAGGTCGCCGCCGCGCTGATGCTGACATCGCCATTCGTCCCCCTGCTCTTCCAGGGAGAGGAGTGGGCAGCCGGCACGCCTTTCCAGTACTTCACGGACCATCGGGACCCCGAGCTTGGGCGGGCGGTGAGCGAGGGACGCCGCAGCGAGTTCTCCTATTTCGGTTGGGAGCCGGATGAGGTGCCCGACCCCCAGGACCAGGCAACGTTCCAGGAGTCCAAGCTGGACTGGAGCGAGATCGAAGGTGTGCAGGAGAGCATGCTGGACGGTGATCTCGGCCGGCCGGGAGGCGCCCATGCCGGCATGCTGCGCTGGTATCGCGACCTCATCGCTCTTCGGAGAAGGCTTCCTGGCTTAACGGATCCCCGCCGGGACGGCATCGAGGTTTCGTTCGACGAGGAGGCGGGGTGGCTCGTCTACCGTCGGGGGGCGGTAGCCGTGGCCCTAAACGTCGGCAAAGTCGAGGTTTCCCTGCCGCACGGGGAGGACGCCCAGCTTGTCCTCGCCTCCGGCCACGATGTCGAGGTGGCCGGACCGCTTCTGATTCTTCCTCCGGACTCGGTTGCCGTCGTGTGCGCAGGTGCTAGGAGGCGCGCACCGTAACTACGCCCGCCATGTCCATCTGCCACTCGGTGAAGAAGCCGGGGACGACCGCCGCCGCCGCCGCCGGGCGTTCCGCATCGGCGATGGGCCGGCTGGGCACCTGAGAGGATCCAACGGTGCGATCTTGGATGTCGCGGGCGGCGTTGTTCAACTGGTGCATCGCTCCCTTCTAGAGCTCAGGCGAGGCGAACGTAATGGGGTTCAGGCGAGTCGTCTGCTGCCGGAAGGCTCGAGCCGGGCACGATTGTGATCGCAGGATGCTCCGCCAGCCGGGAGACTTCGATGGCCCGTAGCACGATGCGCCGGGGGAACTGAAGAAGGAGTTTTGCCGACTCCCGTTGCATCTTCGTGGCGAGCGTGGCCAGCACGTGCAACCCGGAACAGTCGATGAAGTCGAGGCCGGCAAGGTCGAGGACCAGGTCGCCCCCACCGCCGTTGCGACCGGAGCTGACCGCCTCGAGGATCGCATGTGCGTTCGAGAGGTCAACTTCGCCTCTCAACGCGAAGACTTTTGCCTGCCGGTCCAGCCATACAGATGCCAAATCGAGCGGCTCATGCCGAGCCTTCGAGTCGTCGGATCGCGCAATCATCAGATCTACCATTACTCCCCCGTAGTGCCGACGCACCCGGGTCCATTTCTCGGATGATCGTGCGCGTTGTGGGTTCGGATTCAACTCCCTGTCAAGGTGTCTGTCGGTCCGCCAGCGAACAAACAAGAAAAATCTTTAAGGAAAATTCACGGCCTTTTAGCCCAACAAAAAGAGCGGGCCCACGGGCCCGCTCTTTTTGTCCGGAAGCTACGTTAAGCTGCCGGCTGAAGGCGCTTGCGCAAACCCTGCGCGACCTCGTGTGGACGCTGCTGCTCACCCATCTTGGAGGAGATGGCGATAAGGGCGCCTACGTGGGCCGGGATAGCCCACTGGAGAATCTTCAGCTGCTTCTGGCTCTTCGCGACGTCCTCCGGCGTGCCGGCCGTCGGCGTGGTCCCGTCTTCGACGGGAACGTCCCCGCTCTCGATCATCTTCTGGCCGAGGGCCCGTGCGTATGCCGTCGCGCCTAGCGTCATCGCCGTCAGGCCGACTTTCGCCAGCGAGGTGCTGGCGACACCCTTCTGACCCGCAATTCTTCCTTTGTTCGTGAAGGTGAGCACTGTGCCGCCCACCAGGTACGAACCGATGGCCGCCAGGTTGGCCGGAGTCCAGCGTTCCCACCCCGCGTTGGCTACACGGGCGCGCTGCCTTGGATCGTTCACCGCTTTTGCGGCGCCATTTAGGCCGATTGCTCCCATCAGGGATCCTCCGAACCACGCGGCAAGTCCGAGGTCGTGAGCGGCACGCGCAAGCGTGTTGTCCTTTTCCATGGATACCTCCTTTCCGGTCTGGCGTTCATGGGGAGGTACCCGAGGCGGTTAAGCCCGAAACGGTGGTGGAGGGAGACCTACAACCGAGAAGCCTGCCGGTAGGTTGTGTACAGATCCTCGAAGCATTCCCTCACGAGCCCGTAGCACTCGCACGCGGCCTCCGTCAGGCGGGGACGGTCCAGAATGCTGATCCGGCCTCTCGAGTACCCGATGAGACCGAGGGCCTGCAGCTCCTGGGCGGACTCCGTGACCGTGGCCCGCCGGGCGCCGAGCATCTGACCCATGAACTCGTGGGTCAGGTCGAACTGGTCCCTGCCGACCTGGTCGCCGGTCATCAGCAGCCATCGGGCGAGGCGCTGCGTGGCCGAGTGCAGCCGGTTGCAGGAGGCGTGCTGCCCAACCAGGTTGAACAGCAGCGAGAGGTAGCCGTAGACGAGCGACGGCAGCGTGTCGCTCTGCACCATCAACTTGCGAAAGATGTCGGCATCCAGGGCAAGGCTTTCCGCGTGCACCTGCCCGATGCTTCGTGCCGAGGGTCTCGCGTTCGGGTTCAGCCCCTCCGGCAGGCCAACCACGCCCTCGTTGCCGAACGTGGCCGTCTCAACGGACGAGCCGTCCTCCATGGACGAGACATGCGAGACCATGCCGGAAACAGGGAAGTACAGGATCTGGACCGGCTCCCCCAACTCGATCACCAGCTTCTTCGGCGGGATGGACACGGGTCGCAGATGCGCGGTCAGCGCATCGAGCTCTGCGCGCGGAAGGGCGTCGAGCATCATGTTCCCAGTCTTCGAGCTGGCAGTGGTGTTGATGACTGAACCTTTGGAGAGGTGAGACGCCGGAGGCCTGGATTCGACCCTCAGACAACGAGTATAGGCACGCCGTCACGGGGTTCGCCGCACCATAGTGGGCGCGATGGAGTTGGAACCCCTAAACGGCGTGTGGGTACGTCTCCGGTAGTTCCCCGCGCTCCCAACCGGCAAACCGTTCCAACGGCTCCACTGCTCGGGTGCGGTCGAAGTGGATCACCGCATCGAACTGGTCTGACAGCCGAGCCCTGAAGTAGTGGCTCTGGCGCTCCGTCGAGGGCAGGTAGACCACGCCTATGGCTCTCTCGAGCCTGGTGGACCCCAGCAGGTCGGCGACCCGGGAGCCCCGCCGGAGGTCGAGAAGGAAGGAGGGCTCGCCGGCTTCGTGGAGCAGTTCCTCGAAGCTCCCTTTCATCGCCTGACGAACCGTCATCACCTCCGCTTCCCCTCCCCAGGTCTTCGCCGCGGTCACCGTTCCTTCGTAGGTGGTGAAGCCCAGCAGGAAGCAGTCGCCGGGATGCCTCTCGCGCACGAGCTGGCCGACGTTCAGCTCGCCCCGCATTCCCATGTCGGTCGAACGGGCGTCGCCGAGGTGGGAGTTGTGGGCCCAAACCACGATGCGGGGTTGGCGACCCAGGGTTCGTCCGAGGTGCCGCGCCAGCTCGTCCAGGGTGTCCGTCATGTGGCGGTCGCGCAGGTTCCACGAGGTCGTGTGGCCCTGGATCATCGTGCGGTAGTACTCCTCGGCTGCTTTCACCGTTCGGGCGTTCTGCTCTGCATAGAAATGGTCCTCCCCGGCGGGGATGCCCTCCGTCCTAACGTAGTCGAGGCTCGAGCGGTGCAGCTCCAACAGCTGCTCGACCGCCTCTCCCTCGCAGGTGTCCCCGGCTCCGAAGGCCGCCGCGTAGGCGTAGGACCGGCCGTCCTCTCCGTAGTGGTCGAAGCAGGCGTACCGTTCCCGAGCCCGCTGGGCGGCCTGCGGGTCAACCCGCTCCAGGTAGGTGATGACCTCGGACATGGAGGAGTAGAGGCTGTAGAGGTCCAGCCCGTAGAACCCGACCCGCGCAGGCTCCGGCCGGGACCGGTTGAAGTCATGTAGCCACTCGGCGAAGGTCAGAACAACCGAGTTCCGCCACATCCACGTCGGAAAGCGCTGGAATCCGCGAAGGGCGTGTTCCGCGCTCGCTTCGGTGTCACCCCTCACGTACCGGTTGACCCGGTAGGCGTCGGGCCAATCCGCCTCGACCGCAACCGCGTCGAAACCCTTCTCCTGGATCAGCCACCGGGTGATGCGAGCCCGCTCCTCGTAGAACTCGTGAGTGCCGTGCGTGGCTTCACCAAGGAGAACGAAGTGGGCTTCGCCGACGTCGGGGTAAACGCCGGCGTCTCCGCCGCCGAGCGGCACCAGGGCGGAGCGGATGGTCCTGCGGTCGTCGGGGGCCTCGCTTCCGACCGCCTGCCTGCTCCAAGCCCACTGGAGAAGCCCCCGGACCTCGTCGTCTGAGGTCTGCGTGAAGTCGGTGTACGCCTGGCCCACGGCGTAAAAGGGCGACGGCGTCTCGCCGCAGACCACCTCGTCGACCTCCCTCTCGAGCTGCCGGCAAGTCTGAACCGGGGCGACCGGCACGGCGACGACCGTTCGGGCCGGGCCGAGCTTTCGAAGGGCCCGCACCGCCGCTCGCATGCTGGAGCCGGTGGCGAGGCCGTCGTCCACCAGGATCACGGTCTTGCGGAAGAGGTCTGGAGGCGGCCGGTCCCCGCGGTAGGCGGCCTCCCGGCGCTCGAGCTCGGCCGTCTCCGCCTGGGCCGCCGCCTCGAGATCCGCGTGCTCGAGGCCCAGAGCTTTCAGGACGTCTTCGTTGGGCACGACAACGCCGCCGCTCGCGATCGCTCCCATGGCGAGCTCCTCGGAAACGGGAGCGCCGAGCTTGCGGACGACGAAGATGTCGAGTGGGACCTTCAGCCGGTTGGCGATCTCGTAGCCGACGGGGACACCGCCGCGGGGCAACGCCAGGACTAGGACGTCGTCCCGCCCGCGGTACTGCTCCAGCCGGGAAGCCAGTAACCGGCCGGCTTCGCGTCGATTGCGGAACAGGCGACTCGCCATCTCCGGTTGATTCTTCCCCGCACAAGGAGCAGTAAATCGGCAGGGCGCTACAGCGCCGAGGCCCCGGACGCGGCCGGCTCGGCCGTGGTTACCGGCGGTTACACGCTTTCCCATGCGGGGTACTGGTTAAGCGATCGACAGATTCGGATATCGACGACTGGAGGAGCCCCTATGGCAGACGCAACATTCGCCTGTGAGATCTGTGGACGCGAGTTCCCCCGCTCCCAGATGAAAGAGTTCTTCGACGACCAGGGAAAGCGGTGGGAGCTTTGCGCCGAGGACCTGGACCACAAGATGAACGAGGCCGGAGAGGTACGCGGAGGGCCCGGTGAGGAGAAGCAGGCGGCTGCCTACGACGTCGACGGACCCAAGAACCCGCCGTACGGGGAGCGAGTCAGCCCCAGCTAGGTTTGCGAGGAGCTCACCGCTCCGCACGGCGATCACTGGGATACCCGCAGTCGAGACGGCTGTTGCTCGGCCGCGGGCTGCCTGAGGCAGGCGTGTGTCGCCGTCCCAAATTAAGTAAATCCGGCATCCGGATCTGAGGCATTTCTCCGATATTCCCGCACCGGCGGCGGCCCGAGAATCGCGCGTTGATCGAGGGCTCGAGTAGGCGGGGAGGATCGACATGAAGCGTCCCTGGTTCGCAGTTCCGCTGCAGGTCGCCGTCATAGCCATCATGGTGGCGGGGTTGCTGAGCGCCGTCGACAGGTTCGATCCGCTTTTCGTGATCGCCTGCGTGCTGGCCGGTCTGCCCGCATTTCTGTATGTCCGGTTCGTGGGCTTTCGGGGACCGACTGTCTGGAACGAGTACGTCTTCAACCTGCACCGGCTCCAGGTCGACAAGCCGAAGTTCCTGCCGCCGAAGCTTCACAGCGAAAGCGAGGCCACAGGATCCGGGTCCGCCGACATCTACACCCAGAAGTTCGATGCTCAGTACGGGGAGTCGAATCGCAGGCGGTGGCAGGGGGGGTCCGAGGAGACCACCGAGTCCCAGCGGCTGACCACGGTGTTCGACTCGTTCGTGCCGGTCCTGTTGGCGACGATCTTCGTCTGTGCCGGATGGGCTCTGGTGATCGCCGAGCCGGCATTCCTCACGCCGGATTCGAACTCCAAGCTCATCGAAGCCCTCCGCGCCGGCTTCCTCGGGGCGTACGTGTTCGACCTGCAGCTGCTGGTTCGCCGCTACTTCCAAAACGACATCAAGCCCGTCACCTACCTGTCGGTCGTCGAGCGGATGACCATCGTCCCGATACTCGTCGCCATCGTAAGCACGGTCTTTCCGCTGTCGATGCCGGCGACCATCGCCGTGTCGTTCACGATCGGGTTCTTCCCGGTGCTCGGGCTTCGGGTCCTCCACGGCGCCGCAGCCAAGGCACTGCACACGCTGGTCCGGTCTCTGGACAACGCCTACCCCTTGAGCGACCTGGACGGCATGACGATCTGGGAGGAAGCTCGGCTGCTCGAAGAGGGCGTCGAGGACATGCAGAGGCTGGTTACGTCGAACGTGGTCGACCTGCTGCTGCGGACCAGGATCCCGGCCGGCCAGCTGGTGGACTGGATAGACCAGGCGTGCCTGCTCCTTCACCTGGAGCCAAGAACTCCCCACTCCGAACCGCAGTCACGTAAGGAGCTGAGGAAGAGGGGCATTCGCTCCGCTACCTCCCTGGAGGACGTCTTCTCCCCGCCGTTCCCCATGTCACCTGAGGAGGAGGCCGAGTACCGCCGCGAGCTGAGGACTTTTCTGGGGGCCTCAGTCGCCCACATGGTCCTGCAGAGCTTCTCGAGGGAGCCCAACCTCCGCCTGGTGCGGGCCTGGAGGTCGGCGGACGTGGGCCAGCTCGCCGAACCGGTACGGCTGAAGTCCTCCGACGGCCGTCGTCCTGCCGGCGCCGCGGCGTCTGCAGCATAATCCGGCTAGGACGCCCTCTTAGCAGCCTTCCTCCGGGCGACCTCTTCTCTGACGGCCGGAGCGACCTCGGTGCCGTAGAGCTCGATGGAGCGCAGGATCTTGTCGTGCGGCATGGTCCCGACGCTGAACTGCACCAGGAAGCGGTCGTGGCCGAAGATGTCGTATTGGAAGAGGATTTTGTCGGTGACCTGCTGCGGAGTGCCGACGAAGTTCGCGCCCCTCAACTCCGCGCTCGCCCGGTAGTCCTCCTTCGTCATCGGCTGCCATCCCCGCTCCCGCCCGATGCGGTTCATGGTGTCCGCGACGTACGGGAACGACTCGTCGATTGCCTCCTCCGCTGAAGGGGCGAGGTAGCCGTGGGAGTTGATGCTGAGCGCCGGAGCCGGATCCCAGCCCGCCTGTTTTGCCGCTTCCCTGTGGATATCGGCAAAGGGGGCGAAGCGCTCGGGCATGCCGCCGATGATCGCCAGAGCCATCGGCAGGCCGAGGAAGCCTGCACGGGCCGCCGACTGCGGGTTGCCGCCGACCGCGACCCATACGGGCAGCGGCTGCTGCAACGGCCTGGGATACACGCCGCGGCTTTCGATGGAGGGTCGGTGCTTGCCGTGCCACGTCACGATCTCCGACTCCCGCAGCTCCAGCAGCATCAGCAGCTTTTCCTCGAACAGCGAGTCGTAGTCGTGAAGGTCGTAGCCGAAGAGAGGGAACGACTCGATGAACGAGCCCCGTCCGGCCATGATCTCGGCGCGCCCACCCGACAGCAGGTCGACAGTGGCGAAGTCCTGGAACACCCGCACCGGGTCGTCGGAGCTGATGACGTTCACGGCGCTCGTGAGCCGGATGCGCCGGGTCCGTGCCGCCGCCGCAGCCAGCACGATCGCCGGTGCCGACACCACGAAGTCCGGCCGGTGATGCTCACCGACGCCGAAGACGTCAAGGCCCAGCCGGTCGGCCAGCTCGATCTCCTCCAGCAGGTCGTCCAGCCGCTGCTTTGCGCTTACTGTCTCGCCGGTGTTCGGATCCGTCGTCCGCTCCGCGAAGGTGTAGATCCCTAGTTCCATTCGCCTCCCACTCTTTGCTCATCCAGCATGTGCCCGTTGCGGAACCCGGGCAACCGGGACCGCCCGACTTCCGCCGGGGAGTCCGGCCGGGAGCCGCTCCACACCCAGGACGCTACCCGCCGAAGAGCGGGCCCGCAGTTGACGGTTGAGGCGCTTCTGGAGCCAGCGGTAGATCACGGTTCGTCGAGCGGCAGCGCCGTTTGCCGGCCCACCCGGCCGGCCCCCAGATGTTTCGCCCCCGACCCGGAGGGTAAGTCTCAAGCACACATCACCCAGCGACTGCGCGCCCGCAACATCAGTTGGGCGGCATCAGGAGGAAGCCTATGCCACAGAGAATCCGCGAAGTGATGACCCCCGACCCGAAGGTCCTGCCGAAGACGGCGTCGGTTAAAGAGGCAGCCGAGCTCATGCGGGACGACGACATCGGGGACGTGATCGTGGTCAACGCACACAAGAAGGTTTACGGGATCCTGACCGACCGGGACATCGCAGTGCGGGTCGTCCCCGAGGGATCCGACCCGTCGAGCGTGACCCTCGAGGACGTCGCCACCAAAGACGTCGCCTCCCTGGGCCCCGAGGCTCTGGTAGAGGAGGCGGTAAGGCTCATGCGGGAGAAGGCCATCCGCCGGCTGCCGATCGTCGAGGACGGAAAGCCGGTCGGAGTCGTGAGCCTCGGCGACCTCGCTATCGAGAAGGACCCCACTTCGGCGCTTGCCGACATCAGCGCCGCACCGCCGGACGAGCCCGAGCCGTCGGCCAACGGGTCCGGCATGCGCGGCGCAGCAACAGATCTAGGGAAGACGCTTCCCGCGCTTGCTGTCGGAGCCGGGCTCGCTTTAACCGTCGACTACCTCAGGAACCGCGGCAAGAAGCGGTCGGTGAAGGTGGCCGCCAAGCGGCTCCGGCGTACCGGGCGCAAGCTGCGCCGTAGCGGCGACCGTGCGGCCTCCGAGGCGACCACCCAGGCAGCCAAGTACGCGGCAGCGGCGGCAGCTGTGATCCGCAGCCAGGGAAAGCGCATGAAGAACAAGGCCGAGGACGCCGGCGAGGAGACCAGGGACCGCGCGGAGGCGGTGGGCCGGAAGGCGGAACGCCGCTCCGGCAAGCTCGGTAAGCGAGCGGAGCGCAGCTCCAAGGACTTCGCCGACTTCGCAGAGGACAAGTCGAAGGACCTCAAGCGACGGGCCAAGGACCTGGGCAAGAAGGCCGAGCGCAAGGCCGACGACGCCAAGGAGATGGTGGGCGCCGGAAAGCGCTAGCCACCTACCTCCCAGCAGTTTGAGACCCTCCCCACCCCCCTGGGGAGGGTCTCGTCATTTCATCAGGTAGTCGCCCAGCTCCTCGAGGGTCTCGAAGACCTCTACGGCTCCTGCCTCCTTCAACTCCTCCGGTGAGAACCCCCCCGTCAGTACGGCCACCGTCGAGATCCCGGCCCGGGTGGCCGCGATGCAGTCAAAGGGGGAGTCGCCCACCATGAGAGCTTGTTTGTCTTCGCCGCCCTTCTCGAGGGCCGCGAGCACCAGGTCCGGGTCCGGCTTGGTGCTCTCGACGTCGGCACCGGTGGTCCAACCGTCCACCAGGTCCCGGATGTCCAGCAGGTTCAGGTAGTGATCGACCTCGAACGCTTTGGCCGAGCTGGCAAGGATGATCCTGTGGTCGGCCTTCTTGAGGTTTTCGATGAGTTCCCGGGCGCCCCCCATGGGCTCCACCTCTTCGATGAGCTGCCGGTACAGTACCTTCTCGGCCGCCCTTATCTCGTCGCCGAGCTTGGATTCCACTTCGTCACCCAGCAGATCGGCGACCACGTGATCGCCCCCCATGCCCATCCGGCGGTGGATCTTCCACACCGGTACGAACTTCTCGTAGGTCCGGAAGGCCCGGTACCACGCCAGGGCGTGGTGGTAGTTCGTGTCCACGAGGGTGCCGTCGATGTCGAAGATCAGCACGTGGGGGATCGATGTCATGGCTTGGCTGTACCCAAATGGGAATAGCTCAACCGGTATGGCTGCGCAGCCGTAGAGGGGGTCAAATGGACAACGCGGGTGTGGCGGAGCTCCTGGCGCGGGCGTCTGAGCAGGCCGAGGGAAACCTTCAGAAGGCGCTCCGCCGGGCATCGAGGCATGCGCTCACCTGGCCGGACGAGGTGGCCGACCTTGCCGAGAGGGGCGAGCTGCGGGCTCTGGACGGTGTCGGCCCCCACCTGGAGCGCATCCTCGTGCGCTGGCTGGAGGATGACGAGCCGGTTCCCACCCCGCCTCCGGTCCGGGCCGGGTTCTTGACCCTTCCCCGGGTGCGAGCGATCCTGGCGAAGCACCCGGGCCTGGGGATGAGAGGCGACCTTCAAAGCCACACGACCTGGAGCGACGGAGGGGTGAGCGTCGCGGAGCTGGCAGCGCTCTCCGAGGCTCAGGGTCTCGAGTACCAGGCGGTCACCGATCACTCCAAGGGCCTGAAGATTGCCGGCGGCATGGACGAGGACGAGCTGGCCCGGCAGGGGTACGAGATCGAGGACGTCAACGAGCGTTACGTGCCGGGCGGCTTCCGTCTGCTGCGCTCCATCGAGATGAACCTCAGCGTGACGGGCGAGGGCGACATGGACCCCAAGGCGCTTGCCGGGCTGGACGTGGTTCTGGGGTCGTTCCACTCCAAGCTTCGCCTCAAAGAGGACCAGACGGAGCGGTATCTCGCCGCGCTCCGCAACCCCGACGTCCACATCCTGGGGCACCCGCAGGGGCGGATGTACAACTTCCGTCCCGGCCTCAGCGCCGACTGGGGCAGGGTCTTCGCCGAAGCCACCCGGCTCGGGAAAGCGGTCGAGATCGACGCCTTCCCTGACCGCCAGGACCTCAAGGTGGAGCTGCTCGGCATTGCCGCCGACGAGGGGACGACCATCTCCATCGGGAGCGACGCGCACTGGCCCGGCCAGATAGCTTTCGTAGAGTTCGGTCTCGCCGCCGCCCTGGAGGCCGGCATCCCGCCCGATCGGATCCTGAACCTCAAGCCGGTAGAGGATCTGATGGATTGGGTGGCCGAGCTGAGAGACCGCACCGGCTGAGCGCACCGTTTCGCGGGTGCGGTGGTCGGGGAACAACTGAGAGTCAAATCCGAACATTCAGGAGGGTCTGGGACGTGGGAAGCCTGTACGAAGTGAACCCTTCCATTTGGGTTTCCACGACCGACGAAACCACTTACCCCCAGCTCGGCGGCTCCGGATTCCACTACGACGTGGCCGTCATCGGCGGCGGGATTGCCGGCCTGACGACCGCCGTGCTGCTCAAGAAGGCGGGGATGAAGGTAGCGGTGGTCGAGGCTCGCCGCATCGCCTCCGGCGCCACCGGCTACACCACCGCGAAGATCACCTCTCTGCACGGACTGACCTACGCCAAGCTGCTCAGGGAGCAGGGCGAGGAGAAGGCGCGCCTCTACGCAGAGGCATCCCAGGCGGCCATCGAGCAGATCGCCGGATTCGTCACCGTGGACGGGATCGAGTGCGGCTTCGAACGGCTTCCGGCGGTCACCTATACCGAGGATCCCGAGCAGGTGCGCGAAATCGACGCCGAGGTCGAGGCCGCCCGGAAGCTGGGGCTGCCCGCGATGCTCGTCACCCAGACCGACCTCCCCTGGGAGATCCGGGCCGGCATCCTGTTCGAGAACCAGGCGCAGTTCCACCCCCGCCGCTATGCGCTTGGGCTGGCGCGGATCGTCGACGGGGACGGCTCCAGCGTCTTCGAGGAGACGAGAGCGCTCGATCTGGAGGAGGAGGGAGACCGGCCGGTCGTCCGTACCGAGCACGGGACGATTACAGCCGACCACGTGGTGCAGGCCACCCATCTGCCGTTTCACGACCCGGCAGGGCTGTTCGCCAAAGCAGCTCCCACCCGCTCCTACTGCATGGCGGTCCAGATCGACGGTCATGTGCCGCAGTCGATGTACCTCAGCGCCGACAAGCCGACCCGGTCGCTCCGCCCCCACCGGGTCGAGGACACCGAGTTCCTTCTCATCGGGGGCGAGGGGCACAAGGTCGGGCAGGGCGACTTCACGACGACCCGCTACGCCAAGCTGGAGGCCTGGGCGAGGGAACGCTTCAACGTCACGTCGGTGGACTTCCGCTGGTCGGCGCAGGACTACATGCCGGCCGACGACATCCCGTACATCGGGCGCCTATCGCCTCGGTCCGACCGGCTTTACGTCGCGACCGGGTTCAAGAAGTGGGGAATGACCGCCGGAACGGCAGCCGGGCGCATCCTCAGCGATCTCATACTCGGCATCGACAACCCTTGGAGCGAGGTCTTCGACGCCACCCGGCTGGACATCGGACCTTCGGCCGGCAAGCTCATCAAGGAGAACGCCAACGTGGCGAAGCGATTCGTCTCGGACCGTCTACATACGCTCGTCGCTCCCGACATCAACTCGCTGAAGCCGGGCGAGGGAGCCATCGTCCGTGCGGGCAGGGACAAGGTTGCGGCCTACCGGGAGGTGGGCGGGATGATGAAGACCGTCTCACCGGTCTGCACGCACCTGGGCTGCGTTGTGTCTTTCAACGACGCCGAGCAGACTTGGGACTGCCCCTGCCACGGCTCGCGCTTCGACACGGACGGCAACGTCATCGAGGGACCGGCGACCAAGGCACTGGAGGCGATGGACGTGCCGTCCGATGCAACGACGGCCCCCTCCAACCAGGCTGCCGGGGCGGACGCCTCCTAGCCGCAGGCGGCCCGAGCGGTCGGCGTGGGGTTGACAGGGACCCCGCCGGAGCGGACCTCGAAATGGAGATGCGGCGGCCCGCCCGCTGCGTTGCCGGTGTCGCCGACGTATCCGATCGTCTGGCCCGCAGTCACCTTCTGTCCCGGAGCGACGTTGGAGTAGCCCGAGAGGTGGGTGTAGAAGTACTCGGTTCCGTCGGTCCCCTTCATGTAGACGCTCAGGCCTCCGAGTGCGCTCGACTCCCGCCGGGTCAAGGTTCCGTCGACGATAGCGGCCACCGGCGTCCTCATCGGGGCGAACATGTCGACTCCCTGGTGCTTGCGGCCGCCCGAGCGCGGGGCGCCGTAGGTGTCGGTGAAGGAGACCGGCCCGTCAACCGGGCAGAACAGCCTCCTGGTGCCCGCCGGCACCACCGGTCCGGTGTTGGCGAGGCGGGCGGTGGCGGGGGAGGGCGACGCCGAGGCGCCGGGCCCGGGAGAGGGCTTCCGTGCCGCCTCGGTCTTCGCTTTCGCGGCCGCCGCAGCAGCGGCGCTGGCCTTGGCGGCTTCTGCAGCCTTCGCGGCCGCGGCCGCCTTGGCGGCCTTGTCCCTCTCCGCCTTGAGCGCCGCTTCCCTGTCCGCAACCAGGCGCGATTCGATCGTCTGGGCTTTGGTGAAGTTCTCGGTTAGGGACCGGGTCTGCGACGACATGCTGGTGAGCAGGGCCTGCTGTTGCAGCTGCTCGGCGAGCAACCGTTCCTGCAGGTTTGAGATCTCCTGCTTGGTCTGCTGCGCCGCCGCGATGGTGGTGGAGTCCTGTCTGGCTGCGCCGCGGACCAAAGTCAGACGGCGTCCGAAGTCAGAGAAGGTCTCCGCTCCCATGAGGTACTGGAATATCGCCACGGGACCTCGCCGGTACATGACGTCCGCCCGCATGGACAGCCGTTCCTGGGCCGCCTTCTGCGCAACCTCCGCCTCCTCCAGCGCGACCTTGTTCCGGTCGATGGAGGCCTGTGTCTCGGCCAGCCGGGCCTGGGCGGCGTCGTACGCGGCGACCGTCTGGTCCAGCTGCCTCTGCACCGCAGCCCGCTCGGCTCGGGCCTTGGCCAGCTCCTGCTGGGTCGCCGCCGGGGCTGGGACGGCCACCGCCGTGACCGCGGAGAAGGCAAGAAGGGTTGGGATCACACGCGCGAAACTCCGCAGCGGCGTGGACCCGCAGCGCCCGGAAGCGCGGGGAAGAGAGGTCACCCGGCGATTATGGCGGCGTTGGCTGTGAGATTGAAGTGAACTTGAGTTAAATACAGCGGTTTAAGAGCTTTTAGCCCTTTACCGCTCCCATCGTGAAGCCAGTGATGAACTTCTTCAGGAACAAGTTGAACAGCAGGGCAATCGGGATCGCCACGACCAGCGTCGCGGCCTGCAGCGCCTGCCAGAAGAAGATGTCCCCGCGGACGAGCTCGGTGGGAACGCCTACGCTCACGGTCTTCTGGCTGGTCTGTGAGACGAAGGCGAGGGAGTAGATGAACTCGCTCGCAGACAGCGTCGAAGCGAAAACGACAACCGCGATGAGCCCGGGGAGCGCCGCCGGCAGGACCATCCGGAAAAACGCCTCCAGCCGGCTGCAGCCGTCCACCATCGCCTGCTCCTCGATGTCCTTCGGGATGGACTTGAAGAACCCGGTCAACAGCCACACCGACACCGGGATGGTGATGGTGGGGTGGACCACCACCAGCGCCCACCGGGAGTCCTGCAAACCAAGGTTCGCCACCACAGGGGAGAGCGAGAGGAACAGCAGCGACGGCGGGATCAGGTAGACGAAGAAGATGGCGATGGCCACGGCGCCGCCCCGTCGAAGGTTCAGGCGCCCCAGGCTGTAGGCGGCGGGCACCGAGACCAGCAGGGTGATCGCTACGACGCAGAGGGCCACCACCAGCGTGTTGCCCACGAAGGTCGTGAATGCGGTTCCCTGGAACAGCAGCCGCACGTGCTCCAGGGTGGGAGGGTCGTTGAAGAGGAAGGGGTTGTTGTCCCGGGTGTAGAGGTCCGGATTAGCCTTGAAGGAGGTGATGAGGCTCCACGCGAAGGGGATCGCCGCCTGTGCCGCGAACAGGATCACCAGAAGGTAGAGGCCGACGCGGCCGGCGATCCGCCGGCGGGCGAAGGTTTGGGCGGAGGCGCTCATCCGATGTCCATCCGGCGGACCGAGCGCAGGATCGCCACGGCCATCAACGCCAGCACGGGCAGCGCGAACAGTGCGATCGCCGCGCCCTGGGCCAGGTCTCCTCCCTGGATGCCCCGGAAGAACGACCATGTGGGAAGCACCTGCGTGGCGTCGATCGGGCCGCCTCGGGTGAGCACGTAGGCGATGCTCATGTCGGTGAAGACGAGAATCGCACCGAAAAGCGTGGCGACGGCAGTTATCGGCAGAGTGAGCGGGATGGTGATCTGGAACATCGTCCGCCAGAAGCCGGCCCCGTCCACCCGGGCGGCGTCGTAGATCTCCGACGGGATGGCCACCAGGCCGGCCATGATGATGATGGCGGCCACCGGAACGATGCGCCACACGTGTACCGCGATCACTGAGACGGGGGCCAGGTCCGGGTTGCCCAGCCAGTTCAGGCTGCCGTCGATGAACCCGAGCTTCCTGAGCGTCCAGTCGATCGGGCTGAAGAGCGAGTCCAGCATCCATAGCCACGCGATGGCGGCCAGCGAGACCGGCGTAGTCCACGGAAGAAGGATCAGGAAGCGGACGAGCCACTTGCCGCGGAAGTCCTTCGTGAGAACGACAGCGAGGACCTTGGCGAGCACCACCACGAACAGCATGGTGACCACGGTGGTGACGATGCTGTTGCGCAGGGACCTCCGGAACACCGGGTCGTCCAGGACGTTGCGGAAGTTCTCCATTCCGACGAAGTCGAAGCTCGGGTCGCCGGTGGTGACGTCGCTCACGCTGTAGGCAATCGCCAGGAAGAACGGGATCGCCACCAGCGCAAAGATGTAGATGATCGACGGCGCCAGAAGCAGGGGACCCAGCACGCCCTCCCGCTCCAGCGTGTAGCGGCGGGACCTCCGCCCGGTGGCGGCCTCGACGGTGCTCACGCCAGCTCCCCCACCGGTTGGGGCGCCGCCCGTTCGCCGCTCTCGGCGTCGAAGAAACGCAGGTCGGCCTCCCGGACGAAAAAGCTCTGGCCCTCGCCCTCGCTGACCTGAATCGGCAGGGCGGCCGGCAGGACCCCCATCAGCTTGTTCCGCCACTCGTCTCCGGCCAGCGTTCCGATGACGTGGCGCTCCGAGCCGAGGTACTCGATACGCGTGACGTCCACCTTCAGGCTCAGGCCCTCGCCCGTGGCGTGGGACGCCGGCAGCATGGCTTCCGGCCGGAAGCCGAGCAGGACCTCGCCCCGCCGGATCAGGTTCATCGGCGGGGAGCCGACGAACGTCGCGACGAAGGTGTCGGCAGGGTTCGAGTAGACCTCGGCCGGCGTGCCGATCTGCCGGATCCGTCCCTCGTTCATCACTGCGATTCGGTCGCCGAGCCCCATCGCCTCCACCTGGTCATGCGTGACGTAAAGCGTTGTCACGCCGATCCGGCGCTGGAAGGTCTTCAGCTCGTCCCTGGCGGTGGCCCGGAGCTTGGCGTCGAGGTTGGACAGCGGCTCGTCCAGCAGGAAGACCGCCGGCTCCCTGACGAGAGCCCGGGCCAGGGCGACTCTCTGCCGCTCGCCGCCCGAGAGCTGGCGTGGCTTTCGCTTGAGCAGGTGGCCGATGCCGAGCAGGTCGGCCGCCCACTCGACCTTCTCCGGCTGCTTGTCCGGCTCGACCCCCTGGGCCTTGAGAGGGAAGGCGATGTTCTCGTACACCGTCTTGTGCGGATAGAGGGCGTAGCTCTGGAACACCATCGCGATCTTCCGGACCCGGGGCGGCAGCCCGGCCATCGGCTCTCCGGCGATGAAGATCTCGCCCGACGTCGGTTGCTCCAGGCCGGCTATCAGGCGCAGCAGCGTCGTCTTGCCGCTCCCCGACGGGCCCAGCAGGACCAGGTACTCGCCTTCCTCGGTAGCCAGGTTCAGGTTGTCGACCGCGGGGTTCTGGCCATCGAAGGCCTTGGTCAGGTTGCGCGCCTCAACGACCGCCATCAGTTACCTCCGGCTGACGCAATGGTGCCGACGGGGACTACCTCTCTCCGCCGACCAGCTCGTTTGCCCGCCATTTCTGGAAGATCGTCTTAACCTGCGCCTCGGCCTCGGCGACCGCCTGCTGAGCGCTGAGCTGCCCGCGGGCCGCCTTGGCCATCATCTGGGGAAGCACGAAGGTGGTGAAGACCTCGCCGACGGCGGCACTGGTGGGACCGGGATGTCCGACGTTTGTGCTCCAGCTCTCGGCATCCTTAAGCAGCGCCAGCTTGTTTCGGGGGCGGGACTCGTACGGATCCTCGTCCAGCCAGTCGTCCTTCTCTTCCACCGTCTCCGGGAAGGCGGGAAGCGTGTAGAGCTCGGAGTTGTTGGTGGCATCCGAGTAGTTGGCAAGCAGGTGCAGGATGAACTCCTCGGCCGCTTCCGGGTTGGCGGCGTGCGACGGGATCACGTAGATCGGGATGGCGTGGGCCGAAGCCAATCCGGTTCCGCCGGGACCCTTCATCGGGGCGCTGAACCCTATGTCCGCCGCCACTTCCGGGTTCACCTTCTGAGCCGTGCGGTACGCCGAGATGGAGTTGAGGATGTAGGACAGCTGCCCGGCCACCAGGCCCTGGTTGTTGGAGGCGGCGTTCCAGCCGAACACCTCGTCGGTCATTGCACCGCGGAACAGCCGGGTCATCATCTCGACCGCCGCGACCGTCTCCGGAGAGTTCAGCGTCACGTTCTGGTCCCTGTCCTGCAGCGACCCGCCGAACGACCAGATGAGCGCGCGGGCCGCCATGTTGGAGTCGATCTCGTTGGACATGCCGAGGCCCAGCGGAATGCGCTGGTCAGTCCTGATCCTGGTGCCGCCCTCGAGTAGCTCCTCGTAGGTCGTCGGGCCGTTCTCCATGCCGACCCGCTCCCAAAGGTTCCGCCGGAAGTTGCCCGGGTCGGGCGCCCAGCCGTGGCAGAAGCCCCAGAACCGGTTGGTGGTCGGGTTGAAGGTGCTTCGGGTGCAAAGCTCGATCTGCTTGCCGAACCGCCGCTCCGCCTCCCGGTTGAGATCCGAGAGGTCGCGCACGCTGGGCTCCAGGTTGGCGGGCGGGAAGATGAACTCGATCAGGTCGTGCCCCTGCCTGGCGGAGATCTCCGCCGCCGCCCGGGCCGGGATCTCAGCCTGGTCGATGTGGTCGACCGTCACGTTGACCCCGACCTGACGACCCCAGTCCTGGGCGAAGGGGTCGAACCAGGTGTCGTGCTTGGGCACGAAGTGGCTCCATTGCAGGATCCTCAGGTCGCCCGAAAGCTTGACCGACGGGGTCGCCGCCGGGGCCGAGGTGCCGGTTCCGCCACCACCTCCTCCGTTGCCACAACCGGTTGCCGTCGCGGCCGCCGCCAGCGCCGCCAGCCTCAGGAACTCCCGACGTGAAATCGACCGCGCCATGCCCCAGCCTCCCCTAGCTCGCAAGGACCAATTGCGGGCAGAAGGATACATTCTTTGGCCCCCGGCCCGGCGCCCCTCCACAGGTTTTACTCGGCAACGTGCGCTACGATTCGCGGGTGGAATCATCTGTGGAAGTCAAGGGGCCGACCCAGGTCCAGCTGAACATAGAGGTACCCGTCGACGAGCTCAAGACGCTCAAGGCGGACACTCTCAAGCGCCTGGCGAACGAGATCAAGGTACCGGGCTTCCGCAAGGGCAAGGTCCCTCCGCAGATCATGGAGTCGCGGATCGGGAAGGACAACATCCGGCAGGAGATGCTGGCCGACGCGGTGCCGCAGTTCTACAACCAGGCCTTGCAGCAGCACAAGATCGCTCCGCTGAACCAGCCCGAGATCAACATCGAGGCGAACAGCGAGAACGAGCCCCTCCAGATCACCGCTACCGTCGACGTGCGCCCGGATCTCGAGCTTCCCGACTACAAGGGCATCGAGGTGCGTGCGCCCTCGCCCGTTGCGTCGGAGGAGGACGTGAACAACCAGCTGGAGCGGATACGCGACCGAAACGGCGTGCTCGAGCCGATAGGCCGGGACATCCGCAAGGGCGACTACGTCACCATCGACATGTTCGGGTTCCGCCACGGCGAGCCGTTGGAGGGTGCCCAGGTCGAGGACTTCGTCTACGAGGTCGGCTCAGCGCGCTTCCTTCCCAAGATGGACGACGAGCTGATCGGCAAGCGGGCCGGAGACATCATCCAGTTCAACTCCAACATGCCGCGCGGGTTCGGCCCGGACCAGGAGGAGGGGACCATCAAGGTGGTCGTCAAGCAGGTACAGATGAAGCGCCTGCCGGAGCTGAACGACGAGTTCGCGAAGACGGCGTCCGAGTTCGACACGCTGGAGGAGCTGAAGGCCGACATCCGCCAGCGGATCAGCGGCCACAAGAAGAAGGACTCGGACTCCGCAGTTCGCAACCTCATCATGGACGACCTGCTGTCCCGTACCGAGGTGCCGCTGCCCGAGTCGATGGTCATGAAGGAGACGGAGCTCCGGCTGGCCCGCTTCATCCAGGACCTGGAGCGCAGCGGGATATCGATCGACGAGTACCTGGAAGCGCAGAAGATGACGCGCGAAGAGCTCATCGACACCTACAAAGAGACGGCCAAGACTGCGGTCTCAGCCGACCTGATCCTGGAGTCCGTGGCCAAGGCGGAGGGGATGGAGGTGACCCCCGAGGAGCTCCAGCAGGAGATCGAAACTATGGCCGAGCAGATGAAGACGGACCCCGAAACGCTCGCCGAGACCATCGGCCGGAGTGGCTCGGTTACCGTGCTGGCCGGTGATATCCTCAGAAGGAAGGCCCTCGATTTTCTGGTTGAGAACGCGGTCGTTCTCGACGAAAAGTCCTCCAAGTCCATCGAAACAGTCAAAGCTGATAACTCGTAAGGGGTGAGCATGGAGAATTACCTCGTCCCCATGGTTGTGGAGCAGACCAACCGCGGTGAACGGTCCTACGACATCTACTCGCGGCTGCTCAAGGACAGGATTATCTTCCTGGGCACGCCCATCGACGACGCAGTCGCCAACCTCGTGACCGCACAGCTTCTGTTCTTGGAGTCCGAGGACTCCGACCGCGACATCTCCATCTACATCAACTCGCCTGGCGGCCAGGTCTACGCCGGAATGGCCATCTACGACACGATGCAGTACATCAAGCCCGAGGTGTCCACCCTGTGCCTCGGCATGGCCATGTCCATGGGCGCCATCCTTCTCGGCGGCGGCGCCAAGGGCAAGCGCTTCGCCCTGCCCAACGCCAAGATCATGATCCACCAGGGTTCAGCGGGCTTCCAAGGGACGCCGACCGACATCGATATCCAGGCCCGGGAAGTGCTATCGCTGCGCAAGCGCATGGCCGAGATCCTCTCCAAGCACACCGGTCAGCCGCTGGAGCGTGTCGAGGCCGACATCGATCGCGACAAGTTCATGACCGCGGAGGAAGGAAAGCAGTACGGTATCATCGACGACATCCTGATCCACCGGGAGCAGTCCGCGATTGCCATGCAGCAGCTCGAAGAAGCCTCCAGCAACAACAGCAGCAGCTAAAACTTCCCAGGGAGACCAATTACTTGCCTAAGTTCGGCGAAGGAAGCGCCGTCCTCAAGTGCAACTTCTGCGGGAAGTCTCAAAAGCAGGTGCGCAAGCTGATCGCCGGACCCGCGGACGTCTACATCTGCGACGAGTGCGTCGAACTCTGCAACGAGATCATCGAGGAGGAGCTCACCGAGGCGGCAGAGCCCAAGCTCGAGGAGCTTCCCCGTCCCCGTGAGATCCACCAGTTCCTGAACGACTACGTCGTCGGGCAGGAGCAGGCCAAGAAGGTGCTGTCGGTTGCGGTCTACAACCACTACAAGCGCATCCAGGCTGGCGGCGCCAAGGGCAACGACGAGGTAGAGCTCCAGAAGTCGAACATCATGCTGCTCGGGCCCACGGGCTGCGGCAAGACCCTTTTGGCGCAGACGCTGGCACGTATGCTGAACGTCCCGTTTGCGATCGCCGACGCCACCGCCCTCACCGAGGCCGGATACGTGGGCGAGGACGTCGAGAACATCCTTCTCAAGCTGATCCAGGCCGCGGACTACGACGTCAAGAAGGCCGAGACCGGCATCATCTACATCGACGAGATCGACAAGATCGCTCGCAAGTCGGAGAACCCGTCCATCACCCGGGACGTGTCCGGCGAGGGCGTGCAGCAGGCGCTGCTTAAGATCCTGGAGGGCACGGTCGCCGCCGTCCCGCCCCAGGGGGGCCGCAAGCACCCGCATCAGGAGCTCCTGCAGATCGACACCTCCAACATCCTTTTCATCTGCGGCGGCGCCTTCGCCGGCCTGGAGCGGATCATCGGGGCGCGAATCGGAAGCCGGAACATCGGCTTCGGCGCCGACGTTCGCAAGATGGACCAGAAGGACCTGGGCGAGATCCTGCGGCACATCCTGCCCGAGGACCTGCTCAAGTTCGGCCTCATCCCGGAGTTCGTAGGACGTTTGCCGGTCATCAGCCACGTCCATAATCTGGAGGCCGAGGCGCTGATCGAGATCCTCACGAAGCCGAAGAACGCCCTGGTCCGGCAGTTCCGCCGGACGTTCGAGATGGACGGCGTGGAGCTGGAGTTCTCGGAGGGCGCTCTGGCGGCGATTGCGGACCTGGCGATGCTGAGGGGGACCGGAGCCCGGGGCCTCAGGGCCATCCTGGAGGAGGTGCTGCTCGACGTGATGTACGACCTGCCGTCCCGCAAGGACATCGGCCGGTGCGTCATCGACACCGCCACCGTCCTCAGCAAGGTCAACCCCACTCTGGTGCCCCGGGTGCCGGGACACTCCACCAAGCGGCCGCCCGAGCGGGGCGAGCGCTCGGCCTGAGCAGACGGGGGACCTGATGCCAAAGTTCGGCGAAGGCGGCGACCTTCTGAAGTGCAGCTTCTGCGGCAAGTCCCAGAAGCAGGTCAAGAAGCTCATCGCCGGGCCCGGCGTCTACATCTGCGACGAGTGCATAGATCTCTGCAACGAGATCATCGAGGAGGAGCTCACCGAGACCACCGAGCTCAAGCTCGAGGAGCTTCCCAAGCCGCGTGAGATCTACAAGTTCCTGAACGACTACGTCGTCGGCCAGGAGCAGGCCAAGAAGGTGCTGTCGGTGGCGGTCTACAACCACTACAAGCGCATCCAGGCCGGCGCCCACAAGGACAACGACGACGTCGAGCTGCAGAAGTCCAACATCATGCTGCTCGGTCCTACCGGCTGCGGCAAGACCCTGTTGGCCCAGACGCTGGCGAAGATGCTCAATGTGCCGTTCGCCATCGCCGACGCCACCGCCCTCACCGAAGCGGGTTACGTCGGAGAGGACGTCGAGAACATCCTGCTCAAGCTGATCCAGGCCGCGGACTACGACGTCAAGAAGGCCGAGACAGGCATCATCTACATCGACGAGGTCGACAAGATCGCCCGCAAGTCGGAGAACCCGTCGATCACCCGTGACGTCTCGGGCGAGGGCGTGCAGCAGGCGCTGCTCAAGATCCTGGAGGGGACCACCGCTTCGGTCCCCCCGCAGGGCGGCCGTAAGCACCCGCACCAGGAGTTCATCCAGATCGACACCTCGAACGTCCTGTTCATCTGCGGAGGTGCGTTCGCCGGGCTGGAGAAGATCATCGGCGCCCGCATCGGCAGCCGCAGCATCGGCTTCGGCGCCGACGTCCGGAAGATGGAGCAGAAGGACCTGGGCGAGATCCTGGCGAACATCCTGCCCGAGGACCTGCTGAAGTTCGGCCTGATCCCCGAGTTCGTCGGCCGGCTCCCCGTCATATCCCACGTTCACAACCTGGATCGGGAAGCGCTGATCGAGATTCTCACCAAGCCGAAGAACGCACTGGTCCGCCAGTTCAAAAAGACTTTCGAGCTGGACGGGGTGGAGCTGGAGTTCACCGAGGGCGCGCTGGCGGCGATCGCCGACCAGGCGATGCTCCGGGGGACCGGCGCCCGCGGCCTGAGAGCGATCATCGAGGAGGTCCTGCTCGACGTCATGTACGAGCTTCCGAGTCGCAAGGACATCGGTCAGTGCGTGATCGACACCGAGACGGTCCTGGAGAAGGTGAACCCGACTCTGGTCCCCAGGGTCCAGGGCCGCAGCGGCACCCCGAAGCGCCCCGAGCGGGGCGAACGCACCGCGTAAGTCCCAAGGCGTAGCCAGCTGGTTAGACGCGCCGAAAGGCCGTCCCTGGACGGCCTCCTCATCTGGCGATCGTCGGTGTGGAGGCCGGCCCGGCGCCAGGCGAACGGCTAGTCGTGCTTAAACGACCGTCGAGACTGCCGATCTATCAGGCCGTGAACGGGGGGGAGCAGCACGAGCACATCCTGAGGCGCGTCCGCGCCTCCGTGGCCGCGCGGCGCTACGACGAAGCAATGCTGGACCTTGCCCTTCTGCCCGAGTCGACCGAGGTGCGCAACCTCATGGGCGTCGTGATGCTGAAGCGGCGACGCTACCGGCAGGCCGAGGAGTACCTGCGCCGGGCGGTCGAGCTGGACGCGGCGAACGCCGAGGCACTCAACAACCTGGGACTGGCGGTTTCCTACCAGAGGGGCCGGCGCCGCGAGGCGGTCGAGCTGTTCGCTCGGGCCGCGGAGCTCAACCCCCGAAGTGTTGCGTCGGAGAACCTGCATAAGGCGGCCCGGCACTGGGTGGGCTACGCCGGGCTCTTCGCGTCCTGGGTGATTTTCCGGATGATCCGGACTGCCTGGATGTCCGGTGACTGGAGCGGGATGTGGAGTCCGTGGGCGGTTGCCGGATGGTCTGCGCTCATCGTCGCAGTGGCGCTTCTGGTCGCTCGGGACCGACGCCGGAAGCTGCCGGTCCGTGCGCGAGAGCTGCTGGACGACGTCGCCCGCCGGACCAGGGCGGCCCGGCGCCGGAACGCCGTGTTCGACGGAGCATTGTTCGTCGGATTCTTCGGCGGCATGTACTGGGCGATCCAGCGCTACGACGCCCTTCAGCAGAGTATGGGACTGCGTGCGCTGATGTTCCTGGCCTGCCTCGCGGTGGGCCTGACTCTCGGTGCTCTATTCCGGCGGCTTACCGGTTCCCTGGAGTAACCGGCGAGGTCAGGCGGTCGAGATTTCGCCGCCCCTCCAGCTGCGGATGCGGACAGCCACGATCAGCAGGATCAGCCCAAGAGCGATGGCGTAGGCGCCGATGAGCCAGGTGATGGACAAGGCCCCCGCCCCGGGGAAGACCGCCATCGCGGCCCCGACGACGATAGACAGCAGGCCCGCCAGTCCCAGCGCCCACTCTCCCGTCATCTCCTTGCGGAACAGAATGGCCGCCGCCACCTCTGCGATGCCGGTGAAGATTGCCCACGCCGCGATCAGGTACACGAGCACCAGGGCGGTTATGCCGGGCCAGAGGAAGACTGCGATTCCGGCCAGCACGCCGAGCACTCCCCACGCGAGCAGGGGCCAGCGCGTACCCGGCCCCCGGATGGACAGGACGATTGAGAGGATGCCGTCGACCAGAGCGTAGGCGCCGTAGAGGCTTACAAGAGCGAGGATCGTGATCTGGGGCCACGCCAGGGCCATGACGCCGAAGACGACCGCGATCGCACCACGGACCGCGAAGATCCACCACTTGCCCGAGACAGCCTGCACCAGGCTCTGCTCGACCATTCCGCCGCCTTTCGGGTGCGCCCCATGCCGGGAAGGGAAGGATGGAGATATTGTCCTTTCCTTCCGCCGGGGGATGCAAGGTTCACTCGAGCCCGATTCGTCAGCGGGCTCGTGGGCGGAGCGCGCTCCGGCATGCTGTTTACTTAGGAGAAGAACTACCGAGGAGAGACGTTGCCCACACGGGTCCTGTTTTCGACTAACGGCGCCGAGCCGGCCGCAGCGGCCGGGGCGCTCCTGCGCTCGTTTGCCGACCCGGACAAGGTCGAGGTGACCGTGAACGTATGCGAGTCGGTCGAGTTCGCCTTTCCCAAGGAGCCGTGGAAATACGGTGGCGAGTGGATTCCCCGGGCGCAGCCTCGACAGGTGGCTGAGGACGTCGCAGCCGAGTTTCGTTCCGCCGGCTTTTCCGCCGAGACCGTGGTCGGCCATGGGGTGCCGGCGGCGCAGGTCCTGGAGCAGCTCCATGCGGCCGAGTACGGCCTGGTCGCACTGGGCGCCGGCAGCACCAGGTGGCTGGACAACGTGCTGCTTGGCAGCACCTCCACCAGGATCCTGCACTCGTCTCCGACCTCGGTCCTGGTCGTGCACCGGTTCAGTGGCCGGGAGGGCCCGGTCCGGGTGGTCCTCGCGAGCGACGGCTCGGCAGATGCCGCAGTCTCGCTCGAGACCTTCACGTCGATCGCCGACGTGAAGAAGACCGCGGTGACCGTGGTGTCGGTCGCGGACGTCGTTCCGAGTGTCAGCCCGCTCGTGCCGGGCGCTCGGCCCCCGTCGGACGTCGTGGGCTATCTGGAGCAACAGGCGCGGGCCAACGCCGAGGCGGCTGCCCGGATGCTGGCTGATGAAGGGTTCCAGGTGGACGTCGAGACGCCGGCCGGCGAGCCGGTGTCGGTGTTGCTGCGCCTGTCCAATGAAGCGGACCTGGTGGTCTGCGGCTCCCGGGGGCTTGGAGGTCCGAGCCGGCTGCTGCTGGGCAGCGTGAGCGATCAGCTCGCCAGGCTGGCTCCGGCTGCGATGGTATGCCGGCGGAGCAGGACCGGGGGCTAGGACCGGGCGCTCAGCCGGTCTCGGCTGCCGGAACCGAGCAGGACACGCCTGTGCCCTTCAGCCCGCAGTAGCCGTTCGGCACCTTGTACAGGTACTGCTGGTGGTAGTCCTCGGCGTAGTAGAAGGGTCCGGCGGGGGCGATCTCGGTGGTGACCGGCCCGCGGCCTGCCGCCTCGAGTGCCTCGTTGTAGGACTCCATCGTCGCCTCGGCGAGCTTGCGCTGCTCTTCGCTGGTGTAGTAGATGGCCGACCTGTACTGCGTGCCCACGTCGTTTCCCTGGCGCATGCCCTGCGTGGGGTTGTGCTCCTCGAAGAAGGTCTTCAGCAGCTCACCGTACGAGATCTTCGCCGGGTCGTAGACCACCAGGACCGCTTCGGCGTGACCCGTTTTGCCGGAGCACGTTTCGCGGTATGTCGGGTGAGGGGTGAAGCCGCCGGTGTAGCCGACTGCGGTCGTCCAGACTCCCTCCTTCCGCCAGAACAGGCGCTCCGCGCCCCAGAAGCAGCCGAGGGCGAAGATCGCCGTCTCCAGGTGCTCGGGAAACGGCGGCTGAAGAGGGTTGTGCAGCACCTCGTGGACTTCGGGGATGGGGTAGAGGTAGTGGTCGCGGCCGGGCAGCGCATCCTCTGCCGTTACGGGGGCCGTCTTGGTCCGGGATGAAAACAGCATCTGTCGCTCCTTGCGCTCCGAGTCCGGTAGCCGGCTGGGAATGTCCGGTGCCTCTCCAGCTTCGCAGGTTCAACCAGTTAGCGCGTTCGGCGGCGGGCCGTCATGGATCGTGGCAAACGGATCAGCCACGGCGGGAAACCGACAATCAGTGGCTCCGGTGCATACTGGCCTCATGACCGCTCCTAGTCGGTATCTGCGCGGCCTGGCCATCACTGCCGTTGCCGTAGTGGCGCTCGGGGGATGCGCCAGCGTGCCGCTCGCCCAGGACGAGTCGACGCCGGAGGAGGCGGCCCGTCCGGCGGGGAGCGCCACCGGTAATCCGGCTCAGCCTTCGTCTCCCCGCGCAGCGGTCCCGCAGGGGCCAGCCGTCTCCGCGCGTCAGGTGGCTCTGGGGCAGACGTTCCATGTCGGGCTCGGCGAGATGGTAGGCATTGCGGGAGAGGACCTGGTCCTGACCTTCGTCCAGCTCCTCTCCGACAACCGCTGCCAGCCGGGCGTCCAGTGCATCGTGGCCGGCAACGCTCGCATCGTCGTCTCCGTGGGGACCGACTCGGATCCTCCAGCCTCGCTGACGTTGAACACGGACCAGCAGCCCAGGACGGGCAAGTACCTGGACCGCACCGTGGAGCTGGTGGGACTGAGCCGCGGAGCAAGCCCCTCCGCCAGCCTCATCATTCGCTGAGCGGGGTCGCACGCCCGGCGAAGCGATCAAGCCCGGTTGCTACAATCGCTGGGTAGGGTGTTCTGCTCAGGCGCCCCGACGAGGAGCCGCCGTAAGCCGCCGGTAGCTCTCCCGACCTTTCATCCTCATAACCGTTGGAGCACCGCATGGCACTTCGAAACAGCCCCCAAACGGGCCGGCAGAGGAACCCGGCGACGGGCCGGTCCTTCCGCGATCCGGCGGACATGCCCAAGGTGTACTCACCCGCCGAGGTGGAGCAGCGGCTATACCGGGATTGGGAGCGGAGGGGCTATTTCCACGTCGAGCCGGACCCGGAGCGGGAACCGTTCACGATTGTCATCCCTCCGCCGAACGTCACCGGCGCTTTGCACATCGGCCACGCGCTGGACCACACGCTCCAGGACGTGCTCATCCGCTTCCGCCGGATGCAGGGTTACGTCGCGCTCTGGCTGCCGGGAACCGATCACGCCGGCATCGCGACGCAGAACGTCGTCGAGCGGACACTTCGTGAGCAGGGGCTTAGCCGGCACGACCTGGGGCGGGAGCGGTTCGTCGAGCGGGTGTGGGAGTGGAAGGAGGTCTACGGCAACCGGATCTTTCAGCAGGACCGGCGCCTGGGTGCCTCGCTGGACTGGTCGCGGGAGCGCTTCACCATGGACCCGGGCCTCTCCCGGGCCGTGCGCAAGGTCTTCGTCGACCTCTACAACGAAGGGCTGATCTACCGCGGCAACCGCATCATCAACTGGTGCCCCCGCTGCGGCACGGCACTCAGCGACATCGAGGTCGACCACTCCGACCACGACGGGGTCCTGGAGCAGTTCCGTTACGACTTCGAGGACGGGTCGGGCAGCGTCAGCGTCGCGACTACCCGCCTGGAGACGATGCTCGGCGACACCGCGGTCGCGGTGAATCCCAAAGACCAGCGTTTCGCCTCGGCCGTCGGCAAGTTTGCGATCCACCCCTTCAGCGGACGGCGGATCGAGATCGTCGCCGACGAAGCGGTGGACATGGATTTCGGCACCGGTGCAGTGAAGATGACTCCGGCGCACGACCCGACGGACTTCGAGGTCGCCGAACGCCACGGCCTCGAAAAGGTCTCCATCATGGACGGCCAGGCCCGCATCAACGAGAACGGGGCGCCATTCACAGGGATGGACCGGTACGAGGCCCGGGAGGCGGTCCGCAAGGCGCTGCAGGAGAAGGGCCTATACGAGGGTTCCGCGCCGCACCACTACGCGATCGGTCGCTGCAGCCGGTGCAAGACGGTCATCGAGCCGTGGCTGTCGGAGCAGTGGTTCGTGAGAATGCGCCCACTGGCAGAGCCGGCGATCGCCGCCGTGAAGGACGGCCGCACGAGGTTCCACCCACCTCGGTGGACCAACTACTACCTGAACTGGCTGGAGAACATCCGCGACTGGACGATCTCGCGCCAGTTGTGGTGGGGGCACCGCATTCCGGTCTTCTACTGCGACAACGGGCACCGCTGGGCGGCCCTGGAGGATCCCACCGAGTGTCCGGAGTGTGGCAGCGGCAATATCGAGCAGGATCCGGACGTCCTTGACACCTGGTTCTCCAGCCAGCTCTGGCCCTTCTCGACCCTGGGGTGGCCGGACAAGACGCCCGATCTCGACTACTTCTACCCGACCTCGGTCCTCGTCACCGGGTACGAGATCATCCACCTGTGGGTCGCCCGGATGATGATGGCTGGCTTGAAGTTCATGGGAGACGTGCCGTTCCGGTCCGTGTACATCCACGGAATCGTGCGCGACTCACAGGGCCGCAAGATGTCGAAGTCGCTCGGCAACGTGATCGACCCGCTGGAGCTGATCGACCAGTACGGCACCGACGCGCTGCGCTTCTCCCTGGTCGAGCACGCCACCGGCCAGGACATCTTCTTGAGCACCGAGTGGGTCTCCGGCTCCCGCAACTTCGTGAACAAGCTCTGGAACGCAGCCCGCTTCGTTTTGGTCAACACGGCGACCGGGCAGGCTGTCGGCGGCATCCCGGACACCGGGAGGCTCGAGCTGAGCGACCGCTGGATCCTGTCGCGGCTCACGTCCACCATCGACGAGGTGACCGCCCAGCTGGAGTCATTCGAGCCCGCGGGCGCGGCCCGCCAGGTGTACGAGTTCATCTGGAGCGAGTTCTGCGACTGGTACATCGAGGCCGCGAAGGTGCGCCTTTCCTCGGAGGACCGCGAGGTTGCGGAGACGGTCCGGGCGGTCCTCGTCAACGTCCTGGAGCAGGCTCTCCGCCTGGCGCACCCGTTCATTCCCTACGTCACCGAGGAGATCTGGCAGCTGCTTCCCCTCGAGAGGGACAAGGACTCCATCGTCATCTCGGCCTGGCCTTCCCCGGAGGGCGGCCGCCTGGCGGACCCGGCGGCCGAGGCCAGCTTCGACCGGGTCAAGTCCGTGGTGTCGTCCATCCGCAGCTTCCGCTCCGAGTACCGCATCAACCCTAAGGCCCGCCTGACGCCGACCGCGTCGTCCGAGGACCCGGAGGAGCGGCAGGCCCTCGAGCGCGACCGCGTGCTGGTCGGCCGCCTGGCCGGCCTGGACGACCTGCGGGTGACCGAGTCACTCGACGGCGCGGCGGGCGCCCGGCTCCTCGCCGGAGGAGTGGAGATCTCGATCCCGTTGGAGGGGCTGGTCGACGTGGCGGCCGAGGGTGACCGCATGCGCAAGCAGATCGCCAAGGCGGAGCAGGAAGCAGACAAGATTGCGAAGAAGCTGTCGAACCAGGGCTTCCTCAGCCGGGCCCCCGAAGCGGTTGTGGCCCAGCAGCGCCGGCGCCTCGACGAGGAGAACGCGACGGTCACAAAGCTGCGGGAGCAGCTGCGCCTGCTGGGCCTGGACTAGCGTCGCCCGTGGGTCTCAGCTACGCGGAGGCGAAAGCCTTCCTCGAGTTCCGCGGCTTCGGCATAACGCCGGGGCTTCTACGGATCCAGGCGCTCCTCGAGCTGCTCAGCAACCCCCAGCTGAGCTACCCGACCATTCATCTGGCGGGCACGAACGGCAAGACCTCGACTGCCCGGATGATCACCGCCATCCTGGCCGCCCACGGCCTCAGCACCGGGCTGTACACGTCGCCGCACCTGGTCGACGTGGAGGAGCGGTTCGTCCTGGCCGGCTGGGACGGGCGCCTGTCCTGGCAGCAGATGACCGCCGACGAGCTGGCGGCCACGCTCTCCTACCTGCAGCCCTTCATCGAGCTCGTGGAGAACGACCTGAGCGAGACGATCACCTACTTCGAGCTGACCACGGCGATGGCATTCGAGTGGATGTCCGAGCTGTCGGTTGGAGCGGCGGTCATCGAGGCCGGCCTCGGTGGACGATGGGACGCCACCAACCTGGTGCACAGCGCCGTGGCGGTCCTCACCCCGGTGGACGTCGACCACGCCCGCTTCCTCGGGTCCACGCCCTCGGCAAACGCGGCTGAGAAAGTGGACATCCTCAAGCCCGGCGGAACCGCAGTGTCGGCAGAGCAGGCGCCGGAGGTGCTGGAGATGTTCCTTCGAAAAGCGGAAAGCGTCGGCGCGCCCGCGGTTGTCCTCGGAAGGGATTTCTTTATCGACTCCAACGAGACCGCGGTCGGCGGCCGGTCGGTCGCGGTAAGGACCTCGCGGGCCGCGTACGAAGGCCTGTTCCTCCCACTGCACGGAGCCCATCAGGGGGCAAACCTGGCGGTGGCGATCGCCGCCGCCGAGGCCTTCCTGGACCGTCCTCTGGACTCCGACGTCCTACAGGGGGCGCTGGCGTCGGTTACCTCGCCGGGCCGGCTGGAGGTCGTCCGGCGGCAGCCGCTGGTCGTCCTGGACGGCGCGCACAACCCGCACGCCGCAGCCGCCCTCCGCAAGACGATTGCCACCGACTTCCTCTTCAGCAAGCTGACCATGGTGCTGTCGGTCTTCGAGGACAAGGATGTCTCCGCCGTCCTTGCCGAGCTCGTCCCCTCGGCCGACCGGGTGATCCTCACCCGCGGGCATAACGAGCGGTTCGCGGCACCCCAGACGTTGGAGGAGAAGTCGCCGCAGATGCCTGGTCAGGACCCCCCGGAGGTGGTGGAGCCGGTCGAGGCGGCGGTGGACCGGGCGATCGCCATCTCGGCCGAGGACGACATGGTGCTGGTCACGGGCTCCATCCACGCGGTCGGGGAGGCGCGCCGTCACCTGCTGCGCTAGCTACTCGTCGTCGCAGCCCCCGGTGTCTATGCCCTGCTCGGCCCGCACCTCGCAGAGTCGCTCCCGTCCTACCTCGTCACGGTTCCGTTCATCGACCTTCTGCCTGTTCCAGACGTAGAGCGACACGATCAGGATCGCCGCCACCAGAAATATCAGGGCGTAACGGCGGTTACCGGTCTGCCAAGGAGGCCGGCCGCCGGATCCCTGAGGCAATCGGGCGACCATCAGCCCATTCCCTTCACCCTCTGACCTTTGCCAATGGCACAGCCGCTCGAAGGGCGGAGCTCGACAACACTGGAATGCATGCCGCCATCATCCCAGTTGGGAGCCGCCGGGCAACGATTTCCCGGGGTGCCGACTATCCTTGACGGCATGACCAACGACAACTCAACCGAAACCACCCTTGTGCTCGTCAAACCCGACGGCGTCCGGCGGGGCCTGGTGGGTGAGATACTCAGCCGCCTGGAGCGCAAGAAGCTGCAACTGGCGGCGCTCCAGTTGATCCACGTCGACGAGGACCTGGCCCGGCGGCACTACGAGGCCCACGTCGACAAGCCCTTTTTTCCGGCGCTTCTGAAGTTCATCACCTCCGGCCCGGTCGTTGCCGCCGCCGTCCGGGGAGAGGGCGCAGTGGGCGTTACGAGAGCGCTGATGGGCGCCACCGACCCCAAGAAGGCGGCACCCGGGACGATTCGGGGAGACTTCGGTTTGGAGGTAACGGAGAACCTCGTCCACGGTTCCGACAGCCCCGAGTCCGCCGCCCGAGAGCTTGAGCTGTTTTTTCCCGAGATTTTTTCGCGCTCTCACGCCTAGCAGCCATATCTGGCGATATTGGCCCCTAGCACCCCGCTGAATTAGCCGCATATGCTAACCGCATCCCTGCTAATTCCGGCGGTTTTGATCGCCTCTCTTTTTGTTTTTAACCAGCTTGGAGTCATCCGAATGCCGATAGCCAACGATCAAGCCTTTACGTTCATGGGCCGTGACATGGCCGTCGACCTGGGCACCGCAAACACCCTGGTCTACGTCCGTGGACGGGGCATCGTGCTGAACGAGCCCTCGGTGGTGGCCCTCAACACAAAGACCGGCGCCATCCTGGCGGTAGGCATCGAGGCGAAGCGCATGATCGGCCGTACCCCAGGCCACATCCTGGCCATCCGGCCTCTCAAGGACGGCGTCATCGCCGACTTCGAGGTCACCGAGAAGATGCTCCGGTACTTCATCCAGCGGGTGCACAAGCGGCGCATGCTGGCCAAGCCCCGGGTCGTGATCTGCGTTCCATCAGGAATCACCGGCGTTGAGCAGCGGGCGGTCGAGGACGCCACCATCGCCGCCGGAGCGCGTAAGGTGTTCATCATCGAGGAGCCCATGGCGGCGGCCATCGGGGCCGGCCTGCCGGTTCACGAGCCGGCCGGCAACATGGTGGTCGACATCGGAGGCGGGACCACCGAGGTCGCGGTGATCTCGCTCGGCGGCATCGTCACCAGCCTGTCCACCCGCATCGGCGGCGACGAGCTGGACGACGCGATCATCAACTACATCAAGAAGGAGTACTCGCTGATGCTGGGCGAGCGGACGGCCGAGGAGATAAAGATGACGATCGGCTCGGCGTTCCCGCTGCCCGACGAGCCTCACGCGGAGATCCGGGGCCGGGATCTGGTCACCGGTCTCCCGAAGACGATCATCGTCTCCTCCGAGGAGATCCGGCGGGCACTGGAGGAGCCGGTGCACGCCATCATCGACTCGGTCAAGACCACCCTGGACAAGACGCCGCCCGAGCTGGCAGCGGACATCATGGAGAAGGGAATTGTGCTCACCGGCGGAGGGGCTCTGCTCAAGGGCCTGGACGAGCGGCTGAAGCATGAGACCGGCATGCCGATCCACGTTGCGGAGTCGGCGCTGTCGGCGGTAGCCATCGGGTCCGGCAAGTGCCTGGAGGAGTTCCAGGCGCTGAAGCGGGTCCTCATCTCGTCGGGTTCCGGCCGCTAACCAGCCTCCTGGCGGCTCAAGTTTCTTCGCGTTGGCCCGAGTAATTTGACTTCGGTCTACATACCCACAAGTAGAATGACCCGGACGCTGTCCACTCGGAAGGGACGCCACAAGATTTGATGTACCGCAAGTCCACCAGGCATCGGCTCGCGCTCGCAGCGCTCCTGGCCGCAACCGCCACGGTGGTGACCATGGACTTTCGCGAGAACACCGGGGGCCCGCTCCACCGGGCCCAGGACATGGCCATCTCCGTCGTCGCTCCGCTACAGGACGGCATCGGCCAGGTCTTCGGTCCGGTCGGCGACTTCCTCTCCGACCTGGGCAACATAGGCGACCTCAAGGAGGAGAACGCGCGCCTCAGCACCGAGCTGGAGCGGATGACCGCCCAACAGCGCCGGCTTCCCGAGATCCTGAGGGAGAACGAACGCCTCAAGGAGCTGGTTGCCGCCAACGACCAGGACTGGACCCAGGGCAGGACCCTTGCCGTCCAGGTCATCGGGAACGGGCCCTCCAACTACGAGTGGACCGCCTTCATCAACAAAGGCTCCGCCGACGGGATCCGGGAGAACATGGCCGTGGTGTCGGCCCAGGGGCTGGTCGGCCGCACCTTCTTCGTGTCGGAGAAGTACTCGAAGGTCCTGCTGCTCATCGACCCGCAGCACTCGGTGGGCGCTCGGCTGACCGGCTCGGGGGAGACCGGCGTCGCGTCGGGTCGCAGCCTCGAGGACCTTCGGATGGATCTCATCAGCCCGGACGTGGAGATCAAGGACGGGGAGACGGTGGTGACTTCTGGCTTCGATCGCGGCATCTTCCCCGGGGGCATCCCGATCGGCCGGGTGACCGAGGTGGCAAAGAACGCCGACGGCCTGACCAAGACGGCTAGAGTCGAGCCGGTCGTGAACTTCACCGCGCTGGACAAGCTGCTGGTCCTACTCGACTCCGGTCCCGTTGAGCAGCCACAGCCTTGAGGACAGGCTGACCTGTCATGAAACGGCCGGCGATCTTCGGGCTGACCCTGCTCACGGCAGTCCTGCTGCAGACGACGATCTTCTCCAAGCTGAAGATCCTGGGCGTCTCGCCCGACCTCCTTCTCGCCGTCGTCATCTGCTTCGCGCTGCTGGAGGGCCCCACGGTCGGCGGAGTGCTCGGGTTCTCCGGAGGGTTCCTGCGGGACCTGCTGCTGGACGCGCCGATCGGCTTGACGGGGCTGGCGTACCTCACGGTGGGGTATATCGCCGGGAGCATCCGGCCCTACATCAGCTCGACCAGCGTCTTCGTCCCGGCGGCGGGTGTTTTCACCGGAACCGCGGTCGCCACGCTGCTCTACGAGGTCTTCCAGGCCCTGCTCGGGCAGCGAACACCGCCGATCTCGCGCGGCGTCCAGGTGATCCTGTTAACCGCGCTCTACAACACGATTCTTGTGCCCTTCATCTACCCGCCGGTGCGGCGGATCGTCTCCTTCTACCGGCCGGAGAGGGTCTACCAGTGGTAGGGGGCGCCGCATGAACCAGGTTGCACTCGGCACCACGCGGCTCAGGCTCGCGTTCCTGGGAGCGATCTTCGCCTCGCTGATCGCCACGCTGGTCCTCCGGCTCTACTTCCTGCAGGTGCTGAGCACCGAGGAGTTCACCGCCGGCGCCGAGCGCAACCAGATCCGCGTCGTGCCCGAAGAGCCGGCCCGAGGCCAGATCCTCGACCGCAACGGAAAGGTCCTGGTTTCCAACGGTATGTCGCTCGTGGTGACGATCAGCAAGCAGGAGCTCAGCGGGGAGCAGCTCGAGCAGGTGAAGCAGCGGGTCGCTGATGCCCTGCGCATTCCCGTCGCCGAGATCGACAAGAAGCTGGAGGACAAGACTCTGTCGGCCTTCACGCCGATCCCGGTGGCCGAGAACGTGCCGGAAGACACAGTGGTCTACATCCGGGAGCACCAGCACCTGTTCCCAGGTGTGGAGACGAAGGCGCAGCCGACCAGGGTCTACCCGAACGGCAAGCTTGCATCCCACACGCTCGGCTACCTGGGCGAGATCCTTCCCGAGCAGGTGGACGACGAGCGCTACAAGGACATGAAGTACCGGCCGGGCGCCATCATCGGGCGCGGCGGCATCGAGTACGCCTACGAGGAGCAGCTCCACGGAAAGGAGGGGCTGCGCAAGCTCGAGGTCGACTCCAGCGGCGACGTTCGCCGGGTGCTAGGCCGGGTCGAGCCCCAGAAGGGCAAGGACCTCGTCACGACCATCGACGTGGACATCCAGAGGATCACCGAGGAATCGCTGGCGCAGGGCCTGGAGAAGGCGCGCACCATCTACCACAAGGAGTCGGGAAAGAAGTACGTTGCGCCGGCCGGCGGCGCCGTCGTCATGGACCCGCGCAACGGTGAGATCCTCGCCATGGCTTCGTTTCCCGACTACGACCCGGGAGCGTTCGTGGGCGGCATCAGCCAGGCTGAGTACGACGTTCTCACCAACGACCCGGCGCTGCCGCTGTTGAACCGGGCGATCCAGGTTTCGTTCCCTCCGGGTTCCACCTTCAAGCCGGTCACCGCAGCCGCTGCGCTGGAGACGGGAGTGGCTGCCCCCAATCAGCGGTACGCCTGCCCCGGCTCCCTGCGGATAGCGGACAGGACCTTCAGGAACTGGAAGACGAGCGATTCCGGAATGCTCACGTTCAACCAGTCGATGGCGGACTCGTGCGACACGGTGTTCTACCGCTGGGGCGAGGAGTTCTACAGGACCTTCCGCAGCAACCGTACCGAGGTGCTGCAGGACTACGCCCGCCGGTTCGGCTTCGGCTCGAAAACCGGAATCGAGATCCCGTTCGAGAAGGCCGGCCGCGTGCCGGACGAAGGGTGGCTGAAGGCGGTCAACAAGCAGCGGCCGGACGCTTTCCCCTACGCGACGTGGCTGCCCGGCTACACCATCAACATGTCAATCGGACAGGGCGACGTGCTGGCCACCCCCCTCCAGCTTGCCAACGCCTACGCGGCGATCGCTAACGGTGGCAAGCTGCACCGGCCGCACCTCGCCAAGGGCCTCATCGACGGAACCGGCGAGCAGCCAATTCCCAAGGACGGCTCGGACAGCCGTACGGTGCCCATCAACCCGGCCACGTTACAGGCTCTGCGGAGTAGTTTGGAGGCGGTGACCACCGTAGGCACCGCGGCGAGCACATTCGTGAACTCCCCGCTGAACGCCATCGGCGTCGCGGGCAAGACGGGGACGGCGGAGTTCGCCGGCAAGCAGCCTCACGCCTGGTTCGCGGCGTACGCCCCCGCCCGTGACCCCCAGTACGTGGTGGCCGTGATGCTGGAGGAGGGCGGCCACGGCGGCGAGACCGCGGCGCCGATCGCCCGCCGCATCTTCGAAGGCATCTTCGACCTGAACCTGTCCGAGATCCAGGTACAGGCGGCGGTGGACTGATGGCCCGATGACGGACTTCGCAGAGTTCGGCAGCCGGCACTACGCCGGGCGGGACCGCCTGTCGATGTCCTCGAAGGCACCGATCCGCCACGTCGACGGGTGGCTCATCCTCGCCGTCATGGGGCTTACCGCCATCGGCTGCATTGCTATCCGGTCGGCGTCGGCGCCCATCCTCGAGGTCAACGACCTGGACCCGGATTACTACCTGAAGCGGCAGCTGATCTTCTTCTCACTGGCCACGATCACGTTCGGTTTGGCGCTGCTGGTGGACTACCGTCACCTGCAGCCGTACACGCCGTTCCTCTACGTCGGCGTGGTGTTCCTCCTGCTGCTGGTCCTGACGCCGTTCGGGCAGACGGTGAAAGGGGCGCAGCGATGGATCAACCTCGGGGTCTTCCAGCTTCAGCCGGCTGAGGTGATGAAGATGGGATACATCCTCTTCCTGGCCACGGTCCTCTCCCGGGAGAGGCGTCAGGACGTGCCGGAACCGGGGATCACTCCGGTTATCCAGGCGACGATCCTGGCGGCAGTGCCCGCGTTTTTGATCTTCCTGCAGCCGGACCTTGGCTCTGCCCTGGTGCTGTGCGCGATTGCGTTTGCAGTGCTGCTGGTTGCCGGCGTGCAGATCCGGTGGATGGTCCTGGTGGTGATCGCCGCCTTCGCGGTGGCGCTGGTGGCGCTGCGCCTGGACATATTGCACGAGTACCAGGTGGCCCGGCTCACCGCCTTCATGGATGCCGAAGCTGACCCACGCGGGCCCGGATTCAACCTGGAGCAGTCCAAGATCGCGATCGGTTCGGGCGGGATCGGCGGCAAGGGGTGGGGGAAGGGCACGCAGACAAACCTGGCCTACGTCCCCGAGCAGCGTACCGACTTCATCTTCACCGCCATCGGTGAGGAGCAGGGATTCCTGGGAGGCCTTCTCATCCTGGGGCTGTTCAGCGTCGTCCTATGGAGATGCGTGCGGACGGCTATGCTTTCGAAAGACCTTTTTGGTGCACTCGTGGCCGGCGGAGTTGCGGCCATGCTCGCTTTTCAGTTGTTCGTAAATATCGGCATGACGATCGGCATAATGCCCATCACCGGCATTCCTCTGCCCTTCGTGTCGTATGGAGGCACCTCGCTGATCACCAGCTTTGCTGGCGTGGGTTTGGTGATGAACATCCATATGCGCCGATTCGTTTAGATCGGAGAGGAATTGAATGATCAACCCGCAGAGGCGGTAGAAGCCAAACCGCCGACTGCCGGCGCGAAGTCGCCCCGCAGGCGGCGGACCGCTCCCAAGAGCAGTGCCGCCGAGGATTCCGGCGGCGAGCAGTCCGGCCAGACCACCATCGTTGCCGAAGCCCCCGGCCCGGCGGCCGAGGGCAGTGGGGAGCCGGCTGCCGAGGCCAAGCCGGTCCGAGCGCGCCGGACCCGCAAGCCCAAGGCGGCCGACGATAAGCCCGCTGCTGAGACGCCGGCCCCGGCGCAACCGGCTGCCGGCGACATCGCAGCCGGGGCGGCCCAGTCTCCAGGTTCCACCGGCGACAGCGAGTCATCGCCGTCGTCGGACTCCAGCGACGGGCGCCCGTCGGCCCCCTTCGCCGAGCGGAGATCTCGCGCCCGAAAGCCCCGGACCGCAGCCGCCAAGGCGGATGCCCCGCCGGCGGAAGGTGAAGCTCCTGCCGAGGGTGTGCCAGCATCAAAGCTTGCCGCCCGGGACGAAGACGCTTCGGGCGTTGCTGCGGACGCCGGTCCACCAGGGGATGGCGGTTCAGATGGGGCAGCCGACGAAACGGCTGCCGCACCGGCCAAGGGCCGGAGCCGCCGGCGCAAGACGCGGGCATCGGGGGCGGCCACCTCGGAGGAGGCAGCCGCCGAGTCTGAGTTAGGGTCCTCCTCGGCAGCCGAGGCTGCGGTCGACGTCTCCTCGGAGTCGGGGGCCGAGGAACAGCCCGGCCCCATGTCGGCCGCCGATGCAGCCGACGACGGGCAGGAGGACGGCGCCGCCGCGGGCGGGAGTGCCACCGCCCGGACGAGAAACCGCAGGCGCCGGTCGCGTAGCCGCGGTGGAGGCTCCGGGTCGGACCAGCAGGTGGCTCGAGGGAACGGCGAAGTGCCCGCCGAGGGCTCCGCTGCCGGATCCAACGGATCGGCCCCGGCCGCCGCCACCGTCCCCGCGCTCGTCGAGTCGCAGACCGACAGCCGCCAGCCCTCTTCTTCTCGTGGGCGTAAGGGTCGTCGCACGAGCCGCCGGCCGCGAATGGAGCACATCGCTCCCCTCGGGCCCCGCAAGATGCTCGTTTCCTCCGGTGAGACGCGAAGCCAGATCGCCGTCCTGGAAGGCCGTGAGCTCATCGAGCACTACGTCGCCAACCACGCTGACGAGTCCAT
>DATAAN010000124.1:0-2049 GCA_036260105.1 Actinomycetota bacterium
GGCAAAGTGACGCGGTTTGAGTTCAACGACCCGTTCAGGGCGCTCTTTTTACGCCCAAGTTCGAATAAGCATCTAACAGTGGAGCTAAGGGGATTCGAACCCCTCGCCTCCGCCATGCCATGGCGGCGCTCTACCAAATGAGCTATAGCCCCGGAAAAGACGAGTTTACCAAGATCACGGGACCGCTTCGCCCTACTGAACGGGTTCGAAGTGCACGGTGACCTTTTTCACGTCGGGCCAGCGGGCGTGCGTCGCCGCCTCTATACGGGTCGAGGCGTCGTGCACGGCGGTGACCGACAGCTCGGGCTGGGCTTCACAGTGCATGACGATCGACAGGCCGCCGCCGTCCCGGGTGATCATCACCTCGTGGCAGTCGTGCACCTCGGGCTGGCGCTCGGCAAGGGCCTTGACCCACTGCCCGAGCAGCATGTGCTGCGACGTGACGTCCTCTCCTGTCGTGTTGGACAGAAGGGGCTCGATGTGGGTGTCGACTCGAGTCACTCCGGGAATCTCGGACATGATCTCCGACTCCAGCTGCTCGGCCAGCGAGTGCGCCGTCTCCAACTCCATCTCCGCCGGGAACTTGGCGTGAAGGGTGATGTGGTCGCCTTCGGGATGTGAGGTGACTCCGATGTTGTGGACCTCGGCGACCACCGGCTGGCGAAGTGCCACCGCCTCTACCTGCTGGGTGACCCGCTTCTCGTCCGCCAGCGGCTCGACGTGGACCACCACGTCGGCTCCCGGCTCCTCGGCGCTTATGCGGCGCTCTATCTCCTCGGTCACCTCGTGCGCCCGCTCCAGCGGCACCAGCCGGGAGATGGCGATCACCACGTCGGTCTTGGCCTCTCCGCCGACGTACCGGACGCGGACCCGGCGAACCTCCTCAACACCCTCGACCGACGAGATGATCTGCTCGATCCGGGCGGTTGAGCCGGCGGGAGCACGGTCCATCAGGGCGTCGATGCTGGACCGACCCAGCCGGATGCTCGTCCGGGCGACGTAACCGGCGATCAACAGGCTCGCTACCGAGTCGACGGCTGGAACCCCCAGCCTGACCATCGCCAGGCCGGCGAGCGCAGTCGCCGAGGTCAGCAGGTCGGCGCGGAAGTTGAGGGCATCGGCCTCCAGTGCGGGGCTTCGCTCCTCCCGGGCGATCCGGCGGAGGACGACCGAACGGTACGCGTCCACCAGCATCGACCCCAACACGACCGCGAATGCGTACCAGGTGGCGACGACCTGCATGCGGCCGGTCTGCAGGCGCAGGATGGCGTGCACCGCGATGTAGGCGGCCATGCCGACCAGCACCACGGTCTGGCCGAGCGCCGCCAGGTTCTCCGCCTTGCCGTGCCCGTACGGGTGGTCGTAATCCGGCGGGCGGGACGAGATCCGAACCGCAAAGAAGGTGAGCACGGTGGTGCCCAGGTCGAGAGCCGAGTTGGCCGCCTCCGAGTACAGCGCCAGGCTGCCGGTCGCGAAGGCGGTGGCTGCTTTTGCGACCAGCATGGCAAACGTGATGGCAACGGAGATGGAGGCGGCCTTCCGGACGCGATCAGGGCTCGAGGTGGGTCCCCGCTCTGCCGCCATGACGGGCAAGTCTACAATCAGGGGTGCCTGGGGCGGACGCCGCGCTCAGTTATGCGGCTTGGCCTCCGACGAACACGCGACGGGCCATGTCGGCGGCCAGCGGGACCTCCTGGTTGCCGACCAGCACCCGGCACGTGTCCTCCGACCGCTCCAGCAGCGTCACCGTCGCCTGCGGCTTCAGGCCGAGGCGGGACATCTCCCGCAGCAGGTCCTCCCGGTCGTCGAGCACCATGAGGATGCGGCCGGCCTCTCCCACAGGGGCCTCGGAGAGCGGGTGCCCGGAGATCTGCTGCAAATCCTGGGACCGGCGGGGAATCGGGTGCCCGTGGGGGTCCGTCAGTGGCCGGCCGAGCTCCCGGTCCAGGGCCTCCACCTCGTCCGGGGACATGGCGTGCTCCATCCGCTCCGCTTCCCGGTGAAGCGCGTCGAGCGGGAGCCCTACCACCTCGGACAGGTACTGCTCGG
>DATAAN010000125.1:0-2648 GCA_036260105.1 Actinomycetota bacterium
CTTCACCGCGTAGCCGAGGCTCTTGGCGTTGGCGATGTCGGCCTGGGTGACCTTGGTGATGCCCTCACGGTAGACGTCACCGGCGACGACCCGGGCGTTGAAGGCGATGCTCGCCAGGATGGAAAGCTTGGCCGCCGGGTCGAAGCCCTCGATGTCGGCGGTGGGGTCCAGCTCGGCGTACCCGAGGCGCTCGGCCTGGGCGAGCGCCTGGTCGAACTCCATGCCGTCCTCGGCCATCTAGGTGAGGATGTAGTTGGTCGTCCCATTGAGGATTCCCATCACCCTCTCAACCCGCTCCCCCGCCAGCGACTCCTTCAGCGGCCGGATGATCGGCACGCCTCCGGCGACCGATGCCTCGAAGCTGAACTCGACCTTGTTGGCCTCGGCTTCGTCGAACAGCTCGCGGCCGAGCGCTCCAATCAGCTCCTTGTTGGCGCTCACGACGTGCTTGCCGGAGCGCATGGCCTCCAGGATGAGGCTCCGGGTTGGCTCGATGCCGCCCATCACCTCGATGACGACCTGCAGGTCCGGGTCCCGGACCACCTCGCCGGCGTCGTTGGTGAAGATGTCCGGCGGGAGCGGCACGTCCCGCTCCTTACCGAGGTTGCGGACGGCTACCCGGCGGATCTCCAGCCGGGCGCCGACGCGCTCCGAGATCTCATCTGAGTGTGCATCGAGGATGCGCGCGACCGCCGAGCCGACGATGCCGCACCCGAGCAACCCAATTGAGATCGAATCAGCCAAACGTCCCTCTTCTTTAAGCTTTGTCTTCCCTCACTGACGGGGCGGTCAGCTCCCGAACCATCTCGCGGGCCATGCCAACGGCAGCGGCGGTGACTCCCATCCACGCCATCTTGGTGGCCAGCGACGACTCATCGGGGTCGGGAATGGGCTTGTGCAGCCCCTTGGTCCAGAATTTCTCGACTGCCATCATCGTCAGTCTTGCTGCCAGAGCGCTCAATCCTAGCGCCAACAGCTTCTGGGCCAAGCTGCCCGAACGTTCCGTCTTCGGCATAACGTCCTCCAATCGTCCGGCCCCACGCACCGTAGAGCATAGAAGAACGGTTAGCCGTGCCGTGCCACATCAAAACATGCACCCCCGGGAGCCACGGCGCGAAGAAGGCTCCCCGAAGGGAGCCTTCTAGATGCAGTCAGCCTGTAGGCCGGGTTCTGTTCTTGCCTTGCGGCAAGAGGCGACCATCCATCTGGGACCGGCGTTGCCGCCGGCCTCTAGCGACCTACCCGGGGCGGTTGAAGCGGGCCGCTCCGTGTCCCCTGTTGGTCTTGCTCCGGGTGGGGTTTACCTAGCCGCCGGAGTCGCCTCCGGCGCTGGTGCGCTCTTACCGCACCGTTTCACCCTTGCTGGGGACGAGTCCCCAGCGGTCTGCTTTCTGTTGCACTTTCCGCCGGTCACCCGGCCTGGGGGTTACCCAGCACCCTGCCCTGTGGAGCCCGGACCTTCCTCGACCCCGGCTCGAGACAACGCGAGCGCTGTCTTGAGCGGGGCCGCGGCCGCCCGGCCAACTGCTCTACCAGTTTAGGGCAGACATGCCCGGCGCTCGGCTATGAGGTGGCCGCGCACAAGGCGTAAGCCCCGATCTTCATCTCGAAGTCATTCGGGTTGTACCCGACGGCCATCCAGCCGTCCCCGTTTTCGAACGGCCGGGAGTGCAAGATCTGCAGGGCCTGCGTGCTTCCGGCCTGGGTGATTCCGTGCCCGTGGAAACCTCCTCCAAGCACCTTCTTACCTTCGGGGCAGTTTGCAAAGGCCGATCCAAACCCCTGAGGAACGACCGGCACATCCTCGACCTCGACTTTCACCCATCCCGACACTCCGTCGGTTCCATCGACGCCGTCTCTACCGGCCGCGCCAGGTGCACCGTCGGCGCCGTCGACGCCAGGCACTCCTTGGGGCCCCTGAGGCCCCGGAGCGCCCTGCTGGTTCCACGTCAGAAGCCTCTCATTGGTTTTGCAGTCGGCGGCATCTCCGACGATCCGAACGTTGGTGCTCGGCCCGACGCAAGCGGTGATCACCTCGTTGGTCTGCGCAATCGCCACGCCGCCCACGACACAAGCGGTCACGAGGGCGGTGACCACAGCGACAACCAACGGAGACTTCGGAAGCTTCATAGACGACTCCTTCCAATTTCGAAAATTGCGACCCCACCGATGGTAGGGGGACGGCGGCGCCAGGTCAGGGATGCCAACAGGCGATTTTCGCCCCGTGCTGACACGGGGGTTCCGACTTGACGGCCGGAGGAGCGCTCCTCTCGGCGGGCGATTTCACCCACCGCATGGGCCCGATCCAATGTGCGCCGAGCCTGGGTCAACGACCCTACGGGCAAGTCGTCCGGTTCTTAGCCCTGGTTCGGACCGCCCAGCCGGTCCGAACGGCTCAGCCGTTCCGGGCGCTCAATGAGCTGGCCCTTCCTCAGGAACCGACGGCGCAGCTCGGGGTCCTGCAGCTTGTACGCACGGCCCAGGTAGACCAGCAGGCCGATGCCGATCAGCTCCTTGGCCAGCTCCCACGGGTGGTCGAACGGCCGGGTGAGGACCTCCAGCCAGTAGTTGTCCACCGGGTCCGGCGGGAAGTCGGTTCCGAAAAGCGGCCAGAACCAGGTGATCGGCTCGTTCCACATTCCATCCAG
>DATAAN010000126.1:0-2865 GCA_036260105.1 Actinomycetota bacterium
CCCACGATACCGGCGACGTTCGGCGTACCGCTGCGCAGGCCTCGTTCCTGTCCGCCGCCGTGGAGCTGAGGCGCAAGCGAAGTCTTGGACCGAACGTAGAGCGCCCCGACACCCTTCGGCCCGCCGAGCTTGTGAGCGGCAAAAGCGGCGAGATCGACGCCCAACTCGGTGACGTCCACGGGAATCTTTCCGAGCCCCTGCACTGCGTCGGTATGCACGAGCGCCCGGCTGTGCTCCTTCACGGTCGCCACGATCTCCCGCAACGGCTGGATGGTACCGACCTCGTTGTTGGCGAGCATGACGGACACCAGCGCCGTCTCCGGCGACAGGGCATCGCGCAAGGCGTCGAGACTGACGACGCCGTTGCTGTCGACCGGCAGGAAGGTGACGCGGTAGCCCTGCCTCTCCAGCCACTCTGCGGAGTGCAGTACGGCGTGGTGCTCGATGGATGTAGTGATGACGTGGCGCCTCCGGGGATCGGCCTTGGCCATAACCCCCTTCAGGGCCAGGTTGTCGGCCTCGGTCCCCCCCGCCGTGAAGACAATCTCGGAGGGCTGAGCGCCTACGGCGGCCGCCACCTTCTCGCGGGACTCTTCCAGGCCCTTCTTCGCCTCCCGGCCGGCGGCGTAGACGCTCGAGGGGTTGCCGAAGAACTGCTTCTGGTAGGGCAGCATCGCGTCGACCACCTCGTCCATCATCGGCGTGGTGGCTGCGTAATCGAGATAGATCATGAGCTTCCCCATTTTAGGGCTTGGCCGCCGCGGCTCAGGCGTGGCCTCCGTTTTGCGTCGGAGGGCTTCGGGTAGGTACGGTCAGACCTAGCCAGTTTTCGTAAGCGGGAAGATAGCGGAAGAAAGGAAATACCCATGGACATGGATCAGGAGATCCGCGACGCCAGCCCCGGCGACATTCAGGACAAAACCCAGAGCGTCGAGGGAACCTACCAGTTCGCACCGCCGGAGCCGGACGTCAACACCAGTGGCGGCTCCTCCAGCGGCGAGGGCGGAGGCGGGGGAGGCGGCGGTCAGGAGTTCCCGCGTGCATCCGAGGAAGAAGTGATTGAGGCCGCCGAGAGGGCGAAGGCCCAGTTCGGCGGAACCTTCGAGGGCGGCGGCAAGGGTCCCGAGAGCGCGGCCGACACGCAGATCGCCCAGGGCGAGAAGCCCGGGCCGTTCCAGCAGACGGACCAGGACCAGACCGCTTCGTCCGGCGGGGGCTCAGACCCGACCGCCGGGACGGAGGACCTGTCCAACCTCTCCGACAGCGAGGTTGCCGGCAAGATCGCCGACGAGATGAAGGAGCAGGGCCCGCCGGAGGGTGGCGGCGACGACCTGACCACCGGGCAGAAGCTGGCCGGCATCATGTCCAGCGACCCGAACATGCAGGCAGAGTCGAAGATCGTCGGCGCGCTGAGCGGTGGCGACGACGACGAGGCCACCGGCAACGCCTAGGTCAGGCGGCCGAGAAGTACTCCACTCCGTCGTCCCGGATCTCGTTGACAGCCCGTCCTTCGTCCACCAGGACGTCGAGATGGGCCACGACCTCCGAGACGGCGAGGAACCTGCAGTAGGACTCGGCGGTCGGATAGACCGCCCTTGAGATATCGAACGCCGTGACTCCGCCGGCCGTCAGGCAGTTGCTGACCTGATCGAGCCGGCGGGCATGGTGTTCCCGCATGTATGCGATCGTCTCGGCTGGGTTGGTGATCACCGGCCCGTGTCCCGGATAGACCACCGCCAGATCGAGCGACTGGAGGACGTCGAGGGTCTGGAGGTAGTCCCGCAGGCTGTGGCGCCTTCGGGACGGCGAATCCCCCTCCGGCTCGAGGATCGGCTCGATGAGAGGATTCGGGTACGCGTGCGGCAGCAGCGTGTCGCCTGCGAAAAGTATTCGCCTCTCCCGCTCCAGGAAACCCAGATGGCCGTCGGTGTGCCCGGGAAGTGAGATGGCCTCGAGCGTGAAGCTTCCGAATTCGAACGTCTCCCCGGCCTCGGTCGGTTTGCACTTCAGCTGAGCCACCTTGTGAACCCGGTTCACCCGCTTCTCCAGCTTGGCGAGCTCCTTGAGCAGCAGGTCGGGAAACCCGCACTCCTGAAGCCGCCGGCTCCAGTCCCAGACCGGCCCGGTGTCGGCGATGCGCTCGATCTCCTTGTCGCCCATGTACGCCTTAACCCGGCCGCCGCCGTTGCACAAAAAAGGCACCAGGCCGTAGTGATCCGGGTGCCCGTGGGTGACAAGGATCCGCTCGAGCCCGTCTAAGAAGAGCCCCTTGGCAGCGAAGCCCAGCTTGAGGGCATTCTCCGCGGCCAGTGTGTTGACTCCCGCATCGATGAGCGTCATCGGATCGGAGTCGATGATGTAGGTGTTTACCCGACCGACCCCGAAGGGCGTGGGTAGCGGTACTGTCTCAACCGGCAATCCGTGATCCAGCATCGGATTCAGGATAGCCGCTGGTCACTGAGTGCGCCGAGCGGAACATCGGCTGAACTCTGCGTTACTCTCGGCTCACAACAATGCGAGTCCGGCGCCTGCTCCTCCTAGCCCTTTTGACGATGACGGCCCTCGTCCCGTCGATCGCCGCGGCTGTGACTCCGGAACCGTCTCCCTCCCCCAGCGTGACCGACTCCCGGACCGTCCTGCCGCCTTATGAGTACCGAGAGGGCCAGCCGATACGCCAACCTCGCACACGCATGGACCGGATCGTCAGCACGATTGCGCCGATCGCCATGGTGGTCGTGATGGTCGCGGGCCTCTACGTGTACTGGCTGATCCGAAAAGGCATCTAGCGTCGGGCAAAGGTGGCGGACCGATCCGGCCGGAATTTCCCCGGCCACTCGGTTGACGTATCCACCAGACTCCCGTGCG
>DATAAN010000127.1:0-3150 GCA_036260105.1 Actinomycetota bacterium
CGGGCTTGGGGGCGGCAATGTTCGCAGTGGCGGGCTTGGCGGCCACCGGCGCTGGAACGAGTGGCTTCGTCGGCGTCGGCGGCGGGGGGGCGGTGACTGCGGTGGGGGTTGTACCGTCGCAGACGATGTGGCGGCCCTGAAGCGACCCGGCGGTGACGGTCACCGGGTCCTGCGGGGGAACGTCGGCGGAAAGGCCGCTGCCGCCGAAGTCGACCACTGCCACCGGGTAAACCCGGCCGGATGCCCGGGAGCACGCCATCCCGACACCGACGTGGGTGAAGCCGGGGTTGAGCAGATTCTTTCGGTGGTTCGGGCTCACCATCCACAAATAGTGGGCTTCGGAAGCGTTCAGGGCGGGCGCCCGGAACACCAGGTTCTGACCACCGGCGGCGTAGCCGAGGGTGCGCGCAACCGCCGGGCTGTGCTCGAGCGCGCCTCGGGCGGCCAGCTCCTCCGCCAGCTGCTGGGCATGGGCGTCCAGGCGCGGATCGCGGCTGAGTAGTCCGATTCCCCGCGCAGCCCGCTCAAGGTTATGGAACTCGAGGATCTTGGCGGTGTTGAAAGGGATCTCGTCGGCGTCGAAAGCGTGCGCCGGAGCACCGAAAAGTCCGAACGGCAGGACGAAGAGCAGGACAAGGGGAAAGCGGGAGAAGGCGCGTGTTCGAGACAGCGAGCTTCTTCGCACTGCGGACCTCCGTCAACGGTCCGCCCCCAGCGGTGTTTCGCCTGAGTATCGGCAGGATCTCAGGCGGCGATCAGGAGTTTCTCGTCCTGCCGCTCGTAGTTACGGCCGATCTCCGAGGAGTAGGTAGTGCCGAGTTGATCGGCGTGGCGGCTGATCCAGTCCGTCAGCTTGATCCGGCCCAAAGGTTCCTGGTCCGACGCCACCAGGCCGGCCATCAGCCCATCGAGCTCCTGGCGGTTGACCACCACGTCGCCCACAAGAGCGCCGATCACCCGGCTGATCGCCAGCCACACCGGGACGGGCACGCAGAACACCGGCCGGTTCCGGCCGATGCCCCTGCCGATCACTTTCACGAACTCCCGAAACGTAAAGCTTTCCGGCCCGGCGGCGTCGCAGACCAGGTTGCCGTGCGACTGGCCGGCCTCTACGCAGATCCGGGCCAGGTCGTCCACGTGGACCGGCTGGATCGGGTACCTGCCGTCGCCGGCAACCGCAAACACGGGAAACCTCCTCAAGATCCAGGCGATGTTGTTGATGAAGACGTCGCCCCGGCCGAAGATGACCGTCGGCCGCACGATGGCGTAGGAGAGCCCCGACTGGATCAGCGCCTTCTCCATGACTGCCTTGCCCTTGAAGTAGGGGAGCGGTGAGTCGAGTGAGGGCCGGATGATGCTCACGTGCACGAACCTGCGCACTCCGGCGTCTTTCGCGGCGTTGATGAGCGTGATGGTGTTCTGCACGGCTTCGGAGAACTCCACCTGGCCCCGCTCGAACCGGACCCAGTAGGTGTTGTAGACGGTGTCGGCTCCGGTAAGGGCAGCCCTCAGCTCATCCGGCCGGTCGAAGCGGAAGGGCAGTGCCTCGATGGGCGACCCGTCCGGCGCCCGCCTGCGGGTGAGCGTCCGAACCGTACGGCCCTGCTCCAGCAGCCGGGCTGCGATCGCCCTCCCCGAGTAGCTGAACGCCCCGGTCACCACGTCGAATCCTCTACTCATACTTCCTCTTCCTCCTCCACGGTTCCGAAAGCCATCAACATTCCGAGTCCGGGCGCCAGCCGGGACGCATGGTCGAACAGCCGGTCGGCGGGTGACTCGGCCGGGTCCAGCTGGTGCAGCAAGTCCACTCCCAGGTAGAACGCCACCACGCCGACCGCCACATCCCGGGCCGGTATCAGGACCTCGAGCACCGAGTCCTTCGTCACCTTGGCGATGGACCTCTCGGCGAAGTCGATCCAGGGCCGGAGGCGCTTCAACACCTCGGGCCCCAGCTCCTTGTGCTGCAGACTGCCGGCGATGAGCTCGGAGAGAACTGTGACGTGCCCGGCCGCAAGGTCCTCCCGGTAGACGTCCCGGGCCAGCAGCACGAGGTCTTCGATGGTCTCAGTCTTTTCGAGGAGCGCCTCATAGCTGCGCATGCGCTCGGCGCTCGTTGCGTCCAGGGCGGCAAGGAGCAGGTTCTTGATGTCTCCGAAGTGGTAGTAGATGAGGGCCTGGTTGACGCCGGCACGACCGGCGATCGCCCGGGCCGTTGTACCGCCGTAGCCCTCCTCTTTAATGGTCGCCAGTGCCGCCTGGACCAAGCGCTCCTTCGTGCCGGCCAACATCTTGCTCCTTAAACAGCCGTTTTGAACATTTGTTTAAAGAATACCACCGGCCTATGATCGAGCATGCCGCGAACCAATGACGAGGTTGCCGGAGCTTTCGAGGAGCTGGCCGACCTGATGCAGATCGCGGGCGACGACCGGTATCGCACGCTGGCGTATCGCCGGGTAGCCGAAGAGATCCGGGCGCTCGCCCGGGACATCTCCACCCTGGACGACGTTCAACTCGCTTCACTGCGTGGAGTCGGCAAGGCGACATTGTCAAAGATTCGTGAGGTGCTGAAAACCGGCACCATGGCTAAGCTTGAAGAAGCCCGGGCGGCGGTTCCGCCGGGCATTCGAGACCTCATCGGCCTTCCCGGCCTCGGCCCCAAAAGAGCCCTCCTGCTCTTCCGTGAGCTGGGCGTCACGAACCTCGAGGAGCTCGACCAGGCGATAAAGGAGCAGAAGCTGAGAAGCATCAAAGGACTGGGCCGCAAGACCGAGGACAATCTGGCCGCGGCGCTGGGCCGCTTCAAGGGCAAGGAGCAGCGGGTGCCCATCGACGTCGCGCTCTCCACGGCCGAGTCTCTTCTCGACGAGCTGCACAGGTCCCAGGTCGTCACCGAGGCTACCTACTGCGGCAGCCTCCGCCGGGGCAAGGAGACTATCGGCGACGTGGATCTGCTGGCGACCGGCCCGGACCCGGACGCCATCATGAAGGTGTTCACCAGCCTGCCGGGCGTCAGAAGCGTTCCCGCCCGGGGTACGACGAAGTCGAGCGTCGTCACGAACCAGGGACTTCAAGTGGACCTTCGTGTGGTCGCTCCCGACGAGTACGGCGCGGCCCTTCAGTACTTCTCGGGCTCCAAGGAGCACAACGTTA
>DATAAN010000128.1:0-24814 GCA_036260105.1 Actinomycetota bacterium
GCAGGCACCCGCACCGACCCACGAACCCGGACCGCCGCCACCTCCACGTCGTCGGGAGCGCCCGGCTGGCCCGTCATGTCGAGGGTGGCGAACGGGGTGTTCGGCTTGAGGGCGTCCTCCTCATTGAAGAGGAACCGCAGCAGCGTGCCCGCCTTGTCGGCGTTCAATGTCATAACCTGACCGTCGGCGTTGACCTCCATGAGGGGCATGCCCGGCGTCACCTGGGCCCCCGGCTCCACCAGGAACCTGCTGATGGTAGCCTCGGGCCTCCCGCCGAGGTCCCCGGCCGGGACCTGCTCGATGGGCACCGCCCGGGCCACCGCGACAACTGACTCCTTGCCGGCGACGTCGACCTCCTTCATACGGATGTCGGCCGTGGCGAACTTCGTCGGGTCCAGCCGGACCTCGCCGTCGACCATGTCGGAAACGGACTCCCGGATGCCGGGGATCTCGCTCACCGCTTCGGAAACCAGAGCCTCCATGACTGGCCGGGCGTTGTCTACCTCGGTTTCCACTGCTCCCTCGCCCTCGAGGTCGGCCAGCTGGGTGTCCGCGTCGGGCTCGACCCAGCCCTCGCCGTTAGGGTAGTCGGCGGTCTCCCAAGTGCCCCACCGGGTGGAGGTCTCTCGGAGGTCGGGCGACAGTGCCGCCGGATGCCATGCCGTATCGGTCCCGAGGTCTCCCCAGAATCCGGTCTCGCCCTTCGGCCCCAGTCCGGTGGCGAACCAGATCAGCGAGAGCAGCGTCATTACTGCAAACAGGCACGCTCCGGTCACGTAGTAACCGAGCTTGGCACCGAGAATCATTGCCGTCAGCAACCAAACGCTACCGACGAACACGACGATGAAGGCGACCGTTACGGCGATGCCCTTCCAGAAGACGTCGGGGTCACCGCTCGAGGCGGCCTCCGTGGCCAGAAGGGCGATGTCGGGCCGCATCTACAGGCTCCTCTCGTACTCGACAACCAATCGGATCTGCTCGTCGTCCAGAGTGCCGGCCCAACCGGGCATCGCTCCGGTGCCCTGGCCCGACGTTCCGTACGGCTGCCCGGCCCGGGACCCTTCTCGAACGAAGTTCATGTGGTCCTCGACGTTCGGGAACTGCCGGACTTCGGAGCCGCCGCGCATCGCCGGTCCCGAGCCGCCTGCGCCGCCGATGCCGTGACAGGTTGCGCAGAACTGGTTGAAGATCTGGTCGCCGGTGGCGTCGGCCCCCACCTCGGGCGTCTCCTGGATCGACTCCAGCCAGTTGACGATGTCGTCCAGCTCCTGCTCGGTGAGCGGGCCGCCGAACTTGTTACCCCAGGTCGGCATGTCGGTCCCCGGTCGTCCGCGCTCGATGGTCTCCCGAATGAACTCACGGGCGTCGTCGTATCCAGCGGGAGGCTCCTCGTACCGGGCCCACACCGTCTTGAGCTCCGGTACCTGGACCACCGAGCGAACGCCGGTGTCGGGGTTGAGGAACTCATTGGTGCCGCCCTCGGCCTCCACGCCGTGGCAGCGGGCACACTCCTTGCCCGCTGGGTTGGACTCACCGGTCTGCTGGTCGGTGGCCATTGCGTAGTAGCGCTCACCCCGTTCCAGCGACTCCTCGGCGAACATCTTCTCGTTGTCCAGCCGGTTTTGGGGCTCCTGCACCCAGTAGGCCGGCATGAAGAAGGCAAAGAACAGCGTCAGAGCCAGGCCCCAACCGTGGATCTTGGTCAGGCGGCTGGACTCGAGCACGGAGTCGATGTCCGCGGGGCGGAGCGCCGGTGGGATTTTCGATTTTGACCTGGACGAAGTCGATCTGGTTCGAAGAACGACCAGCGCCGCACCGGCGGCGACGGCTCCGACCAGGAGTGCGATTAGTAGCTGACCCATGATCTCCTGCTAACTGGTGTCGGGTTAACCTGCGCCCGTGACGCAGTGGGCGCCTTCGGGCTGGGGCTGGGTGGTGACCGTCCCGCGCGGGGTACCGGCGATGATCGTTGCGGTGTCGACGATCACCTGGCCGTCCTGTACCTCCACCCGGAACAAGTCGAGACCTCGCGGCGCCGGGCCGTCCCGGTACTCGCCGTTGATCGAGTACTTCGAGCCGTGGCACGGGCACTCGAACCACTTGGCGGGGCCGCACCACGGAACACTGCATCCCAGGTGGACGCACTTGCGGTAGAGGGCCACGAAACCGGACTCGGCGACGTTGGCGCTGGCGTAGGCCGGGATGTCGGCGGCGTCGGCCGGGTCTCCCTCGTACAGCGCCAGGTAGAACCGGCCGTCCGGAATGAACTTGGGCTCACGGGTGCCGAGCTCCGAACGGATGTCCTCCTCGGCGCCGACGGTGATCGCCGAGCCGAATCCGCCCCTCAGGCGGGGGTAGAGGAAGTCGATCGATGCGAGGGCGAACTGCCCGAGGAAGGCCAGAGAGGCCGCCCCCACGCCGCGCAGCAGAAACTTGCGCCGGCCGACGTCGGTGACGTCGGAGACCTGCGCCACCTCCAGCTGGTTGGAGCTGACGGGTCCCGCCTTGCGGCTGCGGGCTCCGATGAGTGCGAAAGGTACCCAGGCCAGCAGCGAAGCCAGGCCGATGACGATAGCGAACTGGATAGGTGTCATAGCTCGAAAAATATCCCCGCGTCCCATGGGTAGACAAAGTTGAATCCGGGGCCTCGCATGATGGAACCCAGCATGCCCAGGATGGCGAACATCAGCATGAAGATCGTCCACATTGCGATGGCGAGCTTGCGGTCGCCGGGCTTGTTGGACGGGTTACGGTCGATGTAGGGAGTGGCCATCAGACCCAGGATGATCCACTGGGGGATGGTCACGCCCGCGACCTGCGGGTGGAAGTAGCGAAGCAGCTCCTGCAGCCCGAGGAAGTACCACGGCGCCTTGGAGGGGTTCGGCGTCACGTTGATGTTCGCCAGCTCCCGCAGCTCGGCGTTCACGAAGACCGACACCAGGGTGAGGAATGCGGTGACCGCGAGCACTGCGAGGAACTCGCCCGCCATCAGGTGAGGCCATGTGTTGACCCGGTCGATCGGCTCCTTCTCCACCCGCTGGATGGACTCCGGCTTGACGACTGCCAGCAGCCTCTGGATGCGCTCGGGTGCAGCTTCGCCGGCTCCGACCCCCGCCCGGGCGGCTGCCCGGCGTCCGGTGGGTGCCGCTGCAGGTGCCGCCGGAGCGGCCGGTGCTGCAGGAGCTGCCGGCGCAGCGGCTGCAGCAGGAGGAGCCGCTGCTGCCGCCGCCGCAGGAGCCGCCGCTCCTACTGCGGCCGGCTCAGGGGCCGCCGCAGCTGCGGCCGGCTTGGCCGCCGGTGCCTCTGCGGGCGACTTCGGAGGTTCGGCTCCGGCCGCGGCTGCCTTTCTGGCACGGTGCCGGGCTGCCTTTGCTCGCGCCTCGGCAACCGCGGGGGAGGACCCCTTAGCCTGTTCCTCGGCCAGAGTCTGATCGTAGATTTCGTCGGGAGTTGGCATCAGCTGTTCCTAATCTCTCGAGACTTGGGAATCAAAGCGGGCCGGAGATGCCGCCGTCCTTGCGGACTCGCCAGAAGTGAACCGCCATCAGCAGCGTGATCACGAACGGGAGGGCCAGGACGTGCAGCGTGTACCAACGGATCAGGGTTCCGGCGCCGATCTGCACGCCTCCGAGGAGGACGAATGACACTTCCTTGCCGATCAGCGGCGACTCGTATCCCATCTGCGTTCCGACGGTGACCGCCCAGATCGCCAGCTGGTCCCACGGGAGAAGGTATCCGGTGAAGGCCAGCAGCAGCGTGAGCAGCAACAAAACGACACCGATGACCCAGTTGAACTCCCGGGGCGGCTTGTACGAGCCGGTGTAGAACACCCGCGACATGTGCAGGAACACCGTGATCACCATGAGGTGGGCGCCCCAGCGGTGCATGTTGCGCACCAGCTGGCCGAACGCCACCGAGGTGTGCAGGCCCACCATGTCGGTGTAGACCACCTCCGTGGAGGGCCGGTAGAAGAACATGAGGAAGATTCCGGTGATCGTGAGGAATATGAACAGGAAGAACGAGAGGCCGCCCAGGCACAGCGTGTAGGACAGCTTGATGCCGTGCCGCTTCACCTTCACGGGGTGCAGATGGTAGAGGACGGAGTTCATGACCACGTAGGCGCGGTTACGAGGGGAGTCCTGATAACCCTTCGTGAGCACCGAGCCGGGCCGGAAGATGGATCGCCAAACCTGGCCGCCTCGCAGACCGTCCCAGGCCCCTCGAAGAAGAGTCCCCGGGTGGCGTAGACCACCAAGCCGTTCTTTTAGATTTGTCGCCACCCGCTCTCCTTGCTGTTTGTCTAGGTTGCTACGATGCTGAGCCGGAAACCTTGCCCATCGCGCGGGCTGAGGTCTTCTGAGCCTCGAGCCTTCCGATCGTCAGCGCCCCGGTCGGGCACCGCTCCACGCACAGAAGGCACCGGGTGCATGCGTCGTCATCGATCACGAACAAAATGTCGTTGGCCTTCATGTCCCGGGCGATCTCCTCCGACCCGGCCTCCTCCACGATGTTGGGAGTCAGCATGAAGATGCAGTACCACGGGCAGATGTCGACGCAGCCCTCGCAGAGGATACACAGTTCGGGAATGAGCCCGATGTACCGGGGAGGCTTCCGTACGGACTTCAGCCAGGAGGCTTCCACGTCCTGCATGACGTAGTCGGTACGCAGGCGCGGCTTCTCGATGTCGTTCTTGTCGCTGAACGGGTCCCGCGGGTACTTCATCCGGCGATCATTTTCCTGGGAGGTATCCCTTCACGCCCTCGCCGCCTCTCAGGCCGAGCCGCCGCCTGCGGCGCTCGCCGAGGATGTAGGTGAGAGCGACCGGAATGGCGAAGATGACGGTCTGGATGCCCATGGAGACCGCGTCGTGGATCCGGACCAGGGTGTACGGATCCTCCAGCTCGATCCCTGTGACCCCGGCAATGGCCTCGCCGATCCTCTCCGCGTTGCCTTCCCACGCGTACCGGAACATGGACGGAAGGAAGCCGAGGAACACGATCAGAAGCCCCGTGATGATGGTGGCCAGGATGATGGCCCGCACCCAGCTCATCGACGTCTCAGGTTGTTTGCTCAAGTTGGAGGTTCCCTTGTTCAAGATTTGCTGCGGGCATTATAGCCGACGGGTTGGATCCCAAATCCTCGCCGCCAGCGCGCTGACACTCTACTTTGCAACGCCCTTTTTTTCAGGCGTGCTGAGCTCCGCTATCCGCTTTTCCAGCGCCCGCTGGCGGCGGGAAACCGAGAACAGAAACAGCGCGATGCCGGCCCACACGATGCCGTAAGCCAGCCCGAGGTAGCCCAGCCCCTCCACGTCAGCTTGCCTCCCAGCCCGGCTCGATGTCGATCATGCCGTTACAGCCTAGCGTGCCGCTCGGGGTCGCAGCACCGCAGACTCCAACGACCTCGACTCCATATCCATCACGTCACTTTCAAGCTTCAGCAGCCGCACGCTGAGAGCGAGCAGGATGAGGTAAAGCAGGGTGAACAGCACGAACATCGCCACCAGGACCGCCTGCATCTCAGGAGGCATCGCGGCACCGGCCTCCGGCCGGATGGCAGTCCGGGCCGGGTGCTGGCCCCTCCACCAGTCGACGGAGAAGTGCACGAGTGGAACGACGAGGAAGCCCGCGATGCCAATGACGGCTGCGATCCGTGCGCCCCGGGTCTCGTCCGACGCGTTCGCTCGGAAGGCGAGGTATCCGACGTAGATGAGGAAGAGCACCAGGGTGAGGGTGAGGCGCGGGTCCCAAGCCCAGTAGGCGCCCCATATCGGGCGCCCCCACAGCATGCCGGTCAGAAGGTTGAGCGCTGTGAACAGCACGCCGGTCCGGGCGCTCCCATGCGCGACCCAGTCCCACCGGACGTCGGAGGTGCGCAGGTAGGCGATGGAGCACACCAGCACCACGGCAAAGGCCAGATAGGCGACCCAGGCGGCGGGAGCGTGGACGTAGAGGATTCGCTGCGCCACGCCCTGGAACTCCTCGGTGGGGACCCAGAAGAATATGGCTGCCACCCCGGCCAGGAGTCCGGCCGCGAGCACGTTCTGGACGAGCAGGAGGGGGTCTTTTCTCATTCCTCGATCACGAATTCGAAGGTAACGGCCCCGAGGGTCACGAACACGACATCGAAGACCGACAACAGGATAAACCAGCGGCTCTCCGAGCCGAACCCCCGCTCGATTAGCAGGGTCGAGGTGAGCTTGGATGCGCCGAGCACCACCGGGAGGGCGAGCGGGAAGGTGAGCAGGGGCAGCAGAAGTGAGCGGGCCTCGGCGTGCTGGGTGGCCGCGCCGAACAGGGTCCCCACCGCGGCGAGCCCGATGTTGGCGACCAGGGCGACCGGGATGATGCCGGGCAGCAGCCCGCCGACCGGGACGTTGGCGAACAGAACGAACAGGGGAATCGCAAACAGCTCGGCAGCCGTCAGGTACGCCAGGTTGCCGAGCATCTTTCCGGTGTAGATAGCGGCCGGATCGACCGGGGCGAGCAGCAGGCCGTCGGCGGCCGAGCCCTCCCGGTCCACCGTGGCGCTGCGCCCGAACCCGAGGATTCCGGCAAAGAGGATCGTCGTCCATAGCATCAGCCCGGAGAGGTCGCGGGCGCCGAGTGCGCCCGCCCGCGGCGCCGGCACCGGCGCCCGGAGGGCCCCCGGCGGCAGGGCGAAGGTGAGAAGGAACACCAGGCAAAGTGCGAAGACCACCATGACCGGTGCGACCTGGCGGCCCCGGGACTCGGCGCGAAGGTCCTTGGCGGCCAGCGCGAGAACCGTTTTCACGCCGGTGCGGCCTCTGCCGGCGACAGGCGCCCGCCCTCCAGCCTCAGCTGCCGGGTGGCCAACTCGTCGGCGCGTGCCCGGTCGTGGGTGGACATAACCACCGTGCGGCCGGACCGGAACAAAAGCTCGGGTAGGCGGGTGCAGCTTCGTTCGTCCAGGCCGGTGAACGGCTCGTCGAGCAGCAGGAAGTCCGGGTCGTGGAGCAGCGCCCGTGCGATGCCCAGCCGCTGCGTCTCGCCCCGGGAGAACGTGTGAACCAGGGCCGGGCCCTTCGAATCCAGTTCAAGCCGCGCCAGCAGAGGCTCCACGCTCGATCGGTCGACGCCGTACAGGTCGGCGTAGAAACGGAGGTTCTCTGTGGCGGACAGGTACCGGTACAGGAAGGGCTCATGTCCCAGGAAACCTATGCGCGCCTTGCACTTTCGCGGCTCCGACCCGTCCAGCCGGACCTGGCCGCTGGTGGGCTTCGTGAGTCCGGCCATCAGCCGCAGCAGCGTGGACTTACCTGACCCGTTCGCTCCCAAAAGGGCGACGGTGGCTCCGTCCGCGATCTCGAGGCTGACGTTGCGAAGCGCCCACAGCGTGCCGAACCGGCGGCCTACGTCGCTGAGGACGATCACTCAAGCGTCTCTGCCGGCGTGTTCAGCCGGGCGAGCAGCAGTTTGCGCCGGGCGCGGTAGGCCTTCTCGTCCATGCCGCCTGCATCGAACTCCTCATCCAAAGCGGCCACCTGCTCGATGAGCTGCTCGCGAGTAGGAGAGGCATCGCTTCCGGCAGCCTGCTCGGCGGCCGGCGTAGCTCTGGCAGCCGCCCGGCGGCGCCGCATGCGGAGTGAGGCGGCTGCGAACACCCCCGCCAGCACCACCGCGACTGCCGTGAAACCGATCCAAAGGCCGTTGTTGGACGAGGCGCCGGTAAAACCGACGTCCGCTTCGAGGACGGCGCCGGGGTTACGGGACGCGGACCGGTAGCGGTCGTACTCCTGCCCTCCCAGGCGTGCCGTCTCCGCGAACCGGAATCCCGGAGCTGCGCCGAGGTTCAGGCTTTTCCCGATCAAAAGGTCGAAGTGGTCCGTCGGGAAGTAGATCTCCCGCCGGAGCTGCCACCCGGACCTTGGGACCTTCACCTTGTATAGATAGGCGACGGACGTCTCGCCCGGCACGAGGGGCGAGGTCATGAGGAGGCGTCCTCCCTCGGTGGCCAGCCCTGCCCCGTTGCCCGGATCGGCGGGGGCAAGCTCGAAGGCCGACTCGGGAACCGGCAGGCGAAGGACCGGACGCGCCTGAGGAACGCCGCCGTCGGCGGTCGCCGGGGCATCTGCTTGAGTGCCGGCGAAGGTCCGGTCTGAGTCGTTCCGGAACCTCATCAGCTGGAGCACCTCCAGCACGTCGCTCTGGCCCTCGGCCTCGCTCTGCAGGATGGTCATGGAGTCCGACGCCACCTTCACCACCGAAGGGTCGTTGGTTGGCTCGAAGATCTTGAGCTCGATACCGGACGTCTCCCCCGGCTCGAGCACCCGGCTGTACGCCGCTCCGGAGTAGAACAGGCCGACCAGGTGTCCTTTGGCGGGGTCCGCCTCGAAGGTGAAGGTGCCGTCCGGGCCCACGGGGGCAAAGGCCGGCTGCCCCTCGGGCTGGCCCTCCTGGCTGTTCTGGAGGACGGTTACCCGCAGGCCGCCGGGCAGAGGGGCGCCCGCGGTTCCCATGACCACCCGCCCGGATGCGGCAACCGCCATCGCAGGAGCCGGGGCAAGTGCCAGGGCGATTGCCAGCAAGCACAGGAGGGTGAGCCGTCGCCTCATCGCTTCCTCATGCGCTCACGCGCGGCGCGGATCTCGTCCTCCAGGGTTGCCTGCTCGGACTCGGGGGACAGGCCGGTGTCGAGCTGCCTGAGGATATCGAGGGCCTCGGCTTTGCTCTGCTGACGAAGCTGGACGTAGTCGTCCTGCTCCAGCTTGCCCATCTCGTGGTCCAGCTCGAGGTCCACTATTGAGCGGTACACGCTCTGCTTGGCCTCGAGGAGGTCAGCGGTCCTGCGGTCGGCGGGACGCGGCACCGGTTTGAGCCTGCCCAACAACGGCCTCGCGATCCAGACCGCCAGCACGAGCGCGAGAAGGGCGACTAGAACCTGCTCGGTCACTCCGAGCCCTTCCGGTAGCCCTGGAAGTCACGCTCGAAGAGCATCTCGTCGTCGGCCGAGAGCTGGACGGGCCTTTCGGCCGCCGGACGGACGCGCCGCCGGAGCAGGAGCACGACGGCCGCCGTCCCGAGCAGAGCGACCAGGGGCGGCGCCAGCCAGGCGACCGTGCTGCCGGGCCGGGCGAGCGCCACCTCGCCGAAGTTGTCGACCACCCACCGGTCGATCTCGGCGTTGGTGTCCCCGCGCCTCACCATCTCGGCGATCTCGGCACGTACGCGGTCGGCCTGGTCCGACGGGCACTCGTCGAGCGTCAGGCCGGGGCAGAAGGGGGACATGACCCGGCTCGACACCTCATCGGCAGTGGGAACCTCGTTCGGGTCGGGCCCGGATACCAGCGACATTCCCAGCGCCAGGCCGCCCACCACGGCGATGGCCGCAAGGGGCCACAGCTTCATGCCGGAACCGGTACCGATTCTTTTGCCTTCCTGGAGGCGGAGGCGATGGGCCGCTGCTCCGGCGGCCTGCCCGAGAGGATGACGAGCATTCCCAGAGCCATGAAGGCGCCGCCGATCCAGATCCACGCCACCAGCGGGTTGACCCACGCCCTCAGGGTGACCGTGGACTGGGAGTCCATCTGCGTCAGCACGAGGTAGAGGTCGTCGGAGAGCGAGGTCTTCAAGCCGATCTCGGACTGCGGCTGGTCCTGGACCAGGTGGATGTTCCGCTGCGGCGTGAGCCGGGCGACCGTTCGGCCGTCCTCGGAGACGTCCATCACCGCCATCCGCACCGCCTTCTCGTCGGTGGTGAAGACGTTGGCGCGGACGTAGCGGACGTCGTAGCGGCCGATGGCAAAAGAATCGCCGGGTCCCAGGGTGCCTGACCAGGACTGACGGAAGGCAGCCCCGGAGATCCCGAGGCAGATGAGCACCACGCCGAGGTGGACGATGTACCCGCCGTAGCGCCTGCGGTTTCCGGAGATGACCCTGATCAGCCCCTTGGGGTAGCCGAGCAGGCCGCGGCCCCTGTGCGCCCGGGCGCCCCGGGCGAACTCCCCGATGGTGGCTACCGCCACGAACGAGGTCAGCCCCAGGCCGAACATCGCTCCAGCCGAACGCACCCCGTTCACGGCCAGGGCGGCCACAGTGGCGGCGCCTCCTACCAGCGGGAGGAACATCTGGCGCTTGAAGCTTCGCCATGAGGCACGGCGCCACGCGACGAGCGGGCCGATGCCGGTTAGAGCCAGCAAAGCGAGGCCCATGGGAGCGACCACCGTGTTGAAGAAAGGAGGACCGACGGAGATCTTGGCGCCGCTGAAGGCCTCGACCAGCACCGGGTAGAGCGTCCCCCAAAGCACGGTGAGCGCGATCGTCACCAGCAGAAGGTTGTTGAACAGGAACATCGCCTCCCGGCTGAACATGGTTTCCAGATGCCGCTCGGAGCGCAGCTTCTCGTAGCGCCACCCGAGCAGGCCGAAGGCGAAGAGCAGGAGCGCGGCCAGGAAGGGAAGGAACATCTTGCCGACCGGGGACTCGCTGAAGGTGTGCACCGAGGACAGCAGGCCGCTCCGGGTGAGGAAGGTGCCGAAGATGGCCAGGCAGTAGGTCCCCAGGATTAGCGCCACGTTCCAGATCTTCAGCATCTGCCGGCGTTCCTGGATCATCACCGAGTGAAGGAAGGCAGTTCCGGTGAGCCAGGGCAGCAGGCTGGCGTTCTCCACCGGGTCCCACGCCCAGTAACCGCCCCATCCGAGCTCCATGTACGCCCACGCCGCTCCCAGCAGGATCCCCACTGTTAGGAAGGACCACGCGACGACCGTCCACCTCCGGGTGGAGGTGAACCATCCCGCTTCCAGCCGACCCGTTACCAGCGAGGCCACCGCGAAGGCGAAGGGCACGGCGAAGCCGGTGAGTCCGAGGTAGAGCATCGCCGGGTGGATCGCCATAAAAGGAGACTGCAGCAGCGGATTCAGGCCGCGGCCGTCACCGGGAATCGGCGACAAGGCGGTGAACGGGTTCGCTCCGACGACCAGCACGCCGGCGAAGAAGCTGAGAATGCCGGCAAGGACGGCCGTCGCTACCGGCGTCAGGTCCGGGCGCCTCCGTCTTTGCACCGCGATCGCGGAGACGGCGTACACCGCCGTCAGCAGCGTCCAGAAAAGCAGCGACCCCTCCATGCCGGCCCATAGTGCGGTGAAGGTGAAGACCGGCGAAGTCGACCGGCTCGAGTAGTTGGCCACGTACTCCAGCGAGAAGTCCCGGGAGTAGAAGGCGTAGACCAAAAGCACGGTGGCGCATGCGATGAAGAAGCCTGCCGAGAACAGCGCCCGCTCGCCCGACTCGGCCAGCCGGCGGTCCCTTCGCCGGGCACCCGCCACCGACGCGAGCGCCGACCACAGGGCGCAGGCCAGCGCGGCGAGAAGGATCGCCTGTCCGGCGGCGCTGGTTTCCACTGCCGTCTCCTCCCGACCTGCCGCTGCTAGGTTTCGGCGGCCAGCTTGGCTTCCATCTTCGAGGGGCACTTCACGAGGACGCTGTTCGCGGAGAATGCCGCCGAACCCATGGCGCCCTCGGCCACGACCTCGACGTCGTCGGCAAAGGTGTCGGGAAGTGCGTCCTCGGTGGTGACCTCCACCTGCGCCGCTCCGTCGGTGACGGCAAAGCTGGTGGTGGCGCCGCTGAGCTGGATCGACCCGGGCACCACCTTGCCGGCAACGCGCACGGTGCGGTTGCCGTCGAAGTTCCCCGAGTTCAGCTCCGAGGGGGTTCGGTAGTAGGCCGTGGTTCCGGAAAGCGACCACACGATCAACCCGACGATCGAGACGACGATCACTCCCGCGGCCAGGGTAAAGCGTTTAGTCGCGGACATGGACGCCATTATCCCATCGTTGCGCGGCTGGCTTTTCGCTGCTCGGGCGCTTTCGATCACCCACCGGGATTCGATACCTCGGTAGTCGAGCAGTCCAACCAAGCAGATAGAAGGAGGAAGCCATGGGAGCCAAAGTCGTGCACTTCGAGATCACCACGAATCACCAGCCGGAGGAGCTCCAGAGGTTCTACGCCGACACCTTCGGCTGGAACGTCATCGCGGCGCCCATGCCGGATGCGCCGGACATGAGCTACGGCCTGATCGATGCGGCCGATGCCGGCATCGGCGGCGGCATCGGCGGCACCGCCGGCGGCGACATGCCCGGTCACGTCACCTTCTATCTCCAGGTACCCGATCCGCAGGCGACCCTTCAGCAGATCGAGAGCCGCGGCGGCAAGATCCTTATGCCGCCCGAGGAGATCGTTCCCGGAACGACAATCGCGCTGTTCCAGGACCCGCACGGCAACATGGTCGGGCTCACCAAGGGCGAGTAGCCTCCGATTTTCCGATTCGACCCCTCCGATTAGACTGGATTTAGCAACTGCTCAAATTCCACTCGGAGGAGTCGATTTGTCGGGCGAATACGACGCGATAGTCGTCGGTGCGGGACCGGGAGGTTCCGCAGCCGCCTTCTGGCTCGCCTCGGCGGGGCTCAAGGTCGCCCTTCTGGAGAAGAAGCCGCTCGGCCGTGACAAAGTCTGCGGCGACGGCCTGACGCCCCGGGCGACCAAGGCTCTCGTGGAGATGGGAGTCCGCCCGGCCACCGACTCCTACCACCGCATCCGGGGCCTGAGGGTGATCGGCGCCGGCCGGTCGATGGAGCTCGACTGGCCCACGCTCAGCAACTTCCCGGACCACGGCCTGGTGGCAGCCCGCAGGGTCCTGGACAAGGACATCACGCTGCGGGCAGTCGAGGCCGGGGCCGAGCTGTTGGACCGCACCGAGGCGGTTGAACCGGTCCGCGAAGGTGCCGTCCTCAAAGGCGTGAGGTGGGTGCGCAAGGAGCAGGCCGACGGCGGGGGCGTCGTGAAGGCGGACGAGGGCGTGATGCTGGCCCCCTTCACGATCGTGGCCGACGGCGCCTCCTCCTCCTTCGGCCGTTCTCTGGGTGTGCGCATGGACCCGAGCTACCCGCTGGGGCTCGGAATCCGTGCCTACTACAAGACCGACCGCCACACGGACGACTTCATCGAGTCATGGCTCGAGCTTCGCAAAGGTGACCTTCTGCTGCCGGGTTACGGCTGGCTCTTTCCGCTGGGCGACGGCACCATGAACGTCGGCGTCGGGCTGCTCCAGACCTCCAAGAAGTCCTTGGGCGTGAACCTCAACCGGCTGCAGCACGACTTCGTCGACGTTCTTCCCAAGTCCTACGGGATCACGCACGAGAGCGTAACCGGCCCCTACAAGTCGGCCCGGCTCCCCCTGGGCCTCAGCATCCGGAAGCCCTACGGCAACGGCTTTCTCTGCATCGGAGACGCCGCCGGCATGATCAACCCCTTCAACGGTGAAGGCATCGACTATGCCCTGGAGACGGGGAAGCTTGCGGCCGGTATGGTGAGCGCCGCGCTCGCCAGGGGCAGCTCGACCGAGCTCCACGACTACCAGGTGGCGCTCCGCGACATCTACGGCGGCTACTACCGGCTGGGCAGGCTGTTCCTCAGGATGATCTCCAAGCCCGATCTCTTCCGGCTGATGTGCCAGGTCGGCATGCGCTCGGAGACCATCATGGCGTTCGCTCTCCAAGTGCTCGCCAACCTGGCGGAGGATTCCGGCGGCAGGGTGGCCGACCGGGCGTTCCGTGGCCTGGTCAAGGCTGCGGAGAAAGGCCTGGACGAGTACGAAGATCCGGAGATCCCCGTACCGAACGGGGTCGCTTCCAGACAATCCGCCTCGGTCTGACCTTTCTGACGGAGGCGGCAAGCGCTCCGGGGACCTCCGAGAGCTGAAGTCGCCGCCGAAGGCTGCCCCTCCTTTTCGCTCCCGTGGGCTCCCTGAGGAGCGCTTTAGATGCTGCTTAACGAAATCGCTTTTCTGCCGATTACTGGCGGGAGATTAACCGCGGAATCTCCAACGGAGGCATGGGCTCAATGGACGGGAAGGCGGCCAGAAGCATCGAGGCGATCCTCGACGAATACAACAAACGTCAAAGGGCGGCGAGGCTTGAAATGGAACTCAAGCGGGCACAGCGGGACGACTTTCTTCAGCACTTTGCAGCGACGATCCAGACCGTGATCCGGCCGGTCATCGATACGACGGCTGAGCTTCTCCGACGGGGGGGCCACGACTACGAGATCGTCCAGAACGACGACGGCCTCCAGTCCGACGGCAGGACCCTGAACGCCGCCATCACCTTCACGATCTACCCGAACGGGGTACGACCCACCGATCCGCGCAACCCCGGCCAGCTCGGGTGGCCTCACATCGCTTTCTTCGTCAACCCGTCGAAGAACTCCGTCCTGGTGCACGAGAGCGCCATGATGCCCGACATCGGAGGACCTGCCGGGACTGCAGGCGAGTACGTCCTCGACCAGATAACGCCGGACGTCGTGGAAAAGCACATCGTCAGCGTGCTCTCCCAGGCGATGGGCATCGGCCGCCCCAAGCGGGTCAAGATGCCGAAGGGCATGCGCAAGCGACCGAATTACGACGAGCCGATCCCCGCTGCCTTCAACTACCTCGCCCGGTAGGACCGTCCTGTAACCAGGGGCGGACCTTCCCCTACCGCACTCGCACGCCCGGAACGGCGTGGATTAACCGACCCCGGCGAGGATCCGCGCCATCCTCTTATCGTACGGTCTCCGATGATCGCTGGCAGGGGCGTCCGAGGCCGCTAAATTGAGGTTTGCCCGCCCAATCGGAAGGTAAGGCTTGGGGTACCTGGCCTCAAGGGGCGGGGGCAGAGCTGTGATAGCTTTCAGTGGTCTGACGGCTATCGACGAAGGGATTTGGCGCGCAGTGCCGGACGGCTATTTCGGTTCATACCTCACCCTGGGGATCTACGCCTTGGCCATGATCGGCCTCGTCGCGGGCACCCTCGGCCTGAACCGCCTGGTGTCCCCGAAGGTGCCGACGCGGGAGAAGCTGACGACCTACGAGTCCGGCATGGATCCCATCGGAACGGGCCAGAGCCAGACCACCATCCGGTACTACATGTTCGCCCTGCTCTTCGTGATCTTCGACGTGGAGGCAGTGTTCCTGTTCCCGTGGGCCGTGGTCTTCGAGGAGCTGGGGCTGTTCGCCTTCGTCGAGATGGTCATCTTCATCGCCATCCTCGCCCTTGGCTTGCTGTACGCCTGGCGGAAGAAGGTGCTGGACTGGCTTTGATGTCCCGCACGGCGGGCCACCGCCGGCTTCCCCGACGCTTTGTAGAGGAGCACTGATGGCCCAAGATTCAGAGGTAGGAAAAGTAAAGCTCCCCAAGTCGGTCAGCTTTCTGCTGAACTGGGGACGCAAGTATTCGCTTTGGATGTTCCAGTTCGGGCTGGCCTGCTGCTCGATTGAGTTCATCGCATCTGCCATGCCCAAGCACGACATCATGCGGCTGGGAGTCATCCCGTACCCCGCCTCGCCCAGGCAGGCGGATCTGATGGTTGTGGCAGGCACAGTGACCGACAAGATGGCCCCGGCTATCAACCGGGTCTACGAGCAGATGGCCGAGCCGAAGTACGTGATCTCCATGGGTTCGTGCGCAAACTGCGGAGGTCCGTACTGGGACTCCTACTGCGTCACGAAGGGCATCGACCAAATCATCCCGGTCGATGTCTACGTCCCGGGTTGCCCGCCCCGGCCGGAGGGACTGCTCGGCGGAATCATCCGCCTGCAGAACATGATCCAGGGCGAAAACATCAAAGAGAAATGGCAGGGTAGTGAGCACACTGGAAAGATCCCTCAGGTCATCGGAACGGGTCGAGCCGGAGGTATTTAGCCGGCGGGTCTCCTCAAAGCTTGGGGACCTGGCGAGTGGAGTCGAGGTCAACTACGGACACGTCTGGGCGACGGTCGAGCCGGCGCGCATAGTCGACGCCGTCCGGACGCTTCGGGAGGACCCCGAGCTTGCCTGCACCTACTTCACCTTCCTGTCGGGCGTCGACTGGGAGGACCAGGGCTTCGAGGTGATAGTCATGGTGTACTCCGTGGTTTTTTCGAACACGGTCGGCATCAAGGTGCCCCTCCCAGCCGTAAACCCGAGCATGCCGACCATCACCGGCGTCTTCCGCAGCGCCGACTGGCACGAGCGGGAGACGCACGAGATGTTCGGCATCCACTTCGAGGGCCACCCCAACCTCGTGAAGCTGTACCTGCCGCCGGACTTCGTCGGCCACCCGCTGCTGAAGAGCTTCAAGCTCGCCAGCCGGGTGTTCAAGCCGTGGCCGGGCGCCAAGGATCCATCGGAAGCCGCCGGAGGAGGAAGGGCGTGAGCAGCCTCATCCCCACCACGGACCGCTGGCTGAGCGAGGCGCGCCTCGCCTCGGACGGGACCCTGCGGACGGAGGAGATGGTGCTCAACATCGGGCCGCAGCACCCGGCGACCCATGGAGTCCTCCGGGTCGTCGTCACCCTCGACGGCGAGAGGATCGTCGAGGCGACGCCGGTTGTCGGCTACATGCACCGAGGGCACGAGAAGCTGTTCGAGCAGCGTGACTTCCGGCAGATCACCAACCTCTGCTCCCGAATGGACTGGCTCTCCGGCCTCAACAACGAGATCCCAGCCGCGCTCGCCGTCGAACGGCTGATGGGGCTGGAGGTTCCCCGGCGGGCGACATACCTGCGGGTGATCATCGCCGAGACGAACCGGATCCTGAACCACCTGATGTTCACGGGGTCGTTCGGCCTGGAGCTGGGAGCGACCACCCCGGTGATGTACGCCTTCCGGGAGCGAGAGATGTTGCAAAAGGCGATGGAGATGGCCACCGGGGGCCGGCTGCACTTCGGGTTCATCCGCCCGGGAGGGCTGAAGGAGGACGTACCTCGGGGGTGGGTCGATACGACCCTTAAGGGAATCCGGCAGCTGCAGCGGGCCATTCCCGACTACGAGGAGCTGCTGGTCGGCAACGAGATCTTCAAGGCCCGGACGGTCGGCGTAGGGATCCTGGACCCGGATCTCGCCCTCGAGTACGGGGTGTCAGGGCCGCTTCTGCGGGGGAGCGGGATTCCCTACGACGTACGGAAGGCAGAGCCCTACCTGAACTACGACGAGTTCGACTTCGACATCCCGGTCGGCCCGCACGGCGACTCGTTCGACCGATATTGGGTGCTGATACAGGAGATGAGGGAGTCGGCGAAGATCGTCGAGCAGGCTCTCATGGGTTTGCCCTCGGGGTCGCACATCGGGCAGGTGCCCAAGCGCCTGACGATTCCCAAGGGCGCGATCTGGGCGAAGGCGGAGAACCCGCTGGGCGAGCTCGGGTACTACATCATCTCCGATGGTGAGGCCAAGCCCTACCGGATGAAGGCGAGGACGCCTTCCTTCAACAACATCTCCGTCGTCCCGCACATGCTTAGAGGCGCGTACGTCCCGGACATGGTGGCCATCCTCGGCAGCATGTTCTTCGTCGTCGGGGACATCGACCGGTGATAGCCGAGGCCCTCTCCAACTCGTACGTCCAGCTGGGCCTGAAGATGTCGGTCCTGCTCATCCTGCTGCCGGCGACCCTCGTCCTGGGCTGGGTGGAGCTGAAGATCGGCGCGCACATGCAGGCCCGGCTCGGTCCGATGTACCCCGGCGGCTTTCACGGCTGGGCGCAGACGCTGGCCGACGGCATCAAGTTCGTCCTGAAGGAGAACATCATCCCGAAAAACGTCGACAAGGCGGTCTTCTCGATGGTGCCGTACGTCACGATGCTCGGCGCGGCCCTCAGCTTCGTCGTGATCCCGGCGGGCCGGAACCTCGTCATCGAGGACCTGGAGGTCGGAGTCTTCTACGTCCTCGCCGCGTCGTCGGTGGGCGTCATCGGCATCCTCATGGCCGGCTGGGCGTCGGCCAACAAGTACTCGCTTCTCGGGGCTCTGCGGGCCGCCGCCCAGCTGATCGCCTACGAGCTCCCCCTGGTGCTCGCGGTCGCCGCCGTTGCCATGATGGCGGGCTCGCTCTCGCTGATCGACATCGTGGAATCTCAGAAGCAGATAGAGATCGCCGGCTTCTACATCCCCTTCCTGCCCTTCCAGATCGTCGGTTTCTTCGTGTTCCTCACCGCCGCAACCGCCGAGCTGACCCGGCCTCCGTTCGACATGCCGGTCGCGGAAGCCGAGCTGATCACCGGCGCCTTCACCGAGTACACCGGCATCCGGTTTGCCTTCAGCGTCTTCGCCGCCGAGTACATCGCCATGATCGGCCTGGCGGCACTCGGCGCCACGCTGTTTCTGGGAGGCTACGCCCCGCCCCACCGGGCGCTGGACTTCGTTCCGGGCATCGTCTGGCTGATTGCCAAGACGGTGACTATCCTCTTCCTGCTGATCTGGGTTCGGTGGACCTATCCTCGTCTGCGTGAGGATCAGCTGCAGAAGTTCGCCTGGAAGTTTCTGATCCCGCTGTCGCTGGTGAACATCCTTGCCACCGGCGCGCTGAAGCTGACCCCGTGGATCTGAGGAGTCGAAGGAGAACGCCATGGCGGTGACGACCGGAAGCCAAATAGACGAGCTGGTTCCCCGTAAGGAGCTGAAGACGCTCGAGCCGGGGAAGGTGAAGAAGACCACCTTCGGCATCGGGCTGCTCAAAGGCCTGGGGGTGACGCTGCGCCACATGCTCACGCCGGCCGTCACCATCCAGTACCCCGACGAGGTGGACGAGCTGCCGCCCCGCTCCCGCGGGATCATCGCCCTCAAGGAGGAGAACTGCACCGTCTGCATGCTGTGCGCCCGGGAGTGTCCCGACTGGTGCATCTATATAGAAGGACACAAGTCGGTGCGGGAGAGCTCCACCGGGAAGCGCGGGAAGAAGGTCAACATCCTGGACCGGTTCGCCATCGACTACGCGCTTTGCATGTACTGCGGCATCTGCGTGGAGGTCTGCCCGTACGACGCCCTTTTCTGGGGCCAGCTCGACAACTACTCGGAGCACGACGTCACCCAGCTGACGCACGAGATGGACCAGCTGAACCAGTGGATGTACCACGTGCCTCCGCCGGTGGAGCTGGAGATCGGCGCCGAGGGGCCGGCGGTCAAGCCGGCCGCAGGCGACGCCAAGAAAGGCGAGGAGTAGCTTGCAGGGACTCGTCTTCCTGATCGTTGCCGCGGTCTCCGGCTTGGCGGCGGTACGGCTGGTCACCAACAAGAACCTGGTGCACGCCGCCCTCTACCTGGTCGTGACCCTGTTGGGCATGGCTATCGTCTTCCTGATCCTCACCGCCGAGTTCGTCGCCTGGGTCCAGGTGCTGATCTACGTGGGAGCGGTGATCGTCCTGCTGCTTTTCGGCTTGATGCTCACCCGGGCCCAGATCGGCAAGACGGCGCTGGACCGGCAGCAGCGCTGGATCGCGGCGCCGGTTGCCCTGGTGCTGTTCGGTGTCACCACCCCGGTGCTCTGGAGGTACTTCGACGGGGCGACCATCGACCTCGGCCGGCAGACCGGCAACACCGCCGAGTTGGGGAACGAGATTTTCACCAACTTCGTCCTGCCGTTCGAGATCGTGTCGGTTCTCCTTCTGGCCGCGCTGGTCGGCGCAGTCTTCCTGGCGAAACGGGACTAGATGCCGCTCAACTGGATCCTGGTGCTGACCACCTTCCTCTTCTGTGTAGGCGTCTACGGCGTGCTCGCCCGCCGCAACGCGGTGATCGTGCTGATGTCGGTCGAGCTCATGCTGAATGCGGTGAACCTTAACTTCATCGCCTTCAACGGGGTGGTCGGCGACGACCGCCTGATCGGCCAGGTGTTCGCCCTCTTCGTGATCGCCATCGCAGCCGCCGAGCTGGGCGTCGGCCTGGCCATCGTGCTGCTCATCTACCGGAACAGCTTCACGGTCTCGCTCGATGAGGTGAACCTCCTCAAATGGTGACCGTCCTCGCCACTGCAGCCGAGCACGGCGGTGAAGCCGCGGCTTCCGCCGGCGGCGGAGGTGCCATGGAGATGGCATTCGTCGTCCCGGTGATCGCCATGGCCTCGGCCGCCCTCATCTGGGCCATCGGCAAGCGCTTTCCGCGAAGGGGCGCCGAGATCGGCGTGGGCGCCATGGTGGCCGTCCTGCTCGGGTCGCTGCTCGTCTTCTTCGACACCATCCGCCACATCGGCGCCGACCCCGACTTCCACGGTTTCGAGCGGGCGGTCACGTGGATGAACTTCGGCCCCGACTCGACGCTGGAGCTCGGCTTCCACGTCGACGGGCTCACCGCGGTGCTGATGGTAGTCGTCGGCTTCGTGGCCCTCATGGTCCACCTGTACGCCGCCTCCTACATGAAGGGGGACGTACGGGTCACCCACTTCTTCGCCACGCTGTCGCTGTTCACCGCTTCGATGCTGAACCTGGTCCTGGCGAACAACATGCTGCAGATGCTGCTCGGCTGGGAGGGCATGGGCATCTGCTCCTACCTGCTGATCGGCCACTGGTGGGAGAAGCACGAGAACTCCTCGGCCGCCATCAAGGCCTTCCTGACAACACGCGTCGGTGACGTCGGCTTCATGTTCGGCATCTTCGTGCTGTTCTGGGCCGCCCGCAGCTTCAACGTCGCCCAGATAAACGAGATGGCGGCGGCGGGCGACATCGCCCGGGGAACGCTGACCGTCGCTGCGGTTCTGCTGTTCTGCGGCGCCATCGGCAAGTCGGCGCAGTTCCCCCTGCACACCTGGCTGCCCGACGCCATGGCCGGTCCCACGCCGGTGTCGGCACTTATCCACGCCGCGACCATGGTGGTCGCAGGCGTCTACCTGGTCGCCCGGATGTTTCCGGTGTTCGACAACGCTTCCGACATCGCCCTGGACGAGGTGGCGATCATCGGATCCATAACCATGGTTATCGCAGCGCTGCTGGCGCTGGTCCAGCAGGACCTCAAGAGGGTTCTTGCTTACTCGACCATCTCGCAGCTGGCGTACATGATCGGCGGCCTCGGAGTCGGCGCCTACACGGCGAGCGTGTTTCACATCTGGACGCACGCCTGGTTCAAGGCCCTGCTTTTCCTCGGCGCCGGCTCGGTGATCCACGCCGTGCACTCCAACAACATGACCGACATGGGCGGGCTGTTCAAGAAGATGCCCATCACCTCGATCACCTTCATCATCGGCGGCCTGGCGCTCGCCGCCTTCCCGCCCTTCGCCGGCTTCTGGTCGAAGGACGAGCTGGTCACGGGAGCTTACGAAGCGGCAACCCACGGCAGCACGGCGGGGATGATCACCTTCATCGCCATGATGCTGACCGCCTTCCTCACCGCGTGCTATGTCGCCCGCATGCTGGCGCTCACCTTCTTCGGGGCGCCGAAGTACGACGAGAAGCACGTGCACCCCCACGAGAGCCCCCGCCTCATGACCTACCCGCTTATTGCACTGGCGGTCCTTGCGGTGGCCGGCGGCTGGGTGGGCATCCCGGGCGACCTCAACCAGTTCGGCACCTGGGTCCATTACGGGGAGGAGCACGCCGCCTTCAACCCGATGATCGCCATCGCATCCACCGGCCTGGCCCTGGCCGGCTTCGCCGTGGGCTGGGCGATCTTCCGCTTGGGCCGGGTCAAGGTCGACCTGCAGCGGACCGCCCTGGCGCCGTTCTACCGGCTGCTGCTGAACAAGTACTACCTGGACGAGATCTACTTCCGGGGCATCGTCCGGCCGGTGCGGGATGGCTTGTCCCGGGCGGCCTACTGGGTCAACCAGCACGTGCTCGACGGGGTGGTCAACGCGGCGGGGATCGTGGCGGTCAAGTCCGGCACCTTCGCGTACCGGGATGTCGACCAGGGCCTTATCGACGGGCTAGTGAACAACCTCGCCCGGTTCGCCGGTCTCGCGGGTGACAAGCTCAAGTTCTGGCAGACCGGCAACATGCAGCGCTACGCGGCGGCGATGTTCCTCGGAGTCGCCACGCTCGTCGGCGCCTTTGCCTTTTTCCGCTTCTAACGGCTGACGACACGACGGAGGACCTATGAACTTGGTGGATGAGTGGGGAATCACTCTGGCGGTGTTCCTGCCCCTGCTCGGGGCTCTGGTGATCGCTCTGACCCCCAAGGGCATGGAAGGCGTCCAGAAGTTGCTGGCGCTGGTGAGCTCGGGCGCGGCACTGGTCGTCGGGCTTATGGTGACCTTCGCCTTCAACCACGGCGAAGGCGGCTTGCAGTTCGAGACGAGCGTCCCGTGGATTCCGGCGATCGACGCCAACTACCACGTCGGCATCGACGGCATCTCATTGCCGCTCATCGTGCTGAGCCTGTTGGTCACCTTCCTGTGTGTGATCTACGCCTACTGGCACATCCCCGAACCCGGCAACGCCAAGGCTTTCTTCGCCCTCATCCTGCTGCTGGAGACGGGGATGAACGGGTCGTTCATCGCCCTGGACCTGGTGCTGTTCTTCGTCTTCTGGGAGCTGGTGCTGGTCCCGATGTACTTCCTCATCGGCATCTGGGGGGGCGAGAACCGCCAGTACGCCGCCATCAAGTTCTTCCTGTACACCCTCTTCGGAAGCATCTTCATGCTGCTCGGGTTTCTGGCGCTGTACTTCCAGTCGGATCCGCACACCTTCGACATGATCCGGCTGCAGCAGGCCGGCGTGCTGAACCTGCCGGTCGGCCTCGCCAACCTGATCTTCGCCGGGATGGCGCTCGGCTTCGCCGTGAAGGTGCCGATGTGGCCGTTCCACACCTGGCTCCCCGACGCCCACACCCAGGCGCCGACCATCGGAAGCGTCCTCCTGGCGGCGGTCCTACTGAAGATGGGCACCTACGGCTTCATGCGGATTGCCATCCCGATCCTGCCCGGGCCGGCCCAGACCTTCGCTCCGGTCATCGCGATACTGGCGGCGATAGCGATCGTCTACGGCGCCCTCTGCTGCCTGGCGCAGACCAACCTGAAGCGCATGATCGCTTTCTCGTCGGTCGGCCACATGGGCTTCGTGATGCTCGGCATTGCGACGCTCACACCCGAGGGGTTCAACGCCGCGGTCTTCGGCATGATCGCCCACGGCGTGGTTACCGGCATGCTGTTCTTCCTCGCCGGTTCGATCAAGGAGCGCTACCACACCTACGAGATGCCGGAGCTCGCCGGCATGGGTCTTCGGATCCCCCGGATGGCCGGCCTGCTGGCCTTCTGTGCGATCGCCTCCCTCGGCCTCCCCGGGCTGGCCGGCTTGTGGGGTGAGGTCATGGCGTTGCTGGCGTCCTATCGGCCCCTCGAGGGCCTGGACACGACGGTCTTCCGCACCGCGATGGTCATCGGAGGCATCGGTACCGTCCTCACGGCCGGCTACTTCCTCTGGATGCTTCAGCGGGTCAACATGGGGACTCCCCGGGACGACGGCCACCACGGACGGCTGGCCGACGTGGAGCGGCTGGAGGCGGCGGCATGGATCCCGCTTCTCGCACTGATCCTGATCCTCGGTCTCTACCCCCGCCTGATCATGGACACCACCACCAGCTCGGTCACCCGGCTGACGGAGACGGTTGCCGGTGAGCGGCAGGCCCAGGTAGCGCAGGTCGCGGACCACTGATGGACATCGACCTCGTAGCTCTCCTTCCGGAGATCATTCTGGCCACCGTCGCCTGCGCTGTGATGACCATCGACCTGTTCCTGGAGCCGGAGAAGCGGCGGATAGCGTTTCCGCTGTCGGTGCTCGGCATCCTGGCCACACTGGCGGCGGTCCTGAACCTGTTCGGGGACAACATCTCCACGCTGAACGGCATGTTCGTGGTGGACCGCTTCGCCGTCGTCTTCAAGCTGGTGTTCTGTGTGGCGGCGCTTCTGGTCTTCGCCGTCTCGGAAGCGTTCATCGAGGACGACCGCACCGTTCCGCACGGCGAGTACTACACGATGATGCTGTTTTCGCTGCTTGGCATGCTGACGATTGCCTCCAGCCGTGACCTCATCGCGATCTTCGTCGCCCTGGAGATGATCTCGCTTCCGGCCTTCATCCTGGCCGGCATTCGCAAGCACGACATCCGCTCCAACGAGGCAGCCCTGAAATTCTTCCTCTTCGGCGTCCTCTCCACGGCTCTCATGCTGTTCGGCATGTCGCTTTTCTACGGGATCACCGGGGCCACGAACCTCGCCGACGTCGCCGACGGGCTCTCCGGCCGCTCGGGCATAGAGGACATCTCTTTGCTCGCGATCCTGTTCCTCATCGTCGGCTTCGGCTTCAAGGTCTCCGCCTTCCCCTTCCAGTGGTGGGTTCCGGACACCTACGAGGGGGCGCCTGTGCCGGTCGCCGCCTTTCTTTCGGTGGCCTCCAAGACGGCGGGGTTCGTCGGCTTGTTCCAGGTGATGTTCCTGGCCCTTGGCCCGCTGGCCGACATCTGGCGCCCGATCTTCGGCGTAATCGGCGTCATCACGATGACTTTCGGCAACCTGGTGGCACTGCAGCAGAAGCAGATCGTCCGGCTGCTGGCCTACTCGTCCATCGCCCAGGCGGGCTACATGATGATCCCTCTGGGGGTCGCCAGCGCCACCAGTGAGTCTCTGAACACCCAGATAGTCTTCGCTGCGGTCGTCTACCTGCTCATCTACGCCTTCATGGAGACCGGCGCCTTTGCCTGCGCCACCGCGTTCGCCCGCCGGGGCGGAAGCTACCGCATCGACGACTACTCCGGGATGTTCGCCCGGGCACCCGGGCTCTCGGTGGCGATGGCGATCTTCCTGCTGTCTCTCGCCGGCGTCCTGCCGTTCGCCGGCTTCTGGGCCAAGTTCATGGTGTTCCGGGTGCTGATCGACGGCAACGGGCTGTGGCTGGCCATCGCCATGGCCGTGAACACCGTGATCTCGCTGTTCTTCTACGCCGCGGTGGTGAAGCGTATGTTCATGGACCAGACGGAGTCGACGGCCGAGGTGACTCTGCCGACGCCGCTCAGCGCAGCGATAGGGGTTGCAGCCGTCGTGGTGCTTGTGGGCGGTCTGGCGCCGGCCTTCTTCACCGAC
>DATAAN010000129.1:0-1897 GCA_036260105.1 Actinomycetota bacterium
GGCAGATGTGAGGTCACGACGAGGCGCGGCAGGTCCGTCCGACGGGCGATCAGCACCGCCCTGCAGCCCATCTTGAGCACCGTGTCGGTTCTTCGGAGCCCCGCCCTCGGACCACCGTCGGGGGTGCCGCGGGCCAGCAGAAGGTAGCGGGATCCGTTTATGCCTCGCACCAGGGCATCCACCGGATGGACTCCGACCATCATCCTGTCGGCCTCTATTGTTCCGCCCGCTTGCTCGACCCACTCCTTGGCGATTTGCTTGAAGTCGGCTCCGGCAGCTGAGGCGCGGGCCTGAAAGTAAGCGCTCTCGCCGGGGTCGGGGAGATTCTCGTAGGGCTCCGGCCCCGAGCGGGGGACCTCGAACAACTTCATGCGCTTCTCCGTGAGCCCACCGGCTCCACCATCTGTGGGGCCGGCTCCAGCTTGGCCCGGAGACCGGCCGGGTCGAACAGTGAGGAAGTCCCCGGCCTTGCAAGAACCGCTCGCAGCTCGGATGCCCCCACCACGATGACATCGCCTCCTGTGGCCACGAGCACATAGTCGTCCGGCACATCGGTCAAGTTCAGTCTGGCGAGCTTGGGCCCTAGGATCCCGACGTCCGCCCCCGAACGGCCGAAGTGACCGAGGGCGGCGAGTTTAATGACGTCGGCCGGGCCGTAGAGCCGGCGCCCCGGCCGCCCCACTCCCGGCTCGATTGAAGGCGTCACCCAGCCTTGCCTGGCCCAGTAGTCCAGCTGCCGGTAGGTGATGTTTGCAAGCGTCGCCGCAGAAGGGGCAGTGATTGCGTCACTAGACCTTGGTGTAATCACAACAAGGTCATTACACGACATAGGCTTCTTGTAGTCAAGCACCTCGAAAAAATTCTGATGGACGTGCCAACGGCTTGAGACGGCATCCCGACCGTTTGGAGGCTGTTTGGTTGGGTACTAGACCGCAGCGGCTTTGGAGCGGTTCAACACTGACGAGGAGGATCCAGACGGGCAGTCTCAATGAGGTCAACCCATCCCTGTGGGTCGGGACGACGTCGGAAACGTCCTACCCAGCGCTTCAAGAAGAGGTGCAGGTTGACGTCGCGATACTCGGCGCAGGAATAACCGGGCTCAGCGCGGCCCTCACGCTGCTGCGGGCCGGGGCAAGTGTCGCCGTGATCGAAGCCGGCCGCATCGCCTCGGGGGTGACCGGCTATACCACCGCCAAGCTGACCTCCCTCCACGGGCTGACCTACGCCTCAATCCTCGACCAGCACGGCGAAGAGAATGCCCGCCGCTACGGGGAGGCCGCTGAGTCGGCGATCAGCACGGTCGCCGGGATCGTTGAAGAGGCCGGAATTGAGTGCAATTTTGAACGGAGGCCCGCCTATACCTACACCGCGGACGAAAAGCGCGTCTTGGACATAGAGAAGGAGGTCGAGGTTGCTCAACGCCTTGGCCTTCCAGCTTCCTTCGTCACCGAGACGGAGCTGCCCTTCGAGGTCAAGGCGGCGGTTCGTTTCGACAACCAGGCCATGTTCCACCCGCGCAAGTACTGCCTGGGCATCGCCGGACTGATAGCGGAAGAGGGCGGAAGGATCTTCGAGCTCACCCGGGCGCTGGACATCGAGCCGGGCAGCCCCGGCACCGTCGAAACCGACCGAGGGACGGTTCGAGCGGATCACGTCATCCAGGCGACTCAGCTGCCCTTTCACGACCCCGCCGGCCTTTTTGCTCGGAACGCGCCAATGCGCTCCTACGCTTTGGCGATCAAGTCGGAGAGCCCCCCTCCAGAGGGCATGTACCTGGGCATCGACACTCCGGGCCGGTCGATTCGCTCCCATCGAGAAGGCGACAGGGCTTATCTGCTCGTCGGAGGCGAGGGGCACAAGGTTGGACAGGATCCGGATACCACCCGCAGATACCAGG
>DATAAN010000130.1:0-3765 GCA_036260105.1 Actinomycetota bacterium
TACACACTGAGTCACCTGCGAGCTCTGGAAGCTGAGGCCATTCACATCTTTCGTGAGGTAGCGGCGGAGTTCGAGCGGCCGGTGCTGCTGTTCAGCGGCGGAAAGGACTCCATCACCATGCTTCGGGTCGCCCAGAAGGCGTTCCACCCGGCTCGGATCCCGTTTCCTCTAATGCACGTCGACACCGGCCACAACTTCGAGGAGGTGCTCGAGTACCGGGACCGGCGCGTGTCGGAGCTGGGGGTGCGGTTGATCGTCGCCTCGGTGCAGGAGTCGATCGACAAGGGACGGGTCGTCGAGGACACCAGGCCCGGCGCCTCCCGCAACCAGCTGCAGACCACGACGCTCCTGGACGCCATCGAGGAGCATCGCTTCGACGCCGTCTTCGGCGGCGCCCGGCGCGACGAGGAGAAAGCCCGCGCCAAGGAGCGGGTTTACAGCTTTCGCGACGACTTCGGCCAGTGGGACCCGAAAAACCAGCGGCCGGAGCTGTGGAGCCTCTACAACGGCAAACACCGTCCCGGTGAGCACATCCGGGTCTTCCCCCTCTCCAACTGGACCGAACTGGACATCTGGCAGTACATCGCCGAGGAGGAGATCCCACTGCCGCCCATCTACTTCGCCCATCGCCGCCACGTGTACCTGACCCGGGGCATGCTCATGGCGGTCCACCCTGTGGCGCCCGCACCGCCGGGCGCCGAGGTCTTCGAGGCGATGGTCCGCTACCGCACGGTCGGGGACGCGTCGTGCACCGCAGCCATCGAGAGCAGCGCGGACACGGTTGACAAGGTGATCGCCGAGGTAGCGGCCACCCGCATCACCGAGCGGGGCGCCACCCGAGTGGACGACAGGTTCAGCGAGGCCGCCATGGAGGACCGCAAGAAGCTGGGGTACTTCTAGTGGAGCTTCTGAGGTTCGCCACCGCCGGCTCCGTCGACGACGGCAAGAGCACCCTCATCGGACGGCTGCTCTACGACTCGAAGCAGATCTTCGAGGACCAGTGGGACGCGGTCGAGCGAGTCTCCCGGGACCGGGGCGAAAGCTACACCAACCTCGCGCTGCTGACCGACGGCCTGCGGGCGGAGCGGGAGCAGGGCATCACCATCGACGTCGCATACCGCTACTTCGCCACGCCGAAGCGCAAGTTCATCATCGCCGACACGCCGGGCCACGTTCAGTACACGCGAAACATGGTGACCGGCGCCTCGACGGCGGACCTGGCGCTCATCCTGGTCGACGCCCGCAACGGCATCCAGGAGCAGAGCCGGCGCCACGCGATCCTGACCACCCTCCTGCGCGTCCCGCACCTGGTCCTGTGCGTCAACAAGATGGACCTGGTCGACTACAGCCAGGAGGTCTTCGAGCGGATCAAGGAGGAGTTCCAGGAGTTCGCCGCCAAGCTGGAGATCGGCGACCTTTCGTTCGTGCCCATCTCGGCGCTTCACGGCGACAACGTCGTCACCCGCTCCGCCAACATGCCGTGGTACGAGGGCGCCTCCCTTCTCCACATGCTGGAGGACGTCTACATCGCCTCCGACCACAACCTGATCGACGTCCGCTTCCCCGTCCAGTACGTGATCCGGCCGATGAGCGATGACTACCACGACTACCGGGGGTACGCCGGCACCGTGGCCGGAGGCATCCTCAAGGTCGGAGACGAGGTGATGGTGCTGCCCAGCGGCTTCACATCGCGCATCACCGCCATAGAAACCGCCGACGGCCCGCTCGAGGAGGCGTTCCCCCCCATGTCGGTGACCATCCGGCTGGACGACGACATCGACGTCAGCCGCGGCTCGATGATCTGCCGGCCTCGTAACCGGCCACATGTCGGCCAGGACATCGAGGCGATGATCTGCTGGATGAGCGACACCCGGCCGCTGCGGGCCGGCGACCGGTTCGCCATCAAGCACACCACCCAGATGGCCCGGACGATCGTGAAAAACATGGCGTACCAGCTGGACGTCAACACGCTGCACCGCCACGAGGACGCCGGCGAGCTACGGCTCAACGAGATGGGCCGGGTCACCCTGCGCACCACGGTCCCGCTCTTCTACGACGAGTACCGCCGCAACCGCACCACGGGCAGCTTCATCCTCATCGACGAAGCGACGAACACCACCGTCGGCGCTGGGATGATCCTGGGCGCGCCTTGAGCACGCCGGCCGGCAAGCCGGGATCGACCAACATCGTCTGGCAGGCCGGTCAAGTCTCACGGGCCGACCGCCCCAGCCGCGGGGGCACCATCTGGTTCACCGGGTTGTCCGGTTCAGGCAAGTCGACCATCGCCGGCGCGGTCGAGAAGGCGTTGATCGCGGCCGGTCAGCCGGCGTACCTGCTGGACGGAGACAACGTAAGGCACGGGCTGAACGGGGACCTCGGCTTCTCGGCTGAGGACCGGGCGGAGAACGTGCGCCGCATCGCCCACGTCGCTCAGCTCATGGCCGACGCCGGAATCGTCGTGCTGGTGCCGGTCATTAGCCCCTACCGTGCCGGAAGGCAGTGGGCCCGGGAGATACACGAAGCCGCCGGCCTTCCCTTTCTGGAAGTCTTCGTCGACGCCCCCCTGAACACGTGCATGGACCGGGACGTCAAAGGCCTGTACGCCAGAGCGGTAGCCGGCGAGATCCCACACTTCACCGGCGTCTCGGACCCCTACGAAGCACCGGAACGCCCGGAACTTCACCTGTTGACCGACGAGGAGACGCCGGACACGTCGGTTGCCTCGGTCCTGCACTTCCTGCAGACGAACGGCTGGTTGCCCGACTCAGGCCGCCGCTAGGCGCCGACGCCTTCGGCGGCGAGCCGGCTGCGGCGCGGGCGCGCTAACCCTCGGCGCTTCCGTGGCGAACCGGGTCGGGAAGGGAACCGGTCGCCTCGTTTCCGTCCGATCCGGACTTCTCGGGCATCGAGCCCAGGTCGGTTCCGCCTGGACCTTCGTCGCGGACCTCGGGGATTGGGTCCGGGACCGATCCGGGATTCGTGCTTGCGTCGTCAGTCATAGCTCTCCCTTTCTGAAGTGCCGAGGCTCCAGGGCCAGTCGGGCAGCTCCGGGCAACCTCGGAAGGCGGTCCGGCTTTGGACGCAGCCGCTGAAAACCTTCCCCGCATGCTGCCAAGGAAATCGTTGTCCGAACTCCGGAAACCCTGAGCGACCCTCCGCTCGAAAACGGTGACGCCGGTCGGCGTTACAGTCGGACCAGCGATCGAAAGCATGCCCGATGACGACAATCCAGGTCCCCACACTCGCCGCTCCAGACGTCCAGCGCATCCAGCGGAGGACGGTTGCGGTGCTGTGCGCCGCCCAGGTGGTCAGTGGGATGGGTATGTCGATCGGATTTGCCTTCAGCGCACTGGTCGTGGAGCAGCTGTCCGGCTCGACAGCGCTCAGCGGTCTGGCGGGGACGGCCGTCGTCCTGGGGGCCGCCCTGTTCGCCCTTCCGACCGCCCGAGTCGTCGCCAGGAGCGGGCGGAGGTCCGGCCTGATGCTTGCCTTCGGCAGCGCCTTCGGCGGGGCCGCCCTCGCAGCCGCCGCCATCGGTGTCGGCAGCTGGCCGCTGTTCCTCGCGTCGCTGCTCCTGGCCGGCGCCGGCAGCGCGGGCAACCTCGCCGCACGGTACGCCGCCACCGACCTCGCGCCGGCCGGGCACGCAGCCCGTCACCTCTCGTGGGTGGTGTGGGCGGCGACCGTGGGTGCGGTTGCCGGACCCAACCTTGCCGAGCCGGCGGCGAAGCTCGGAGCCCGCATGGGTCTGGCCGCCTCCGCCGG
>DATAAN010000131.1:0-9194 GCA_036260105.1 Actinomycetota bacterium
AGCAAAGCGAGGTCGGCCGCCTTGAAGATAGAAGGGAAGTCGGTGCCCGCCGACGGGTAGGTCGCGACGCCCGCCGAGATCGTCACGTGCAGCGGTTCCGGCGTCATCTCTGACTCGAACGGCGTCGCCGCAATCACCTGCCGGATCTTCTCGGCCGCGTTCAGCCCTCCGGCCTCGTCGGTCTCGGAGAGCAGCAGCTCGAACTCCTCGCCCCCGTAACGGGCGAACATGTCGACGTCACGAACGGTGGAGCGGATGCGCTGGGCCAGCTCGATGAGCACGTAGTCGCCGACCTGGTGCCCGTAGGTGTTGTTGAAGCGCCGGAAGTCGTCGATGTCCAGGACGATCAGCGAGAACGGCCGGCGAAACCGCTGGGCCCGGTCGATCTCTCGGGCGAACTGGATCTGGAACCAGCGGTGGTTCCAGATGCCGGTCTTGCCGTCCATGATCGCCATCCGCTCCGCCTCCTGGTGCAGGAGGACGTTCTCGATGGCGACGCCGGCCTGGTCGGTCAGCGACAGGATCGCCCGCAGGTCGGTCTCGGTGAACAGCCCTTCCTGCTTGTCGTAGAAGTTGAGAACCGCCAGCACCCGCTCGTGCGAGAAGAGCGGAACCGACAGCTGGGTCGGGAAGTCGGGCTCAGCCTCGGCGCGGGGAGGCGGGTCGGCCGACCCCGGGAGAAGTGCCGGCGTGCCGGTGGCGGCAACGTGGCCAGCGATACCCTGGCCGAGCTCGAGCTTGAACGGCGGCCGGTCGAGGTTCCGGCTGACGCCCGAGACCAGGGCGCCGCCGCGGCGCAGGACGAGCAGGCCGCTCCGGGCCCGAACTGCTTCCATCCCCGTCTCCAGCGCGATCTCCAGCATGCGCTCCAGGTCGTGGGTTGCCCGGAGGGCTTCGCCGAAGCGGATGTGTGCCCGGGTCAGCGCCTCGTTGTACTCCCGCAGCTGGCCCATCTGCGCCTGCAGCTTGCCGGCGATCTGGTCCAGCGCCTCTGCCAGGCGGCGCAGGTCGCCGGCGGGCGGCGGGTCGATGGGGCGGTCGAAGTGGCCGGCGGCGATCGCTTCAGCGTCGTCGGCGAGCTTCTTCAGCTCCACCGAGGGATCGGTGTCCGGCATAGACACCTACCGGCGGGAGGCCATCGTCGGGGTCATGGAACGGCTCCTTGGGGCGTGAAGGTGCACCTCCAGTCTGACCTCGTTTGGCTTTCCCGGCCTAACGGAGGCTCTGACATACTATTGAACGGCACCCCAGTTCAAGAGAAACAGGACCCTTTGCCCACCTACGAGTACCGTTGCCTCAACTGCGAGAACCGGACCGAGGTCTTCCAATCGTTCAAGGACGACCCTCTTACGACATGTGAGGTCTGCGGCGGACCGCTCCGCAAGGTGATCCACCCGGTGGGCATCCAGTTCAAGGGTTCCGGCTTCTACTCGACGGACCGGCGCGCGAGCCACCCGATGCGCGGCAACTCCAAGGACAAGGAGAAGGACAAGGCGGACAAATCCTCGGGGTCCGGCCCCGAGTCCAAGTCGGACTCCAAAGCCGACTCCAAGCCGGCGGCGAAGCCCGAGCCGGCTCCCGCCGCCAAGAAGGCCGAGAAGTCCGCTTAAAGGAACTGAGGCCTTCGGGTCTTCCAACCGCCGACCCCGTCGATTAGAATCCTGGCACTTCCTCCCACTTCCCATCCTCCGCACCGTCTATTCCGAAGGGGGGCCGGGATGACCACTCTCATTCTCAGCCGCCGGCGCGCGTCCAGGTGGAGCGTCCTCGCCGTGCTGGCTGCCGTAACGACGGCACTCGCCGTCTACAGCTATCTTTCGTCCCTCCGGGCCCAGATCCCGGTGTTCGGCCGCATGGTGCCGATGGTGGTGGCGTCGACCGACATCGACTCCGGTGTGGTTATCAAACCCGGCATGGTGGAGGTCGTGGACCACCCGGAGCGGTATCTGCCGCAGGACGCGCTGGAAAACCCCAGCCTGGCCATTGGGCGGGTGGCCGCCGTGCCCATCCTCCAGGGCGAGCCCGTCACCTCCCGAAGGGTCGGGCGGGATGCCGGGTCGTCGTCGGTTGTGCCGGACGGCATGAGGGCTTACTCGCTGAGTCCCCAGACCCTCGAGGGGCTGGCACTGGCGCCGAAGGCGGGAGACCGGGTCGATGTCATCGCCACCTTCGCTCGGGACGGCGGCAACGCAGAGACGGTCACCGTCATCCGGGCCGCCAAGGTCGCCTCGGTGGGCAGCGGCGAGGGAGGTTCCGGGGTTGCTTCCCAGCTGGGGGTCGGCGGGTCGTCTGCGGGCGGCATCACTCTTTTGCTTACGCCGGAGCAGGCGGAGGTCCTTGCCCAGTCCGAGGCGCTGGGAAAGATAGCCCTGGTGCTCGCCCCGAACGCGGGCCAAAGTTGAGCTAGGTTCCTTCTCCGCGGTTGATTCCGCCCGGGTTCTGGACGGGGACCTGACCGGCGTCGGGCTGCGGCGCTGCAGGCGTGGCGCTTGCCTCGGGTAGCGGCTTGAGCTCCCGGATGCTGGCGGTCACCTGCTCGAGCACGCCCTTGTTCCGCTCGAAGTTGGAGGCGAGGCTCCAGGTGATGATTTTGAGGAACCGGTCCGGGGTCTCGACGAAGGTGTAGAGGTAAACCACCTCGACCGCGTTGTGGAAGCCCTTCAACCGGTACTGGAGCGCCGGCTTTCCGTCGACGGTAAGCCGCTCGGGTCCGGTTAGGTTGGCCAGGCCGACCCGCTTGGCGAGCTCCTGCATCTGCTGATCGGCGAACTTGGCAAGGTCCATCGAAGCGAAGACCCGCCGAGGGTCCTCGATGACCACGCCGTATGCCTCGCGGTTGGGGTCGCCGGCCTGCAGGGCAGCCACCTCGTTGAGGCCATCCTCCTGCGTCCAGGTGGTGGGGACGCGGAACTGCAGCGCCCCGTCGGGGCTGGTCAGAGTCTTCGTACCGCCGGACGGCGTGGGGTTTCCCTGGTTGCAGCCGGCGGCAAGCACCAGAACCATCACGCAGAGCGCCGCGCCGCAGCGGCGTCGAATCCGTGGGGCAAGAAATAGGTTGCTCTGCATGGGGAAGCGCTCCTGGGATCGGGGCCATATTAACGCCGCCCTGGAGCGAGGCCTTCGGGTCGGTGCCTGGTCCCTGCACCGTGCCCGCCGTTGATCACCCGTGGCGCCCGCTGAATAATCGGCTCGGTGAACGATCGCGTCCTGGCACTGCTTCTGGCGGCTCTCACGGTGGTCTTCCTCGTACTGAACTTCACGAGGGAAGCGGGCACCGTGTTCCTCTTGCTGGCCCTGGCCTCAGGCCTGGCGGCCGCCTACTTCGCTGCCCGGCTGAGAAACCGTCCTGGACCTCAGTAGACTATAAGCAGTTTTTATTGGATATATAAGAAACTCGTGATAGAGTTGGGACATCGGACAGGCAGTTGAAAGGGGACCGGAAGTGGCACTCAAGTACAGCTGTGCGTCGGCAGGTGCGGACACCTGCGGCTTTTCCACCACTGCGACTGACAAGGCGGACCTGGCCAGGCAGCTTGCGCAGCACCTGAGCACGGTACACTCCGTCAGGACGCCGACTCAGACGATCGTGCGCTACCTCATCAAGTGCGCGGAGGACAAAGGCAGCCTCATCGCCGTCTGAGCGAGCTTCAAGCGCGAAGAATTCCCTTTGGGGGCTTCTTCGCGTTGTGGCTGGGGCGGGATACCATAGTGCCGATTTCCCGCCCTAAGCCTGCATGGAGGTGCGTTGGCCCCGCTTACGATTCCGGCCCTTCGCGGCTTCGTCAAGCTCGTCGATGAGGGAAGCTTTTCCGCAGCGGCCAAGCGCCTCGGAGTGACCCAGCCCGCGATCAGCGCCCAGATCAGGACACTCGAGGACCACTTCGGGACCAAGTTGATCGTGCGATCCGGCCGCTCCTGGATCCCCACCGCCGCCGGTGAGCAGCTGTACGCCCACGCCGGTGAGCTGGCCACCGCAGCAGAGCGCCTGGAAGAGGCGATGTCGACCTTCGGCACACTGCCGGCCGGTCGCCTAAACGTCGGAGCCAGCACAGTCCCGGGCGAGTTTCTGCTGCCCAAGGTCCTCGGCCCTTTCTGCGACAGGTACCCTGCCGTCCGGGTCTGCGTGCAGGTTGGCGACACCCAGCACGTGGCCGACCAGCTCCTGCTGCGGCGGGTCGACTTCGCAGTGATCGGCGCCGCTGTAGCGGTGGACCGACTGGAACTCATCCCGTTTGCCACCGACGAGCTGGTTCTGATCGCCTCGGCGCAAAATGGCCTGGTGGAGAAGAGGGTCGTCCACAGGGACGATCTGATCTTCCATCCCTGGGTCCTGAGGGAGCAGGGGTCGGGGACCCGGACGATGGTCGGGGAGGCAATGGCGGCGGTCGGACTCGACCCCGAGCGTCTGGGCGTCGTGCTCGAGCTCGGCACCACCGAGTCGGTAAAGAGGGCGGTGAAGGCCAACGTCGGCCTGTCGTTCATCTCGACGTACGCGCTGGAGCCGGGGGAGACGACGGGATCGGGTGACCTGCGGGTCCTCAACGTGCCCGGCCTGAAGGCTCAGCGAACGCTCTACCTGGCGGTCGAGCGGGGCCGGGCCCGCCGTAACTCGGTCGAGGCCCTTCTGGACTTCCTCACCTCCAAGGAGGTCGCCGAACAACTCAAGAAGCTGAAGTTCAAGCCCGGAAAGTAGGCCGCCGAACCCTCTTACAGGAGTAGATTCCGACTGTCGGGATCGACAACGGCGGAGGGGGACGGGATGAAGTTCACGGTGAATCGCATCATGTTCGTGCTGGCGGCTCTTTGCTTTCTTTTCGCGGTGTTCGGTGGGGCGCTCGGCGGCCTGGACCTGCACAACCTGGGCCTGCTCTTCCTGGCGCTGGGTCTGCTTCTCTAGGCGACGTGCCCAGGCTTCAGCATGTGACTGTCACGGTGCCGTCGGAGGCGATGCTTCCGGCGGCACAGCAGTTCTACCAGCGCATCGGCGGCGTGCCGCTGGTGCGGCCCGAGATGCTGGCCGCAGACACTCCGGGGTGCTGGCTCGGATTCGACGGCACGCAGGTGCACCTCATCGTCGGGCACGCCGACCCCGGTCCGGCACACTTCGCCCTGGACGTGGGCGATGCCTACGACGCGGTGCTGCAGGAGCTGGAGGCGTCCGGCGTGTCCAGGCGGGACGCGCGGCAGTCCTGGGGAGCCCGCCGGTGTTTCGTCAACGACCCCGCCGGCAACCTGGTGGAGCTGTTCGAGCGCTCGCCGGACTCGATTCCGGAGGAGCCCCCGCTCAGTCCGGGATGAGCCCTTCCTCGGTCAGCAGCTCCCTGATGTCGTCCACGGTCGAGTCCGGACCTGGCATTAGCAGGTCCGAGGGCCCGAGGAAGTCGTCGGGCACCCGGCTTCCCAGACGCTGCACCGCGTCGAGGATCTTTTGCAGCCCGGAATGCAGCGCCTGATCGTCGTGTTGCTCGATCGGTCCGGTGAGAGCGTCGTCCAGGGCGTTCAGCTCCGAAACCGCCTCGTCCGGCACCTCGTACTGGCCGACACCGAGTATCCGGATGATCACTTGGAGCCCTCGGTGGCGCTCTTGGACTCGATGGCCGGCGCCTGCTCGTATCCGATCTCCTGCTTGAGCCTCTCCAGCTCCAGCTCCACGCCGGTGGTCCGGTTGTAGCTGTCCAGCTGGGCCTGGATCGGGTCGGAGGGTCCGGTGAGGTCCTCGAGTGCGCCGGAGCTGATCATCTCGTCCAGTGCTCCGGCTCGCGCTCGCATCTGCTCGGTGCGGTCCTCCGCCCTGCGCATCGCCAGGCCGACGTCACCCATCTCCTCGGAGATGCCGGTGACCGCCTCGTTGATGCGGGTCGACGCCTCAGCGGCCGTGTAGGTCGCCTTGATGGTCTCCTTTTTGATGCGGAACGCATCGACCTTCGCCTGAAGCCGGCGCGACGCCTCCGAAAGCTTCTCCTCCTCGGCCTTCAGCTGGTCGTGCTGGGCCTTCAGCTCCGTGAGCTGGTCAAGGATTGCGGTCCGTCGGGCGACTGCCTCACGGGCAAGGTCCTCCCTTCCCTGGGTCAAGGCCTGCCGGGCCTGGCTCTCCAGCTTCTCGCCGGAGGCGCGTAGCTGCTGGGCCTGAAGCTCTACCCGCTTGCGCGAGGTGGCAACGTCCGAGAGTCCGCGGCGGACTTTTTGCAGGAGCTCCTGCTGCCGCTCATACGAGTAGTCGAGGGTCTCCCGCGGGTCCTCGGCACGGTCGAGTGCCTTGCTTGCCTTCGCCCTGAATATGGTGGAGATGCGTCGCCCAATTCCCATCGATATAGCCTCCGATCGTTTGAGGAACGTCGCTACCCGAAGTCCCCTCCGCCGAAGTCCCCGAAGTCCCCTCCGCCTCCGAAGTCTCCACCGCCGAAGCCTCCGAAATCGCCCCCTCCGAAGTCTCCGCCGTCCATTCCGCCGCCGCCTCCGTCGTAACCGCCCATGCTGCCGCCCCACCCTCCCAGGCCGCCGCTCAGCATGGAGCCGAGCAGGAAGCCCTGCAGCAGACCGAAGCCGCCGAAACCGCCGAACCAACCGCCGGCCCACGGCCCGTAGTACGCAGGAGCGTCCCAGTACGGCATGCGTTCTCCCTGGACGGTGATCTCACGGGCGTGGGGCGACCGTCCGGTCTTCACCAGCTGGGCGTCGGCCGCGCAAGCCGGGACCTGACGGGGCATGCCACCCTCCGGCGCCCAGGTCACATCCTCCACCGAGGAGCCATGCCGCGGGTCGAAGAAGCAGGGGGCCCTGCGAGCCGGGATCTGGCGGCCTTCGAGGATCGCTTTTGCCGCCTCTATGGAGTACCGGCCCTGGGCGAGCGCCTCCGTGACGTGCTCCAGGTCCTGCGGCCGCTGCGCCCGGTCCAGATTCTGAGTTGCCGTCTCGTACGAGCTCAGCGCCTTCACGTATTCCTCTTTGGCGCGGGGGTCCGAGCTGGGCATCTCGACCTGCAGGTCCAGGGCTCGAAGGTCGTCGCCGAGGGCCACCAGGTCCTCCAGGGCCACGGCCTTGACCTCCTCCAGCTGCCGGCGCTCCTCACCCTCCATCCGCTTCCTGTTCCGCCGGAACGCGTAGAACGCCGCACCACCGGCTACCGCGAGCAGTCCGACGGGCAGAATGCCGGGACCAGACTCGCCGGAGGCGCCGTCTGAGCTTCGCCCACCGCCCTGCGCTGCCTCGTCGAGACCCTCCACGAAGGACGTCAGCACGGCGGCAGCTCCGCCTCCGCTGTTGTTGGCCACCGCCTCGTTCGCGAGGTCGGGAACTACACCGCTTTCGAACTCAGTGCTGCCGGCTCTTAGCTCCGTGCCTACCACCACGGCGTAGGTGCCCCGCCGGCCTACGGTCTCTGCAATCTCGCTCAGCACGGCGGCCGCACTCCCGCCGGCCTCGTTGCGAGCGCGGTCGGGAAGGACTGCGATGTAGGTGGGGCCTGCGCTGGAGTCGGCTATGCGCTGCCGTAGTGCGTCCGCCTCGGCGGGCGAGAGGATCGACGATGCGTCGGGATCGACGTAGACCGGATCCGACCTCAGGGCTTGCACTGCGCTGTCGATCGCGGAGGCGGTGGTCGTCTGGGCGATCGCCGTCGCCGTGCACAACCCGATCAGCGAGGAGACGGCGACAGCGGCTAGAAGGAAACGTCCGAAGGTCCGGCGCACGATGCACATCCTTCCGTTAGGGAATCTCAGTTTACGGGCTCAGCGCGCCAAGGCAGACGGGCCCTCCTCTAGGATTCCCCGGAGCCGGTGTTCCGACACCGCCGGGCGCGAAACTGGCTGCCGTGAAGGACAGCCGCGCCGCCACTCCGCCCTGGGCGTTGCTCGCCGTCCCGGCTGCGGCGGCCGTTGCCTGGTTCGCCACGTCGCTTCGCCCGTTCACCGCTCCCGCGCTGGTTGTAACGCTTGGCGCCGGGGGGCTCGCACTGGTCGCCGGCTCGCGGACCCGGCACCGGGACGGCGAGCCCTCCGTGGGACGCTGGCTCGGTGCGCCCGCCGGCCTCGTGGTGTGGGGAGTGCTGGCCGCAAGCCTCGCCGCCTGGGAGCTGGCCGCCTTCGTGCAGCTGCCGCGCTCCGAGCACCCGACGCTCAGCTCCCTGGCCAACGCCGTCTTCGCCGCCCACGCGGTGCGGGCAGCCGCCTTCCTGGCCTGGATGGCGGCCGGGTTCGGGATCGCACGAAGGTGAGCGCCGAGGGTGTCGTCGCCGGCTACGCGGTCATTTTTGCCGCCGCCCTGCTGTGCCAGGTGCTGGCCCGGTTTACCGGACGCTTGCCTACCCTCGGCCAGGCAGTGCTCTGGTTCAACTCACTTCGCTTCGGACGGCCGGTACTGGCGGCCGCCTGGCTGTGGGCCGGCTGGCACTTCTTCGTCCGGGCGAGTTGGGGGTGACTGTCTCCGCCCCTCGCTTAGGATGGACCTACATGACCCGAACCCAGGCCATAGTCCTTCGAGCGGCGGCCATCTGGACCTTCTACATCTGGATCACCCGGATCTGGAACATCGTCTCCGATCCGGGCCACACGACCGCTTTTAAGCTGGTCCACTCAGCGCTGGCCCTGGTCTCCGTCGCCTTCGCCGTGGCGATTCTGGTGATCACCGCCAAAGTCCGACGGGGAACGAAGGTCACTAGCTAGCTAAGCGTGGATCGGGCTTTCCTTCGGCTCCAGACCGATCATGCGGTCCACCGCCGCCGCCCCAGGCCCCGTGAAGGCCAGCGCCAGACCCGCCGCGAGCAGCATCAGGTCGATCTCAGCACCGGTGCCCTGCTGGGCCACTAGGCCGAGCTCGGCCCGCACGAGGGCGATGGTGAACACCATCTGGATGGCGAAGAGCAGGGCGACAATCCGGGTCCCCAGTCCGAGGAGAAGAAGGACGCCGCCACCCACTTCGAGCGCCGTGATAACCCACGCCATAACCTCCGGCATCGGGATGTTCAGGGATCCGAAGAACCCGGCCACCCCCGCCATGCCGTTGTCGATTTTCTGCATACCGTGGGCGATGAAAACGATGCCCATGGCAATGCGAAGCACCGTCGGTCCGTAGGGAGCAAGGCGGCTGAAGACTGCCGGTTGCCTGAAACGCATGGTTTCCTCCGTGTTTCCCTATCAGGATTTACCGGGTGAGCTTACCGCGGTCCGGGCAAAAATCGGCTCAGCGCCCCGTACCGC
>DATAAN010000132.1:0-5260 GCA_036260105.1 Actinomycetota bacterium
CGCCTGCACATCCGCCGGGAGACCGCTCCTCCGGACCTGAAGGAGATCGACGAGGAGATCGCCAAGATCAAGAAGCAGAAGGAAGAGGCGGTCGAAGCCCAGGACTACGAGAAGGCGGCTCGCCTCCGTGAGGAGGAGAAGCGGCTGCAGTCCGAGCGGACGGTCAAGCAGGCCAAGTGGCAGGACACCGAGGGCCAGGTTCTGGCCGAGGTGGGCGAGGAGGAGATCGCTGAGGTCCTTTCCATGTGGACCGGCATCCCCGTCTACAAGCTCACCGAGGAGGAGACCGCCAAGCTGATCCGGATGGAGGACGAGCTGCACAAGCGGATCGTCGACCAGGCGGATGCGGTTCGGGCAGTCTCGCAGGCGATCCGCCGGACCCGTGCCGGGCTCAAGGACCCGAAGCGGCCCAGCGGCTCGTTCATCTTCCTGGGCCCGTCTGGTGTCGGTAAGACCGAGCTCTCCAAGACGCTGGCCGAGTTCCTGTTCGGCGACGAGGAGGCCCTCATCCAGCTCGACATGTCCGAGTACATGGAGAAGCACACGGTCAGCCGTCTGATCGGTTCCCCTCCGGGCTACGTCGGCTTCGAGGAGGGTGGTCAGCTGACCGAGGCGGTTCGCCGCCGGCCGTTCTCAGTGGTTCTGTTCGACGAGATCGAGAAGGCTCACAACGACGTCTTCAACACTCTGCTGCAGATCCTCGAGGACGGGCGCCTGACCGACAGCCAGGGCCACACGGTGGACTTCAAGAACACCGTGATCATCATGACCTCCAACCTGGGGACCCAGAACCTGCGGAAGGCGAGCCTGGGCTTCGCGGCGGACACCTCCGAGGTGACCTACGAGAAGATGAAGGAAAAGCTCATGCAGGAGCTGAAGCACGGCTTCCGGCCCGAGTTCCTGAACCGTGTCGACGACATCATCGTCTTCAAGGAGCTCAGCAAGACCGACGTGCGGCAGATCGTCGACCTCATGTTCAAGCGGGTCCGGGAGCAGCTGAAGTCACTCGACGTCACGATCGAGCTGACCGACGCCGCCAAGGACATGCTTGCCGAGCAGGGCTACGACTCCACCCTGGGCGCCCGGCCGCTGCGGCGGGCGATCCAGAGGCTGGTCGAGGACCCGCTGTCCGAGAAGATCCTGTGGAAGGAGTTCTCGGCGGGCCAGCAGATCGTCGCCGACGCAGTCGACGACCCGGACAACCCCGGCAAGAAGAAGATGGTCTTCACCACCGCCGGCGGAACCCCGGAGCCCGAGCTGGCCGTCACCGGCACCGAGAGCTAACGAAGGTAGCAACAACCGCAGAAAGGCCGGTCCGAAAGGACCGGCCTTTCTTGTCGCTTTAGTCGATCAACCAGGCGGAACTTCACCTTCAGGCGTGGTCTGCTTGGGTTGCTGCTTGGGCGGAACGTGGTCTGCTCCCTTTGCCCTTTTGGTAAACACGTTTTCGGCCAGCTCCCGCAGTTTCTCGAAGGCTTCCTCCGTGAAGACGCCAACCAAAACTGCTACCGCCGCGAAACCGAACGGACTTGCCTGCTCCACCGACGTTGAAGGAGAGAAGAGCCCGGCACGAAGGACGAGGTAAAACACCGTCGCACCGAGTGCGCCCACGACAGGCAGCATGGCGTTGAAAAATACCCAACTCCACCTAAGGTCGCGATTGCCGACGTACCACCCCAAGGACCGGATTGCGTGGATTATGCCGCCGATTACGCCGCCCGCAGCCACTACAACGAAGAAGAGGGTTTCGCGACTTAGAGTCCAAGTCCAGCCGAAGTAGCTCACTTGCTGCTCGCCATTCGGGGTCTCATTCGCACCAGCGGACTCGGCCTGACGAGACGGCGACTCCTCGCCCTGAATCGGTTCGCCAGCCGGGCCCTCGTCGGTTGGGCCTACCGATGTGGGTGATGCGTCCGGTGCGGGGTCCGGAGCCGTGATGCCCTGCCCCGAGGGCGTCGGCCAAAAGGCCCACAGGGTGTAAAGCGACAGCGCTGCTAGTAGCACCGTTATCACCCCCCCTACGGTGATCGAAAAGGCACTTACGTAGCCCGCCCCGGGACCCTCCCCGCCGGAGTAAGCAGATCTTCCGGTTGTCCCCACTTCCGAATCCGTGCTGCCCGGTTGGAGCTCCTCCTCCTGCTCAGTCATTGGCTTTTCGTCCTCCACTGCCCGGTTTGAGCAGAATGGTAATTCAAGCCATTCATTACATCCGGCAACTCCGGTAGCGGAGACGATGCTTGGATCGAAGGCAGACGGGCCGGCCGTAGTGGCGCAAGCGGCTTGGCTCATGGCTCGCCCGAGTTGAGTAGAAGGTTCGCCTGGCCGGTCAAGTAACGAGTCGTTCCGAAGTTCGGCGGCATTGCTCATCCCATGGGCCCAGAAAGCAGTCCATACCAAGACGGCCATTTCGTGTCAGGGCCGTCGGCCGACTGAAGCATTCCGAATTGTCCTAAGCCGTCCCTATAGTGTCCCCATGGCACATACCCCGATGGTCTGCCTGCAGTGCGGGCACCGCTCTCTTCAGTGGCTGGGTAGGTGCCCCGATTGCTCGGCATGGGACTCGTTCGCCGAGGAGCCCCCGCTGATCACCCGGCCGACGACGTTGCCGGCAGCGGGCGGTGTGACAGTGTCCATCGGTTCCATCAGCAGCGAGCCGGCACGGCGAACCTCCACCGGAATTGCAGAGCTGGACCGGGTGTTGGGGGGAGGCCTCGTTCCAGGATCCGTAGTGCTTCTCGCCGGGGAGCCCGGCGTTGGAAAATCGACGCTTTTGCTTCAAGCGGCGGCCGGCGTGGAGCAGCTGGGCAAAGAGGTCCTGTTGGTGTGCGGCGAGGAGGCGATCGAGCAGGTCGCAGCGCGAGCCCACCGGCTTGGCGCTCCACGTCGGACGGTCCTTACGGCGGAAACCGAGGTTGGCTCGATCGTCCCGCTTCTGAAGCAGGCGGACGTGGTGCTCGTGGACTCCATCCAGAGCCTCCGAGGTTCGCAGTCGGGCGGCGAGCCGGGCTCCGTGGCCCAGGTGCGCCAGTGTGCGGCAGTGCTCACCGAGGCCGCCCGGGACACCGGCGCCGCGCTGGTGCTGGTGGGCCACATCACCAAGGAGGGGTCCATCGCGGGCCCCCGGGCTCTGGAGCACCTGGTGGACGTGGTGCTCACTTTCGAGGGGGACCGGGGCCACCACCTCCGGACCATTCGCGGGATCAAGAACCGATACGGCGCCACCGGCGAGCTCGGCGTCTTCCAGATGGGCCCCAAGGGGCTCAGCGAAGTGCCCGACGCCTCACAGTTCTTCCTGGCGGAGCGGTCCAGCGATGCCGCCGGGTCGGCCGTCGGCTGCATCATCGAAGGCAGGCGTGCCCTGGCTCTCGAGATACAGGCGCTGGTCATGCCGTGCAAACCTCCAGCGGTCCCTCGACGCGTGGCCCAGGGCCTCGAGAGCTCTCGAGTCGGGGTGTCGATGGCAGTCTTGCAGCAGCACTGCGGCGTTCAGCTCTCTGAGTGCGACGTCTATGCGTCGGTTGCCGGCGGCTTGCGCGCCGCCGAGCCTGCCATCGATCTGCCGCTATGCCTGGCGTTGGCGAGCTCCCGCAGCGGCAGGCCGGTTCCGTCAGGAGTGGCGGCTGTCGGAGAGGTCGGTTTGGCGGGCGAGCTCCGTTCGGTCCCCGGCCTGCCCCTGCGGGTGAACGAGCTGTTCCGGCTCGGGTTCGAAACCGTTATCGCGCCGGTGGTCAGCTCGGCAGACGGGATTGTGGACATCGGATCGAAGAAAGGTGTGAAGGTGCTCAGAGCGAGTTCGCTGGCCGGCGTTATGGCGATCTTGAGTCGGACCGGCCACCCAAAGTGACATCCCCGCGGCTCATTGCGGCAGGGGCACCCCGCCTGTTACCATAGAACGTCCCGAAACCGCGTTATTTGTCGTAGTTTTCGGGGCAAAAGTTGCTCCCGCATCTAAGGGTCCATCGAGGGACCGTCCAATCTAGAGAAGGAGGACCGTTTGCCCTCAGCCACCACCTTTCAAATTGGTGACAAGGTTGTTTACCCCCATCACGGCGCTGCAATCATCAAAAGCCTTGAACAGAAGGAATTCCAGGGCGAGACCAAGGACTACTACGTACTGAGGCTCGCCTACGGTGATCTCACCCTTATGGTTCCGGTGGACAACACCGACGGAGTAGGCATTCGGGACGTCATTGCCCAGGACGAGCTCGAGAAGGTCTTCAAGGTCCTCAAATCCAAAGAGTGCCGTATGCCTACCAACTGGAGCCGTCGCTTCAAGACCCACGTCGAGAAGCTTCGCTCCGGTGACATCTACCAAGTGGCTGAAGTAGTGCGTAACCTGGCCCGGCGGGAAGCCGACAAGGGCCTGTCCGCAGGCGAGAAGCGCATGCTGACCAAGGCCCGTCAGATCCTCATCTCCGAGGTGACCTTCGCGGCTAACGTCGACGAGTCGGAAGCTGGCTCGATGCTCGACCAGGTGCTCGCCGGCTAGATCAATACCGAACTTCTCCGCGGCCCCCGGCTTCCGCTCGCACGTCGAGCCGAGCCGGGGGCCGCTTCATGCACGGAGGCTTCAGCAGTGCCAAGTTACGTGACGGCCGTCGTACTGGCCGCCGGCACCGGGAGTCGGGTCGGGTCCGACGTTCCAAAGCAGTTCCTTTCGCTCGGCGGGCGGCCGATGGTGGCCCACAGTCTGTCGACCTTCGAGTCGAGCGAACGGGTGCGAGCGGTCGTCGTCGCCTTTCCGACATCGGATGCCCACGGGGTCGACATGGCCCGGTTCCCGAAAGTGAGGGCGCGGGTGGCCGGAGGCGAGACCCGGCAGGCGTCGCTCGGCAAGGCGCTGGCGGTCTTGCCGCCCGAAACGGACTACGTTCTGGTCCACGACGCGGCCCGGCCGCTTCTCGACCGGCCGCTCGTGGAGAAGCTCCTCGACGCGCTGGACGACGGCTGCGACGGAGCAATTCCCGCGATCCCGCTCGAAGACACCATCAAGAGGGTCTCGACGGAGAGGGTGGTCGTCGAGCAGCTCGACCGTCGGGGCGTCTGGCGCGTCCAGACACCGCAGTTTTTCCCGCGGAACGTTCTGGAGGACTCACTTGCCAAGGCCGACAAAAGCGGGCTCGAGTCCACCGACTGCTCTCAAATGCTCACCGCCGCCGGATATCGGGTGAAGGTCGTGGAGGGTGACCCGCTCAACTTCAAGGTCACGCGCGCGGCCGACCTGTGGCTCGCCGAGCAGGTTCTGGCCTCACGCCCGGAG
>DATAAN010000133.1:0-2951 GCA_036260105.1 Actinomycetota bacterium
CCGCCAGTCACAGCGGGCCGACATCAGAAGCCAGCTCGACTTCGAGAACAACGTGAGGTCGGAGGTCTGGGCCGTTCACATCGGACACGCACTAGGGATCGATCCGGACCACGTGGAGAAGACGGTCCGGTCGGCCATCGAGGGCTACCTCAAGGAGGAAGCGGAACGCGAATAGCGAGTAACTCATCCCTGGCTTGAACAATGAGTGAACAGATCGGATTCCGGGAATCTAGGTATGGGGAAGCTCCAAGCATCGCTACCAAGGAGGCACCGTGGAAGCCAAGACCTTCGATACCAGAATCGACATCCCGGCCGAGAACCGAGCCAAGCTCGTTGAGCTGCTGAATGCCCGGCTGGCTGACGCCTTTGATTTGCGCAGTCAGGCAAAGCAGGCGCACTGGAACGTAAAGGGGTCTGACTTCTTCCAGCTGCACGAGCTGTTCGACGAGCTGGCCGACACCCTGACCCCTCACATCGACGAGATCGCAGAGCGCGCCACCGCCCTCGGCGGGGAGGCCCTGGGTACCGTGAGGATGGCGGCCCAATCCAGCACCCTGGAGGATTTCCCGCGCGACGGCTACGAGGGAATGGACGCCGTCGATGCCCTTGCGGAGCGGTACGCCACATTCGCCCGAGAGCTTCGGACCTCCGCCGACGAGGCCGAGAAGCTCGAGGATATGGAGACCAACGACCTGCTGATCGAGGTGGGGCGGGACGTCGACAAGCACCTGTGGTTCCTGGAGGCTCACCTGCAGAAGGGTCGTTAGACGGCTCCGTGAGCCGCCGGAGGTAAACTCCCGACGCGTCGTGGGGAAGCGCGAGCGCTACGAGCCGGGGACGTTCAGCTGGGTTGACTTAGCGACGACGGACGCCGGCGCGGCCAAGGCCTTCTACGGCAAGCTCCTCGGCTGGGACTTCGAGGACAGCCAGGTGCCAGGCGGGGGCGTCTACTCGATGGCGCGCCTCGACGGCGACCAGGTCGCCGGACTCTACGACATGTCGGCCGAGATGCGTGAGCGCGGCGTTCCGCCAAACTGGACGAATTACGTCACGGTGGAGGACGCGGACGCCGCGGCCGCCCGAGCGCGCGACGCCGGAGGCACCGTGCACGCCGAGCCCTTCGATGTGATGGACGCCGGCCGCATGGCGATAATCCAGGACCCGCAGGGGGCCATGTTCGCGGTCTGGCAGCCGCGTTCGTCAATCGGCGCCACGCGGGTGAACGACGTTGGCTGCCTCACGATGAACGAGCTCTCCACCACCGACCTTGACGCCGCGGCCGCCTTCTACGGCCAGCTATTCGGATGGGATGTCCAGGTTGTGGCCGAAGGTGTCCCCTACTGGTCGGCAACGAACAAGGGACGGCTGAACGCAGGCATGACCGTGGTGCGGGGTGGCGCGCCGCCCCACTGGAAGCCGTACTTCACGGTTGCGTCGTGCGACGCCGCTGCGGAGACGATCGGCTCCGGAGGCGGCCGCGTGCTGGCCGGACCGCTCGACATCCCCTCCGGGCGGATCGCCGTGGCGATGGACCCGCAGGGCGCGGCGTTCGCCGTCTTCGAGGGTGAGGTGGACCCGGACCCATAGCGAGCGGACGGGCCGGCGACAACAGTCGGGATGCGTGGCTTTAAGTTCGATCGACGGCCGCCACCCACTCGAGCAGTGGGGAGACGGCACGCCAGGCGTCGACCACCAGCTCCTTGGCCTTGGGGGTGTGGAGGGCCTCCTGGGGCGGATGGTGGATCCCGGCCGCCAGGTGCTGCAAGCGAAGGAGCCGGACTCGGGGATGGTCCTTGGGGTAACCACGAGGAGCGGTCTTGAGCGCGCCCTCCTCCATGAGCCGCAGCCCTGCGGCGCTCATGCCGGCGATGATGGACTCCAGCTGCTTGCCGGTCGCATTGTCGGCGATGGCCGAGCGGGTGGCGGACAGCTTCTGCCGTTCGGGGTCATAGACGCCGCCCCCGGCGAAGAGACCCTCCCTGTTGAGGTGAACGTACCAGGCCCCGCCACCTCCGCCTCGCTCCACCACCGCGTAGATTCCCGTCTTGTAGGGGGATTTGTCCGCGGTGAACCGGGTGTCCCGGTTGGGGCGGGTGATCCTCCCGTCGCCAAACTCGTCGTATAGCTCTGCCAGCAGCCACTCCAGAGGTCCCCTCACGGCGTTGTCATAGGTTTGCCGGTGGGCCTGGAACCAGTCGCGGTTGTTTTTTGATTCAAGTTCCCGGAACCAATCGAAGGCTTCGGGTGGCCATCCTGTGAACGGCTGGGGTTTCATCGTCTTCTCCTGCTCCGGGTTAGCGGGCTTTCCTCATTTGATGTATCCGATGCGTGGTGGAGGGCCCACGCCTCCGGGGACTGAGTACGCCAGAAACGCGATCCCGCTGGTTGGGAGGATCTTCTGGTCAGCCAGCTTCAGATTCGCCGTACGGCCGGGCTGGAGAAGTGGAATGCCGGATCCCAGCAGCACCGGCATGACCGCGAGCTCCACCGTGTCGACAAGCCCGGCATCGAGAAGCGAGCTAAAGAGCATGCCTCCCCCGAAGAGCCAAATGTCGCGCCCCGGCTTGTTCTTCAGCTCGGCCAGGACTTCACTGGGATCGCCGTCCACGATACGAACGCCTTGGCGCTTAGAGGGTGCCAAGGACCGCGAGAAGACGATCACCTCGAGTCCCGGCAGGGCGCCCTGCCCATCCTGAACGGTCAGAGTCTCATAGGTCTTGCGACCCATCACGGCCGTATCGAACTCGTTGAACAGGGCGGCGAAGTCGATCGCCGGGTCCATCACGATCCAGTCGACTTCACCGTTTGGACTGGCAATGAAGCCGTCGAGACTCACAGCAACCTGATAGCGCAGTCGTCTACTCATGGACTCAGGCCCTGGGCCCTTTGCGATGCTGGGCCGTGTCGGTCGCAAAGGCTAGGCTGGCCATCGAGGAATTGTAAGCGGCTGA
>DATAAN010000134.1:0-5910 GCA_036260105.1 Actinomycetota bacterium
CCTCGACGCGCTGCTGCCGAGGGACCGCCGCTACGTCCACTCCCACGGTTCGCCGGGCCACGGGGCCGACCACGTGCTACCCGCGTTCCTGGCGCCGGCCCTTACGCTGCCCGTTCTTGCCGGCGAGGTGGCGCTGGGGACTTGGCAGAGCATCGTCCTGGTCGACCCCAACGTCGACAACCCCCATCGCGAGGTCCTGCTGTCCTTCATTGCGGACCCCTCCTGAGGTGCTGCGGGAACAGCTGCGAGCGCTCGCGGTCGAGCTGGCGACGGAGGCGGGAGAGATCCTGCTTAGCATGGGGACCGGAGGCGCGACCGCTTCCAAGTCCTCGCCGACCGACCTGGTCACAGAGGCGGACCGGGCGGCCGAGGACCACATCTTCAACAAGCTCCGAAAGCTGCGGCCGGACGACTCGATCGTCGCCGAGGAGGGTTCGGACAGCCGCGGCACCAGCGGCATCGAGTGGGTGGTCGACCCCCTCGACGGAACCGTCAACTACGTCTACGGCTTCCCGCACTGGTGCGTGTCGATTGGCGTCGAGGGCGCCGAGAGGCTGGGCGTGATCCACGACCCCAACCGGCGGGAGACCTTCGCCGACCCACAGGTGCTCAGGCCGAGCCGTAAGACCGACCTGGCCGACTCCCTGATCGCCACCGGCTTCGCCTACTCCGCCGAGACGCGGGCTCGGCAGGCCCAGCTTGCGGCCAGTCTGCTGCCCAAGGTGCGCGACATCCGGCGTGCCGGGTCGTGTGCACTGGACCTGGCGTGGGTGGCCTGCGGCCGGCTGGACGGCTTCTACGAGGAGGGGGTCAAACGCTGGGACATCAGCGCGGGGATCGCCCTGGTCAATGAGGCGGGCGGCGTAGCCCGCACGCATGGGAACCTTACCGTGGCGGCGGGCACGCCTGAGCTGCTGGAGAGGCTAGAGCAGCTGGTGCTACCCCAGCCGTACCGGAGCTAGTCCTCCTCGATCCGCACTTCCTCCAGGACGACGTCCGTCAAAGGCCGGTCGCCGGCTCGGGTCGATACGAGGGAGATCGCGTCTGCAACCTCCTGGCCCTCAGTCACGACGCCGAAGATGGTGTGCTTGCCGGTCAGCCAGGGGGTCGGCGCCACGGTGATGAAGAACTGACTGCCGTTGGTGCCCGGTCCGGAGTTGGCCATGGCGAGGTAGCCCGGTCCGTCGAACGACGGGCCCCCGTCTACCTCGTCCTTGAACTTGTAACCCGGTCCCCCGGTGCCGGTGCCGAGCGGGTCGCCGCCCTGGATCATGAAGCCCGGGATGACGCGGTGGAAGATGGTGCCCGAGTACAGGGGCTCACCGCTGTGGTGCTGCCGCGTTCGGGGGTGCGTCCAGTCCTTGGTCCCGGTCGCCAGCCCGATGAAGTTGTCGACGGTCTCCGGAGCATGCTCCGGCAGCAGCTTGACTTTGATGTTGCCCTTGCTGGTCACGAAAGTTGCGTACTTGGCCATCCAAAGCCTCCTGGATCTGTCTAGGTCTCGAAGGCCAGTCTATGTGGCATGCTGCGGATAAGAGCCGGCGTGGCCGCCAGATGGCGATGGTTCTTTCGCTCCTGGTGTACGACGGGCGGCAGGCGTGCGAAGCATCGCACTCGGGAGGCGGCTGGCGCGGTGCGGGCTTCTTCCCGTGCAACCGGTGCGGTTTTGAACGAGGGAGTTTTAGCTGTCTCGCAATGAGAAAGCCTTCCTGCGGAGGCGGATTAGGCCGGTCAGGTAGGAAGGTGTTCTGACGGTCGATGGCCGCAAGTTCGTATGGGGGCTCCCACCCCGAAGTCAGGACCGGTGAAGTCCCTGTACCTCGTCAGGCAGGGCCCCCCGTCGCCCTGATAATCGCCACAGCCGCAAAAATGGTTTTCGGGCGGAGGAGGCAGCCGTACTCCGCAGGGGCTTCCAAACCAGCCCGAGTCAGGTACCGGCTCGATCGGCGAACGCATCAACGTTGTGGCGGCCTCTTTGCGTCCGTTGATGATCAGGAACGCCGCCCTCTCCACCGCCTCGGCCATCTCATCGGTCAACTCTTCGGGATTCGGCAAGTCAGCCACTTTGGTAACCCTCCTGAGTCGTTCACCAAATCCAGGAAATCATACCGATTCCCCTGGAATGGAGCCGAGGCAAACGGCGGATGCCGACGTGCCGGTTCAAGCGGCGGCCGGCTGTGCGTCCAGAGTCGCGTTCGCCGATTCGGGCGCCGGCGGGTTCAGCAGATGGCGCCACATCTTCGCCACGGCCACCAGCAGGACCGGGACACTGATCTGCAGGACGTGGTCGGAGAAGTACAGCTGGCCGCTGGTCAGCGGGCCGGCGAACCAGATGACGATCCACAGCGCAGCGTAGATCTGGGTGAGAAACGGCCGGTCGGCCGGGCGCTCCTGCCAGAGGAGCAGTGCCGGGATCAGAAGAACGATCCAGTCGTAGACCAGCCCGTGCGGCGTTATGAGCATCGTCAGCACGATGGCGCCGGCGTAGGTCATCGCCGGGTTAGCGGCGAAGGCCATGCGGTAGCGAATAAAGCCGGCTATCGCACCGAGGCCGACGAGAGCGGCCAGGATGTTGGCCAACATGCCGTAGCCGACCAGCAGCTCGAAGAAGTTGCGAACGGTGTGCATGTGCCATACCGACGGCTCGCTCCACAGAACCAGCTTGGGCAGGACGTCCTGGGAGAAGGTCATGTAAGACCGGCTCGCCTCCGGCATGAAGACGAAGCAGATGGCGGAAAAGACGCCTGCGCCGGCGGCCAGGCCGGCTAGCGCCCTCCAGTCCTTACGCCACTGCAGCGTCCACAACCCGGCGACGCCGAGCGCCAGCTGGGGCTTGTAGAGGATGCAGCTCAGCAGGAGTCCCGCCAGGACCAGCTTGCGGGCCCGCCACAGGGCGTAGGTCCCGGCCAGGATGGCCATGCTCAGGAAGGCGTTCTGGCCGAAGCTAACCGTGGCGAAGACCGGAAAGAAGGACAGCGCCCAGGGCAGGGACTTTTTCATGTCGGCGCCGATCAGCTTCAACGCGAGCCAGAAGAGGGCGAGACCCACGGCGCTCAGGACGATGAAAGCGACCGGGTACGACAGGTAGGTAAGAGGAACGTAGGTCAGCGCGTGGAACGGCGGCGTCAGGAACGCCGAGAAGCCGGTCTCGGTCGTGCCGATGATCTTGGCCTGGAGGGCGAACTGGTAGCCGATGTCGTACAGCTTCTCGGCGTTGCCGGTGCGTACGGTGAGTCCGGCGGCGTAGAAGTGGGAGAGGTCGTTGCCGATCCGCTGGCCCGCCATGTCGACGTGGCCGGTGCTGATCACGGGACCCAGGATGACGCTGATCATCCAGGTGACCCACAGCGCCAGGGCCGACCACAGCGCGTACCGCAGCCTCCTGCGGTTGAGGAACGGCTCCTTGCTGGCAGCCTTCTGCCGGCGCGGCGATTTCAGGACTAAAGCGGTCACGGGCCCCCCCTTGAAGGTCGTTTGTGCCTCGTAACTATCGGCAGACTTGCCTCTCCCTTAAGTAGAAGTCGCCCGCAATAAAGGGAGAAGGTTCCACCGGAAAGCGCGCCTGGGGTCGCGAAAAAGCCCGCCGGATTCGGAAAAAGGGCTAAAGCGTTCTTCCATCCTGCCGATACAAGGGCGTCGCAAAACGGACCACTTCCCGGAACCCCAGACGAGCCGGAAGTGACGAGAAGAATTACCCAAGCCCCCAATGCAGCACCGAAAGAAAGGAATAGCACCATGGTTGCAATGCACCTTTGGCTTCAGTACAAGATCGCAGAGCTCCTGAACAAGGAAGAGGGCGCCGCCGCCGTTGAGTACGGCCTGCTGGTCGGCCTGATCGCAGTGGCGATCATCGCCGCAGTCGCCCTGCTGGGCACCAAGCTCGACGAGCTGTTCGACTTCGTGAACACCGAGCTGGCCGACGTTCCCGCCGCCACCTAATAGCTCCGCCGATACGTACGAGGCCGGGTGACCCGAAACGCACTTCGGGTCGCCCGGATCCCGTTCCCAAGCAGCACTCCGAATAAAGACCGCCGATGCGGTCTTTATTTGTTTCTCCCGCCGGCACACCGCCGGCGCCTGTTACCCCCGGTCGTGCAGGCCAAACGTCCCTGAGACTTTTTTAAGAAATTGCTAAACGAATTTCTCTTGCTGCCGATAACAGAGCGTCGCATTCGGCACGTGGCGCACCTTGGGGGGCGATCGACAACCTTGAGGGGCAGTCAAACGACCAGAAGGTTTCGGCAAGCCGTTCGGTAAACCAGCACCGACAGGAAAGGAATTGGAAATGGTCGCAATGCACCTTTGGCTTCAGTACCACATCGGGCAGATCCTCCGCCGGGAGGAGGGCGCCGCAGCCGTCGAGTACGGCCTGCTCGTCGGCCTGATCGCGGTGGCGATCATCGCCGCAGTTGCACTGCTCGGCACCAAGCTCGACGAGCTGTTCGACTTCGTCAACACCGAGCTGGCGGAGGTTCCCTCCACCTAATCGCTTCTCCGCATCGAACCGGAACCCGGACGGACCCGAAACGCACTTCGGGCGCTCCGGGTTCCGGCTCCGAACCACCCACCCAAGCACCGAACCACCAATCAGATTTCGAAGTTCCCAGCTCGAGGCAAGAAGAAGGGGGTTGAAACTTGCAAGCTTCAGTACGCGACGAACGGGGAGCCGTCCTTGTCATCGTCGCTTTGGTCATGTCTGTCCTCCTGACTCTTTCCGCGGGCGGCATCATGCTGTTCAGCCTGTACGGCAGCCAGAGGGAGATGCAGAAGGCAGCCGACCAGGCGGCCCTCGCCGGAGCCGCCGCCATGCCGGTGTTGAACCCCGGACAGACCCTTAGCAACCTTCCGATGAACACCGCCTACGACCTGACCGACGACGTAGGCCTCGATGTTCCCCTCAAGGGCCTCAGCAACGTTCCCGATCCCCGGGCAGTCGCCTGTGCGTACGGGACACGTCTTTTGGAGGCCGACTCGGCCAAGCTGGTAGAGAAGTTCGGAGTGGGCCCCTCCGGCCTCCCCAGCAGCTACTGCGCCAGCAGCCCGTGGTCGGACGTCCGCGTGAACCCGAGCCTCAACTCGTTGAGCACCCCCCTGTCCCAGTGCGTCAACACGCTGACCAGCCAGATCAACAGCCTCACTAACCAGCTGCTTGCGGGCAGGAACTCGCTCGTGGGCAACCTCCTGGCGCTCCTCGGCCTCGGCATGACGGGCGCGCAGGTTACGGCATTGGTGGACAGCACCGTGGCCCGGCTGAACGGGATCCTTACCTCGGTCCAGAATCTCGAGAGCCTCTCCCCGGCCCTGCTTACGCCGGAGATGAGAGTCCGAGTAACGGACAAGGTCAAGCCACCGCTCATCGGCATGGTGACCGGAGGCGATGGCGTCCAGATGCAGGTCGAGGCCACGGCGAAGCGGCGCTTGAAGAACGCAATCGTGCTGCCCAACACGCCGGCACTGGTGAACACCGACCTCAACACGGCGCTAAACGCCACGAAGCCTCAGGTGCTGAGCGCCATGGACGCCGCCAACACCCAGCTCAACAACCTGATGTCCGCCCTCGGCGTGACCGGGTGCCAGAACCTGCTGTCGCCCAGCTCGAGCGTCTACCAGGACATCAGCGACATCTACACGCCGCCGAGCAGCGCTCCGTACACCGGGCGGGACCTCATCACCGGGGCCACCGCCGCCGTCACCCGGGCAGCCAGCCAGTCCGGCCAGACGGCTGATGATCTGGCGGGCGAGGCGTTCGTGGTCATCCGTCAGGGAGCGACCCCGACGACGCTGTCCAGCCTGCTCGGCCCGGTGGCCACTCAGCTCGGACTCAGCTCGACCCTTCAGGTCCTGCCCATACCGGCGCTCGACGTGGCGATGGTGGCGGCGCACAACCTGGAGGACGGCAACATCTCCAAT
>DATAAN010000135.1:0-2351 GCA_036260105.1 Actinomycetota bacterium
TCCAAGCGTTCAGGGTTCAAGCCCTCGTCCCCAGGAAAACGGACGCCGGCGAGCAGAATCCGACCGAAGTTGACGGTTCAGGATACCCGAGAGTGGGTAGAGGGGCCCGCCCGGCGCCCGCAGTTAGATCTCCCGGCGGCGGAGACTGCGGACCGACAGGGCAAGAATGGCGGCCACCCAGGCAACCGTCCAGACCATAAAGGCGGGGGACGGCGGGCTGAGAGAGAAGAACGGGAAGTTGGCGATGTCGTCGGTGCGAGCGGTGGCCAGCAGCGCGGCCGGCTCCAGCGCGTAGACCGCTCCCTTCCACATGACGTCGGTAGGCAGCAGCAGCCGGGTCACCGTGCCTCCAGTCACCAGGGCCTGGACACCGAACTCTCTGCCCAGCGACACCGCAACGCCGCCCAGCCACGCCAGCATGAAGGCGCCCAACACGAGGACACCTCCGGCGATCGGCGCTATCCGGGTGGAGACGAGCATGGCGAAGGTGAGGATCACCACCGCCTCGGCGACCATGAAGCACACGAACATCAGCGGGTGCGGCGGCAGGTAGCCGGTGACGGCGCGGACCACCAGGAACTCCCCGGCGCTCGCCAAGCTGACGTAGGCGGCGATGAGGATCACCAGGCCGAGCCACTTGCCCACCAGGAACTGCATCCGGCTGACCGGTCGGCTGAGGATGGCGAGCGCCGTACAGGTCTCGATCTCGCCGGCGACCGACGGCACCGTCACGAAGACCGCGCTGAGGGCCAGGACGAAGCTGTAGGCGAACATGATCAGGATGAGGATGAAGGAGGTCGCGAACAGCAGGTCGCCCTCGGTGTTGCCCTCGAAACCGTTCGCCACCAGGCGCTGCATCCCGAACCCGCTCAGGACCATGGTCAGCAGCGTCAGTCCGAGAAGCACCCAGGCGAGCTTCTTTCGGAGCGCCTCCTTCATCGTCAGGCGGGCAAAGAGCATGATCTGCCTCATCTAGCGCTCCACCACTTCGAGGAACCGCTCCTCCAGCGTCGTCTGGGTTCGAGCCACCGCGGTGATGCGGGCACCGGCGGCCACCAGTGCCGCAATGAGGTCGGGCACCCGCTCCTGGCCGATCCCGGAAACGCTCAGCCACCCTTCGCCTTGCTCCACCGCCCCGAAAGGAGCGGCGGCGGAGCGCGCTGCCTCCCCCGGGCCCTCCAGCTCGACCCGGACGTGGTTCGCACCGAGCAGCTCCTGCATCGGCCCCGACGCCACGACCCTGCCCCGGTCCACCACCGCGACCCGGTCGCACACCTGTTGGACCTCGCTGAGCAGGTGGGAGTTGAGGAACACGGTGATGCCCCGGTTCTTCAGCCCGAGGATGATGTCGCGGACGTCCTTGCGTCCCACCGGGTCGAGCGCCGAGGTGGGTTCGTCCAGGAAGACCAGCTCCGGATTTCCCAGCAGCGCCACTCCCAGCCCCAGCCTCTGCTGCATCCCTTTGGAGAAGGTCGAGACCCGGTCGTGCGCCCGGTCCGCCAGCCCCACGGTGACCAGCGCCTTCTCGACCTCATCCTGGTGGGAGGCGACAGGCAGTCCGGCAAGCTGGCAGTGCAGGTGCAGCACCTCGAATGCCGACATCCAACCCTGGTAGCGGAAGAGCTCCGGCAGGTAGCCGATCCGAGCCCGCGTCGCGGTGTCGCCGATCGGCTTGCCGAGCAGCCACGCTCTTCCCGAGGTGGGCGCCGACAGGCCGACCAGCATCTTCACCGACGTAGTCTTGCCGGCCCCGTTGGGGCCGAGGAAGCCGAAGATCTCGCCGCGTGGAACGGTCATCGACAGGCCGTCGACCGCTCGAAGGGAACCGAAGGCCTTGGTAAGGCCTTCGGTGTGGATTGCGGCGGAGTCCTCCGGAGCTGCCAACTCAGCGCATCGAGCGGGCTAGCGCCAACACCTCGTCCTGGCGCATCGTCCCCCCGACCGCCCGCACGATACCGCCGGACTGCCAGACGACGCCGCTTCCGACGCCGGTGTTGTCACCGACGAGCAGCCCCGTGACCCCGTTGATCTCGACCTCACGGGAGGTCGCCAGATCGATCGGAACGGGCAGCGGCAGGGTGGCCGACGGGTCGCCGATCGCCCGGATTTGCGCTTTCAGGGTTTCGGACAGGCCGGGCAGCTCCAGCAAAGCGTCTCGGTAGTCCTCTACCGAAGGGCCGTCGGAGGACAGAACCGGGGCCTTCATCTGCACGATCATCAGGTCTGGCAGGGCGGCGAGCAACTCCGCAACATCCCCACCGGGTGCCGCCGATCGTGCGGCTTGCTGGGGGTCGGCAGGGCCGCCGAAGGTCTGGATGACCACCGGCCCCGCGTTGAGGGTGAGGGTGCTC
>DATAAN010000136.1:0-6549 GCA_036260105.1 Actinomycetota bacterium
CACAAGGTCCGTCATCTGGTGACGGTGGAGGAGTTGGGGAAGTGAAGCTTCACGATCTGCAGCCGGCGCCCGGTTCGCACCGCCGCCCGGTAAGAGTGGGCCGCGGCCGTTCCGGACGGCGCGGCAAGACGGCCGGCAGGGGCACCAAGGGCGCCCAGGCGCGCGGCCAGATTCCCGCAGCCTACGAAGGCGGCCAGATGCCGCTGCACATGCGGCTGCCCAAGCTGCCCGGCTTCCGCAACCCGAACAAGGTCGTCTTCAACGTCGTGAACCTGGACACGATCGACCAGTTCGACGCAGGGACGACGGTGGACCCGGAGGCTCTGCGCTCCAAGGGTCTCATTCGCAAGAAGGGCCCGGTGAAGGTCCTCGGCCAGGGCGACATCTCGAAGGCGGTCACCATCCGGGCCCACGCCTTCAGCCAGACGGCCGTGACCAAGATCGAGGCGGCTGGAGGAACTACCGAGGTTCTGTAGGCTCGAATGGCGGTCGGGCGCCGTCGCCGGTTACCATCCGGTGCAACGTTTCGCCCGAACGGCTTTCCCGGTGGCGGCTGACAAGGAATCGATGTGCTCAAAGCCTTACTGAACGCATTCAAGGTCCCCGAGCTTCGCAAGAAGATCTTCTTCACGCTGGCCATAGTGGCCGTCTACCGGCTGGGGGCCTTCATCCCCGCGCCGGGCATCAACTACGCCGAGGCCCGGAGGCTCACCGAGTCGACGGACAACCTGACCCGGCTGCTGAACCTGTTCTCCGGTGGAGCGCTGACCCAGCTGGCGATCTTCGCCCTCGGGATCATGCCGTACATCACCGCGAGCATCATGATGCAGCTGCTCACCGTGGTGATCCCCAAGCTGGAGCAGTGGCAGAAGGAAGGGGAGTCGGGGACCAAGAAGATCACCCAGTGGACCCGCTACCTGACGGTCATCCTGGCGGTCATGCAGTCGACCGGCATCGTCGTGCTGGCCGACCGGGGCGGTTTCCGCGACTCCAACAACCAGCCGGTGGACCTGATCCCGCAGTTCACGCCGTTTCGCGTGATCCTGATCGTGATGACCCTGACCGCGGGCACCGCCCTCATCATGTGGATGGGTGAGCAGATAACCCAGAAGGGCATCGGGAACGGCATGTCGGTCCTGATCTTCGCCAGCGTCGTCTCCGCGCTGCCGGTGCAGGGAAGCAACATCAAGGCGCAGCTCGGGTGGGGCTGGTTCACGCTCATCATCTTCCTGGCGATCCTCATCATCGTGGCGATCGTGCTGATCGAGCAGGGCCAGCGAAGAGTGCCGGTCCAGTACGCCAAACGGATGGTGGGCCGGAAGATGTACGGCGGCGGGTCGACCTACATCCCGCTCAAGATCAACCAGTCCGGCGTCATCCCGATCATCTTTGCGTCCAGCGTGCTTTACTTCCCGGCCCTGATCGTCACCGTGGTCCACTGGACGCCGCTGAGGAACTTCATCGAGAACCACCTGGTCAACCAGGCGTCGCTGGTCCACATCGCCTTCTACGGGCTGCTGGTGGTCGGATTCGCCTACTTCTACACCGCTATCGCCTTCAACCCGGTGGACGTGGCGGACAACATGAAGAAGTACGGCGGATTCATCCCGGGCATCCGGCCGGGGCGGGCAACCGCAGAGCATCTAAGCTTCATCCTCAACCGGATCACTCTGCCGGGAGCGCTCTTCATCGCCGCCATCGCGATCCTGCCGTCCATCGCTCTGGCGACCCTGAACGTCACGGCGCTGCCCTTCGGGGGCACGTCGATCCTCATCACCGTCGGTGTGGCGCTGGAGACCGCCAAGCAGGTCGAGTCCCAGCTCCTCATGCGGCACTACGAGGGCTTCCTGTCCTGATGGAGGGTCCTGCAGTACGCCGGCACCGCCGGGGATGGCGGCGGTAATGCGCATCCTGCTGCTCGGCGCTCCGGGGGCCGGGAAGGGGACCCAGGCCTCCAGGCTCTCGCAGGACCTCGGCATTCCCCACATCGCCACCGGCGACATGTTTCGCGAGGCGGCCGCCCAGGACTCGGAGTCCGGCCGCCGCATCCGCAAGATCATGGAGTCGGGCGAGCTGATTCCCGATCACATAACCAACGAGCTGGTGCGGGAGCGGCTCAGCCGGCAGGACGCCCGCAACGGCTTCATCCTGGACGGCTACCCACGCAACCTGGAGCAGGCCCTGGAGCTGGACCGGATGCTCGACGACCTGGGGACCAAGATCGACCTGGTCATCAAGTTCATGGTGAGGGGCAGCGACATCATCGAGCGCCTCAGCGGCCGCCGGGTCTGCCCGGTCTGCCGGACCGTGTACCACATGCAGACCCGCCCGCCCAAAGAAGACGAGATCTGCGACAACGACGGCGCCCCTCTGATCCGGCGGGACGACGACCTGGAGGAGACCACTCTGAGGCGGCTGGAGGTGTACGGCCAGCAGACGAGGCCACTGTACGAGCTGTACGGGGAACGTGGCCTGCTCACCGAGATGGACGCCCTCGGCTCCACCGACGAGGTCTACCAGCGACTGCTGGCCGTCGTCGGCCGCTAGGCAGCTAGCCTTTCTCCGGCTCCTCCTTTTCGTCGGGGCTCTTGTCGACCACCTCCGAAGCGGGTTCCGTTTCGGCCGCCGGCGCCACCGAGGTGTCATTGCCCACAAGGCGGGCCTCCGCCTGCATAGCGCTCAGGGACTCTGAAAGCGCCGTGACCTCGGATCTCAGCTGCCGGAGGACGTCGATGAAGATGTTCATCGTGTCGTAGAGCCGGCTCTCGAGAAGATCCATGCGTTGCTTGCTCGCCTGTTCCGAGTCCCCGAGCTCCTGGCGGATCTCGGCAAGGGTGCGAGTGTAGTCCCGGAAGACAATGCCGACCGCGTCCTCGAAATAGAACTGCCTCTGGGCCGTCCGCTCGTCGAGGACCTCAAGTGCCCGCGTTAACCGGTTCTGGGTGTGAAAGGCCGCTTCTTCGATCGAGTAGCGAAGCTGATCGAGGAGCGAGGCGGGGGCACCCTTGAACGCCACTCGGGGAGTCGGGGCAAGCGGCTCGAGAAGCGGAGCGCTCGTGTACCGGCGAGCGGTGCCCGGTCCACCCTGGGCGTCCTCCTCCCCGCCGGAAGGGCTCGGTTCGCCAGGTGCAACCTTTCCCGAGGTCGGACCCGGCGTTTCGCCGGGTCCCGGCTTGGGCGGTTGTCCGCCGTCTGCTCCTGCCTTGGAGGCGGCGCCTTGATCCTCCTCGGAAGAGGTAGCTGAGTCGCTGCTGCGGAATACCGGCAAATGCCGCTCCTTGCGAAGTGTCGGTTCTATTTAAAACGAAAAGAGGACCGGCCTTGCGGCCGGCCCTCTTTTCTGCTTCGGGGACGTTACCTTTCGGAGATCCGATCCGCGTTGTTGCCGCCGTCGAACGAGACCTCGCCGCTTTCGCCGCTCGATACATCGTCCACCTCGACATCGCCGCTCTCGGCGTCACCAGAGGTTCCGGATCCGCCGTTGGCGCTGTTCTCGATGGTGATGGTGCAGTCGGTGCAGTTGCCGGGACCGCCGTCGCCGCCCGGGCCTCCGCCGCCGCTGCTGTTGTCACCAAGAACCGCTCCAGCGTAGTCACCGCTGCCTCCAGCAGCTCCACCGCCACCGCCGTCTCCACCGCGACCCATGTTGATCTCGATGTTCCCGCCGTCGCCGGCCTGAACATTGCCGGTCGTGGCGTCGCCGCCGGTTGCGTTGACCTCGACGTCACCGGTGTCGCCACTGGTCTGCTCGAGGTCGAAGTCACAGTCGCCACCCTCGGCCTCTCCACCGCGGGCCGTCTGACGGGCCGTCTGGGTGGTGTCACCAACCGTGGTCGTGGTGGTCGCCGTGATGTTGTTCGTGGTGGTCGGGTCGTTGCTGACCGTCGGACCCACGATGGACACCGGACCCATTTCGTTGTTCTGGGTCGGGTTGTTGTTCACCGTCGTGGCGTCTCCGGTGCCGATAGCGCCGGTGTCGCCGCCGTTGGCAGGGCCACCTGCTCCGCCGGCTCCGCCGCCGCCGCCACCACCGCCGCCGCCGCCGTTGGCATTACCAATGCCGCCCGCGCCGCCGCCGCTGATGGTTCCGCTGATCGTCCCGCTGATGGTTCCGGCACCGCCGGCTCCACCCGCTCCACCTGCTCCGCCGGCTCCGCCGGTGGAGGTACCTCCGTCGCCCGCCGTCGCGTCCACGATGTCAACGTTGACCACCAGAGTGTCCGCATCGGCGTCATTGGTCGGACCGGTGATGTCGACCGGACCGATGTCGATGGTCGTGTCCGGGTTGTTGTTCGTCACCGGGCTTACGTCCACGTCGGTGTCGATATCCGGCCTGCTCACCTGAGCAATCCGGTTGTCGGCATCGGCGCTCGTGTTGCAGTTTTGGAAGCCTGCGAAACCCGCAGGTGCCATGAGCACCATCATGGGAAGCGCGAGCAAGGCCGCCAGGACAACGCCCAGCGCCCTCTTTTTCCTTCCGTCCAGTTTCTCCACTTCCTTGCTCCTTTGGTTTCAGCAGCGCTGAAATCCAGATGCAGGAAAGCGCTTCCGCTTTCCTTTTGGGCTACTACCTCAGCCCGTTTGCTGCTATTCCTGAAGCCATTCAGGCAATACATGCCCAAAGAACGAGTCGCAGGGCTCGTCCTATGTGGATGATAGCGACCGAGTACTTAGGAATCCACCGAATCTCCCAAAGTGGACGGAATTTCTGACTTTGGGTGCTTTTCCTCCCGGGGGAGCAGGTGGGTTCGGCGCTTCAGGCGCGCCGGGAGGCGGCTCCCTGGTGCATGACCTCCAGCCAGTGAGCGGCCTCGGCGCTAAGCCGTTCGATCTCCTTTTCCTGTCCCGCGCACACCTCGCGAAGCCGGCCGATCTGTTCGCTGAGCTCGTAGAGCCGCCGTACCTGTCCTGCCGAGAGGGGGCGGAAGAAGGCGGTGAGCCGGCCGTAGAGGCTCCGGTCAGGGGCGGCCGGTTCCGGGAAGTCCTCTGCCGGGCCGGCGGACGGTTCGCCGTCCGGCTCGACCGGAGTTCCCTTCGAGGCGACGATCTCCTTCCGGGCGGCGATCTCGGAGCGGAGGAACCGGATCAGCCGGGAGCGTTCTGCCGCGGTCTTCTGAAGCATTCTCAGCTCGTTCTCCCGCTCCTGCAGCACCGTCCGGTGGTCGTACGGCTGCCGGAAGTTCGCCCGGAACAGGTTTCCCACCGCCGTGGCGAGAAGGCCGGCCCGCTCGATGCGGCCGGCCGGTTGGGTGGCGGCACGCCGCAACAGGATCAACTTCATGCGCAGGCCGAGCAGCAGCAGGTCAAAAGAAGAGACCGACTCGCCGATCTGCTTGCCGACCGACACCTCGGACAGCCGGTAGGCGCGCAGGCACTCGGGGAGGGCGACGATGCGCCCGGCGGCGGAAAGGGACGTCAGCACGTCCATCTCCCAGCAGAAGATGTGCGGCCGCCCCCGGTAGGTCCACTCCGGGAAGGGGATCCTGGCGATCTCGCTTCGCCGGAAGACGCCGTAGATAACCGAGTCCAGCCAGCCGTGCGGCCAGCGGAACAGAGCCCGGCGGGCTTTCGGCCACCTGCGCTCCGGGGCGATCTCCGGAAAGGCCATCACCTCCACCGATCCTTTGAGCTCGTTGTCCAGCAGGTTGATGGCGGTGTGGCAGCACACGGTGTCGGGATGGTCCTCGAGATAGCGGACCACCGTGCCGAGGTAGGACGGGTCCGAGAGGAAGTCGTCGTGCGCCAGCCAGGTGAAGTAGCGACCGCGGGACTCGTCCAGCGCCCGCCGGAAGTTCGGCAGGAAGCCGATGTTCGTCCCGTTGCGGAGGTACCGAACCCGCGGATCCGCCTCGGCGTACCGCCGGCATATCGCCTCGGTGCCGTCCGTGGAGGCGTTGTCCACCAGGACGACCTCGAGGTTGCAATAGTCTTGCCCCAGAACGGAGTCGATGGCCGCTGCCAGGTGGCTTGCGCCGTTGTAGACCGGTATGCCCACGCTGACGAGGGGGTCGGAGGCGCCGGCGCGGCCGCCTGCCTCGAGAGCCTCCTGCAGGCTTGCCGCCTCGGAGTGCAGCTTCTCGATCCGGCGCGCCTGCTCCTCGACGTGCCGGCGCAGGCCCTCCACGTGGCGGGAGAGCGCGAGGTAGTAACCGCTCTGTTCGGGTGTGGGCGGCGAGAAGTAGTCGGTGAGCCGGCTGCGCGGCTCGGGGGCGGCGGGCGCCGGTGGAGCGGCGGACCCGTCGTCCATCTGCTCGCCAGTCGAGCCGGCCGCCGCCCGGCGCTCGGCCACCACCCCGCGAAGGGAGCTCAGCAGGCGGGAGCGCTCCGCAGCGGTTCTCCGCAGACCTGCGGCTTGTCTCTCAAGGTGTCGAAGCTCCCGGCGGTGGTCGAACGGCTGGCGCAGGTTGGCCCGGAACAGGTTCCCCAAGGCGGTCGCCGCGACGGGCAGCTTCTCCGCCGGGGGAACCGGAAGCCGCAGCGCCTGCACCAGGAGCAGGTACTTGATCTGCAGGCCGAGCAGCAGCATGTCGAAGGTGGAGACGCCGGACA
>DATAAN010000137.1:0-1684 GCA_036260105.1 Actinomycetota bacterium
GGAGTGAATGCCCACTCCCGTCCGCCGATCCGGTCCAATTCCTTTGCCGTCGTCGACGATGTCCACCTCCAGAGCCTCCCCGTTGAAGTCCAAACGAGCCGTGCAGCGCGAGGCTCCGGAGTGGCGAACGGCGTTGTTCATAGCCTCCGAGGTGATGCGGTACGCAGCCACCTCCACGGCCGCGGGTAGGGAGGCCAGGTCTCCTTGTGTTTCGACGCTCACCGCCGGCCCGCCATCCGAGAAGCGCAGTGCCTGCTCCTTCAGGGCGCCCGCCAGGCCGAGCTCGTCAAGGGCCGGCGGACGCAGCCCGTACACGAGCCGGCGGATCTCGGCCACGGCGTCTTCAATTTTGTCGCTCAAGTCGGCGAGCGGGTCGTCCGTCAGCTCCCCTTGTTGGGGCAGCAGATTCCGGGCGGCCTCCACCTGGAGCCCTATGCCGGCGAGGGCGGGCCCGAGTCCGTCATGCAGGTCGCGGCGAAGCCGCCGTCGCTCCTCCTCCCTGGCCGCCACCAGGTTCTGGCGGGCGACCTGGAGCTCGGCGGTGAGGCGCACCGCGTTCACAGCAGATCCCGCGTGGCTTGCCAGGTCCTCCAGCAGTCGGAAATCTCTATCTGAGAACCGCTCCCCGGGAGAGCGCCGTCCCACCACCAGCCTTCCCACCACCTCCCCCTGGTAGAGGAGTGGCAAGTCCACCCGACCGGCCGTCTTTTGGCCGTGGGCCGCCAGGAGAAGGAACTCCTGGCCCTGCCGCAGCTCGACCGCCACATAAGGGACTCTCATAGCTTGCGCCACGGATTCGACGAGGCTGGGAAGCATCTGCTCGACCGCCGGTACCGCCTCGAGCCGCTTCCCCAGGCGGGATAGAACCCGATAGGGATCTCGCGTCTCTCCGTACATCAGGCGGTCCACCGCGCTCTGCAGACGTTCTCGCACCGGCTGAAAGAACACCGCCACCAGCGCGGTTGCGACCAGCGAGACCCCTACGCCGCTGCGGCGAAGCACCAGGTCGAAGCCGGTGACCACCGCGACATAAAACGCAACGACGGCAGCGGTCAGTCCCCCGTAGACCAACGTGCGGTTGATCACGAGGTCTATGTCGTAGAGCCGGTACTTCAATACCCCGATCCCGCATGCGACGGGCAGGGCGGCGATCGTCAGGGCGAAGAGGAAGTCGGACCCCTGCCAGGTATCCGGGATCACCTGGTCGGCGGCTATCTGAAGGGGTAGCAGCGCCGCTGCAAACGTGAACCACTTGAGCTGTTGCCGCTCGTCGCCCCGGGAGCGACGGAAGCGCACGACAACAGATGCAACGGCTGCCAGGATGCAGCCGGCGACGAGCAGAGAGGGCAGCAGGCCGGCGGAGGTCTCCTCTGGGTTGTCCAGGCCCTGGATGCCCAAGGGGTTGGTGATCACTACGTCGGTGTCCCGGACAGCGATTGTTTCCTGGAGTGCCGACAGGGCCGCAAAAACGATCGTCGAGCCCGCGGCGAGCCAGGCCACCGGGCGCCAGGCCGGCGAAGGCGGCCGGCCGCTCGGAAACAGCAGGGGAACAAATACCAGAGCGAGCGTCACCAGCGGGAACCAGTACCAGCTTTGGAACCACGATGCGAGCACGGCTGGTGGGGGAGGGGCCGCCGGATCCCGGACGGCGTACCGGACGTAGGCCTCAGTGAAAACTCCCGCT
>DATAAN010000138.1:0-7193 GCA_036260105.1 Actinomycetota bacterium
GGCGGCCCGTCCCACCTGCCGCGCGTGGTCCGGGTCCTCCAGCAGCTTCCTTACCGCCGCCTCCAGGACCTCGGGCCGGTTGCTCACCGTGCCGGCGCCCACCGGAACGGCTTCGGGCGCTGGCGACCACCGAAGCGCCCGAAGCCGTTCCGGTGGGCGCCGGCACGGTGAGCAACCGGCCCGAGGTCCTGGAGGCGGCGGTAAGGAAGCTGCTGGAGGACCCGGACCACGCGCGGCAGGTGGGATGGGCCGCCCGGGATGCGGCGTTGGTCCGGTACGGCCTCAAGCGGTTTCTGGAGGACTGGGATGCACTGCTGACGGAAGGAGAGAAGTGAGAATCGCAATGGTGTCGGAGCATGCCAGCCCCCTCGCGGCTCTGGGCGGCGTGGATGCCGGTGGGCAAAACGTCCATGTCGCGTCGCTTGCCTCGCAGATGGCGAAGCAGGGGGCACAGGTCGTCGTCTACACCCGGAGGACGGACGCCGACCTGCCGCGGCGGGTACGGTCGGGCAACGTGACGGTGGAGCACGTCACTGCCGGACCGGCCGAGGAGATCCCCAAGGATGAGCTGCTGCCCTACATGGACGAGTTCGCCGAGGAACTGCGGCACGGCTTCCGCCGGTACAGGCCCGACATCGTTCACTCCCATTTCTGGATGTCCGGACGGGCGGCGCTCGCTGCGGCGCCGCCGGCCACTCCAGTGGTGCACACCTTCCACGCCCTTGGAGTGGTCAAGCGCCGCAACCAGGGCGACCGCGACACCAGCCCACCCGAGCGGCTGGCGGAGGAGGACGCAATCCTGCGCCGGGCGGACCACATAATCGCCACCTGCACCGACGAGGTGTTCGAGCTGAAGCGCCTGGGCGCGTCGGCCGACCAGGTGTCCGTCGTGCCTTGCGGAGTTGACCTCGAGCTCTTCACCGCCGACGGCCCGGCGGAGGAGCGAGCCGACGGCCGCTTCCGCATCGTGGTGCTGAGCCGGATCGTCGAGCGCAAGGGCATCGCCGACGCGATCACCGCTCTGGCCGAGCTGCCCGAAGCCGAGCTCGTCATCGCCGGTGGGCCCCCGGCGGGAGAGCTCGACGCCGATCCGGAGGTGCAGCGTCTCCGGCGGGTCGCCGCAGAGAGCGGCGTGGCGGACCGGGTGGCGTTCCGGGGGCGGATCGCCCGGGCAGCGGTACCGCCGCTGCTGCGATCAGCCGACGTCGTCGTCTCCGTACCTTGGTACGAGCCGTTTGGCATCGTCCCGCTGGAGGCCATGGCGTGCGGCCGGCCGCTCGTTGTGAGCGCAGTCGGAGGCATGATCGACTCGGTCGTCCACGGGATCACGGGCCTCCACGTGCCGCCCCGCAGTCCCCGTCCCCTGGCAGAGGCACTCCGCCTCCTGGCGGCCGACGAGGCCCTGCGCTGCCGGCTCGGAGCGCAGGGCCGGCAGCGGGCCGAATCAAAGTACGGCTGGCCGCTCATCGCCCAGGCCACGCTCCAGGTGTACCGAAACGTGTTGGGCGTCCAGACCTCTGCGAAAAGGAGCGTGATGCCATGAAGCCGGGCAACGTCCTGCCAACCGGGAGGCTGCATCTGGCTGCGCTACGCCAGGCCCTCCGCCAGCTCTCCGGCGAGATCGAGCGGGTCGATGAGTGGGCTCAGGATCTCTGCGCCGCGCTGGAGGCGGGCGGAAAGCTGCTGGCAGTGGGCAACGGGGGGAGCGCTTCCGAGGCCCAGCACCTGGCTGCCGAGCTGGTCGGCCGCTTCCGGGACGACCGGCCGGCCCTCAGTGCACTGGCGCTGCTGCCCGACACCGCATGCCTGACCGCTCTGTGCAACGACTACGGTGTTGAGGAGATGTTCGCCCGCCAGGTCAGGGCGCACGGCCGTCCCGGAGACATCCTGGTGACGATAAGCACCTCGGGCGCCAGCCCCAACGTTCTCGCCGCCGCCCGGCAGGCCCGGAAGATGTCGATAAAGACGTGGGCGCTCACCGGCCGGAGGCCCAATCCACTGGCGGACATCTGCGACGACTGCATCTGCGTGGACAGCACTTCGACCGCCACGGTTCAGGAAGCACATCTCATCCTGATCCACCTGCTGTGCGCCGCTCTCGACTGCCGGCTGGGTGTCTCGTCACCGCTGGAGTCGGTGGAGGCCGACCATTGAGCCGGCGGCTGCTGGTGATCGGGGACTGCCTTCTGGACCGGGACCTCGCCGGAACGGTCACGCGGCTGGCGCCCGACGCTCCCGTGCCGGTCGTGACCGAGCCGGTGGAGAGCATGCGGCCGGGCGGAGCCGGCCTGGCGGCCCTCCTCGCTGCCCGGGACGGCGCCCGCGTGACCTTCTTGACTGCCCTCTCACCGGACTCGGGTGGCAACGAGCTGCGCGGCATGCTCGCCGGGGAGGGGATCGAGGTCCTCGACCTTGGCCTCGCAGGACCGACTCCCGAGAAGATAAGGATTCGCAGCGACACCGGTCCGCTGCTGCGCCTCGACCGCGGATGCGGCCCCGGATCGCAGATAGGGACCCGGCGGTGCGACCTCGAGAAGCGGTTCAACGAATCCGACGCCGTGCTCGTCTCCGACTACGGACGAGGCATGGCGGCCGCCGGCTGGATCCGGGACGCCCTGGCCGGCAGGGGGCGTAGGCTACCGGTCGTCTGGGATCCGCACCCGCTCGGGCCGGATCCGGTGCCGGGCATCACGCTGGCCACGCCGAACACCGACGAGGCCGCCCGCCGGGTCCCCGAGATCGCCGGGAAGTCGTTGAGCGCGGTGGTCAAGCGGGCTCAGGAGCTCGTTGGCCGCTGGGGCGTCCGGGCGGTGGCGGTGACGCTCGGCCGGCGAGGCGCCCTGCTGGTCGACGAGAGCGGCAGCCCCTTGGCGGTACCGGCCGAGCCGGTCGTCTCGGGCGACCCCTGCGGCGCCGGAGACCGTTTCGCTTCGGCGGCGGCTCTGACGCTGGCCGGCGGCGGCTCGGTCGCCGAGGCGGTGTCCGAGGCAGTTAGGTCCGCTTCGCAATTCGTCGCAGCAGGCGGGGCCGGCACGGCATGCTCGCCCCACGCCCGCCGTCAACGCGGGGCGCGGCCGCTGGACGCCTTCGAGCTTGCGCGCAAGGTCAATGCCGAGGGCGGGACGGTCGTGGCCACGGGCGGTTGCTTCGACCTGCTGCACGCCGGCCATGTCAGCCTGCTGGAGCAAGCGAGGGCGCTGGGTGACTGCCTCATCGTCTGCCTCAACTCGGACGCGTCGGTCCGGCGCCTCAAGGGTCCCAACCGCCCGCTGGTCAGCGAGCAGGACCGCCGCCGTGTGCTCGAGGCGTTGAGTGCGGTGGATGCGGTGGCGATCTTCGACCAGGACACGCCGGTGCAGCTGCTGGAGATGCTCCGGCCGGCGATATTCGCCAAGGGGGCCGACTACTCGGTCGCGGACCTACCCGAGGCCAAGGCGCTGGCTCGCTGGGGAGGTCAGGCGGTAACGCTGCCGTATCTCAAAGGAAGGTCCACGACTGCTCTGGTGAGGGAGGGAATGCGACTTGGATGACCGGTTGGGAACAGTGCTCGTGACGGGGGCCGCTTCGGGCCTGGGGGCAGCGGTGGCACAGGCGGTCCTGGAAGCGGGCGGCACGCCCGTGTGCCTGGACCTGAGGCAGCCGGAGCTCGACATTCCGTACAAGATCGCCGACATCTCGGAGACTGCCAACGTAGAGGAGGCGGTTGCCGCGGTGGCGGCGGAGCACGGGGGAATCGACGCGGTGGTGACCGCAGCTGGGACCGACGCCTGCGGCATGCTCTTGGACGTGCCGGCCGACATGTGGGAGCGGGTGATCAAGGTCAACCTGATAGGGACGGCTGCCGTTGTGCGGGCGGCGCTGCCGCACCTGCAGGACCGCAACGGCAAGGTGGTAACGGTCGCTTCAACGCTTGGCCTCCGGGCGCTCAGCGACGCCACGGCCTACTGCGCCAGCAAGTTCGGCGTCGTCGGCTTCTCGCGGGCGCTGGCAGTGGAGATGGCGGGACGGGTCGGCGTGACCCTTCTGATCCCGGGCGGCATGCACACCGCTTTCTTCGACGACCGGGACGAAAAGTACAAGCCGCCGGCCGACGCCAAGCTGAACCGGCCGCAGGACGTCGCAGCGGCCGTGGTCTTCGCCCTTCGCCAGCCTCCGGGATGCGAGGTGCGCGAGATGATCATCACGCCGTCCATGGAGTCGTCCTGGCCGTAAGCCGTCGGGTGGTTCTGATACTCCGGGCACTCGGGCTCGGGGACTTCCTCACGGGTGTCCCGTCCTACCGGGCGGTGCGAAACGCCTTTCCCGGCCATCGCATCGTGCTGGCGGCCCCTCCCGCCCTGGAGCCCCTGGCAAGGCTCACCGGATCGGTCGACGAGGTCCTCGCCAGCCGTCCGCTGGAGCGGCTGGCGGGTCGGATCAGGTCACCCGAGGTGGCGGTGAACCTCCACGGCAAGGGTCCGCAGAGCACCCGTATCCTGCTCGAGCTCGACCCGGACCGTCTGGTGTCGTTCGCCAACGCCGAGGTGGCGGAGACGGCCGGCATGCCCGAGTGGCGGCCGCATGAGCACGAGGTCCACCGATGGGCACGGCTCCTGAACGAGTGCAGCGTCCCCTGCGACCCCACTCGCCTGGAGCTGGACCTTTCCGACGTTCCCGCCGCACCGGAGGTGGAGGGAGCAACCGTCGTGCATCCCGGCGCCGCCTACGGGGCGCGCCGGTGGCCGGTCGAGCGGTGGGCGGAGGTGGCGGCGTCGGAGGTTTCGCAGGGCCGGAGGGTGGTGGTGACCGGTGGGCCGGAGGAGCGTGACCTGGCCGAGCGCCTGGCGGCTCTGGCGGGCCTGCCGTCCGGCGACGTGCTGGCCGGCAGGACCGATCTGGTGTCGCTGGCCGCGGTCGTCGCCCGAGCCGGGAGGGTGCTGTGCGCGGACACCGGCGTCGCCCATCTGGCGACGGCTACGCGCACTCCGTCGGTCGTCCTCTTCGGCCCCACGTCACCGCAGAGGTGGGGCCCCCCGCCGGACCGCCCGTGGCACCAGGCGCTGTGGCACGGTTCGGTTGGCGATCCGCTGGGGGCCGAGCCGGATCGCGGCCTGCTGGCCATCACAGTGGACGAGGTGCTGGCCGCTTTGGAACGGCTGCCGGAGAAGCAGAAAGCCTGAGGGGCCGGCAGGTCGCGCACCTGGACGTCCGAGATTCCCGAGCGGTTGTCCCGGCGCCTCGGCCGGCCGGTTGCGGCACTCCTCGGCCGGCCGAGGGCCGGCAACTCTAGGTCTTGCTGGGGGCCTGCTCCGCGGCGTCGAGCTTTTTCTCGATGCGTTTCAGCATCTGCTTGATCTCTTCCTCGCCGTCCTTTGACTCCGCGCTTCCCCTATGGATGTAGAGGCCCGCAAGGACTACGAAGGCAAATACCTGAAGGAACTCCGATTGCCAGTTCTCGAGCGTCGCCTTCATGAAGGTGTCGAGGTAGCCGGAAGCCTCGGCCGGCTGTCCGTGTGCCTCCTGCTCGGATTTGTACTCCTGCCACTCCGCCAGTCCATGTCCGACCCAGACCACCAGGAACATCACCAGCAGGCTCAGTGACAGGCCGAAGCCCTTCCAGACGGTCTCGCCTTTACGCTTCTCCTCGTCGATGCTCCGGCGAAGAGCCCGAAAGAGAAACACCAAAGTTGCCACTGTGATGCCTACGACAACCACTCGGATTTGGGTTTCCACTTGCACCCTCCTTTTGCGACATTCGGTACCCGCGCCGGTGGAGGGTTAATCGGGAGCCAGCGCCCGGGGAGTGGACCCGGCAGACCTCAGAAGCTGCCTGAGCCGGACTCCGGAAGGTCGTCGAGCGAGGAGTAGATCGGAAGGAATCGAAGGACGCCCGCTGCCTCGAAAACTCGCAGTGCCGGAGGGCCGGGGGAGAGGAGCGCGAACGCTCCGTCCCCGGCCATGGAGGTCTTCAGCCCGCTGAGAAGGACCCCAAGGCCGGACGAGTCCAGGAACGAGAGGCCCGCAAGATCCACAGCCACTCTATGTCCGTCGATTTGGAACTGGGTGGACAGCTGCTGCTGCAGCGTGCCGGCAGTGGCCATGTCAAGTTCACCGCTCACCTTCACGATGCTCCAACCGGCGACGTGCTCGGTAGATATGTCGAAGTTCAAGGTTGCTCCCGCCGGCTATTGAGCTTTGACCCGCTAGCGCCCAGCTGTCTCCGGGCTTCTACCGGGGAGGGGCATTGCCGGCCGAGGCGCCTCGCCGACTCTGCAAGTGTATGGGAGAACCGGAGCTATAGATGTAGCGGGCGGCTTTAGTGGCCGGTGGCCTGCCGGGCTCCCACGCCGCTCAGGATTTCCCTTAGCCGGAATGGTCCACCAGTTCCTCTGGCAAGAGGCGGAGTAGGCAGGCAGTTGTGGTTGTGAAGGCCGTCGAGGAAGTCCAAGAGGGCGTCCACAGAAGAGTGCCGGGGGGTCCAGCCGAGCTCCTCCCGCGCCCGGGTGCTGTCGAGAAGCGGGGTCTGGGCCGCCATGTCGAACCACCCCACCGGGCTGGGCTGAAGGTGAAGGCGCCAGGTGATGTCGGTAGCGCCCCTCGCAAGCCAGCGGGGCACGGTGACCGGTCGGGCGTCCAGGAGCTTGGCGATGGTCTTGAAGTCAAGGACCGGGTCGGCCGCCACGTTGAACGGGCCTCGAACGTCTTTTACAAGGGCCAGCCGGTAGGCCTCCCCGACATCGTACGAGTGAACGAACTGCGTACGGATTCCCTTGATGTGCGGCAGCGCTGGAATGCGGCTCGGCTTCGCGAGGGTGGTCGGGATGAAGGGCCCGAGAAAAAGGCGACGTATGCCGCAGGCGGCCTCCGCCTTGAGGATCACGGCCTTACGGAGGCGGACCACCCGGATGTGCGGGGCGCGAGCCTCCAGGTCGTCCAGCAGCCGCTCCACCTCGGCCTTGTGGCGGGAGTAGAAGCTGGTCGGGATGCCGTTGGTGGGCCAGTCCTCTTTGACCTTGCGGTCCTTGGGCCCGGGCGAGTAGGCGCCGATGGAGGAGGCGTAGACCAGGTTCGGCACCCCGGCGCGGTCGACTGCGTCGAAGACGCGCCGGCTGCCGGTGACGTTCGTCGCACGGAGCACCTCGAGATCACGGGAGGGCTGGATGGCCCACGCCAGGTGAACCACTGCGTCGGCGCCGCTCACCAGCGGTACCAGG
>DATAAN010000139.1:0-5162 GCA_036260105.1 Actinomycetota bacterium
CCTGGAAAGAGCCTCGATGCCAAGGCCGCCGGATCCGGCGAACAGGTCCAGCACCCGCTTGTCCCGTATGCCCGGCCCCAACGTGGAGAACAAAGACTCCTTGAGCCGGTCGGTCGTCGGCCGCACGCCGAGACTGTCGACGGACTTGAGCTTCCGGCCTCGGGCGGACCCGGCGATGACCCTCACCTAGGACCGGAGCAGCCAGTCCAGCCGGTCGGCGAAGCGCCCCTCCATCTCCAGCCGGATCTCGGGATGCCGGAGCAGGTCCGGGTCCTCGGCGATGAGGTCGAACGCCTCCTCGCGCGCCGCCTTCAGCAGCCCCAGGTCTCGCAGCAGGTCCGTCAGCCTGAGGTCGGTCCAACCCGACTGCTTCTCCCCGAGGATGGTGCCGGTCCCCCTGAGCTCCAGGTCCTTGTTCGCCAGCTCGAAGCCGTCGTTCGTGGAGGCCACGGCCTTCAGCCGCTCCACGGTCTTCTGATCCGCCTCCGGGTCCCCGACGACTCTCGACAGAAGCAGGCACGTCGAGGCGTGCTGCCCCCGGCCGATGCGCCCCCGCAGCTGGTGGAGCTGGCTGAGGCCGAACCGGTCGGCGTCCTCGATGAGCATGACGGTGGCGTTCGGCACGTCGACGCCGACCTCGACCACGGTGGTCGAGATCAGCACGTCGATGTCGCCGCGGCGGAACCTCGACATGACGTCCTCCTTGGCGCCGGCCTTCATCCGGCCGTGCATCATGCCGACCGTCAGGTCGGGGAACACCTCGGTCGCCAGCCTCTGAGCCTCGGCCTCGGCCGACTTGACGGCGAGCTTCTCCGACTCGTCCACCAGTGGAGTGATCACGTAGGCCTGACGTCCCGCCCGCGCCTCCGAGCGCACCAGGTCGTAGGCCGACTGCCTCTCCGACTCCAGCACTACGCGGGTTTTCACCGGACGCCGGCCCCTCGGCAGCTCGTCCAGAACGCTGACGTCCAGGTCGCCGTAGAGGGTGAAAGCCAGTGTCCGGGGGATGGGTGTGGCGGTCATGATCAGCACGTCCGGGCTGGCCCTCCCCTCGGTCTTCTCCTTCAACGCCACCCGCTGGCGGACGCCGAACCGGTGCTGCTCGTCCACGACCACCATGCCCAGGTTGGCGAACTCGACCCCTTCCTGGATGAGTGCGTGCGTGCCGACGACGATGCCGGCAGACCCGTCGGAGATGCGCTTGAGCGCCTCCCGGCGCTTGGCGGCCCCGACGCTGCCGGTCAGCAGGACCACCGCGCCAGAGTTCTCGTAGTCGGCGACCGGTGCCGCCTCCGGCTCCGCCTCCCCGAACAGGTCCATCTGCGCCGGTTTCGGCTTGCGCTTCGGGGCCGCTCCGAACAGCGGCTCGAGCAGGGCGCTCAGGGTGAGGAAGTGCTGGTTGGCGAGCACCTCGGTGGGGGCCATCACCGCCGCCTGGTACCCGCCCTGGACGGCCAGCAGCGCGGCGTAGAGGGCCACGACGGTCTTGCCCGAGCCGACCTCTCCCTGCAGCAGGCGGTGCATCGGCACGGTGCGGCCCATGTCGGCCCGGATCTCGGCCATCGACCGCCGCTGCGCCTCGGTCACCTCGAAAGGCAGGCTGGCGATAAACCGGTCGGCAAGGTCAGCCTCAACCTTGTGGCTGATGCCGATGGTCTGAGCCTCGATACGGTTTTTGCGGTAGGCGAGGCCGCACTGAAGGGTGAACAGCTCGTCGAACACCAGGCGCTTGCGGGCGACGAACTTGCGAGGCATGGCGGGTGGGAAGTGGTACTCCGAGATGGCGGTCGTCCGGTCAACCAGCCCGTGGCGGTCGAGCATGGCCTGCGGTACCGGGTCCGCCAGCGGATACCGTGCCAGCGCGTCGTGGATCCAGGCACGCAGCTTGTTCGTGGGCACGTCCGCCGTCGCCGGGTAGACCGGGACGATCTTGATGGTCTCCCCTACCTCGGTGATCACGTCGACGAAGGGCGAGTTCATCTGCCGGACGCCCCGGAAGGAGGTGACCTTGCCCTGCGCCGAGACGTAGGTGCCGACCTTCAGGTACCTCGACCGCCAGTTCTGGTTGAAGAACACGAGCCAGATGTGGGCGGTCCCGTCGTACACCGCCGCCTTGAAGGGCAGCTTGCGGCCGCGGACCGGCTGCACGTTCTGAACCCGGCGGATCTCGCCCAGAATTGTCAGCTCGTCCCCGACCCGGGCCTTCTCGATGGGCTTGGACTCGGAGAAGTCCAGGTGCCGGCGGGGGTAGTGCTGCAGCAGGTCCTGAACCGTGGTGATGGCAAACTTGGATTCGGCAAGCGATCTGGCCTGCGACTCGCCGATGCCCCGCAACCGGGTTACCGGCAGCCGCAGGTGCGGCGGGGCGTACAGCAGCAGGGGCCCTTCCATGGCCCTATTGTGCCGCGCCCCGGCGACAAGGTCGGGCGTTTTCAATTAATGTTGAGTGCTACCGACAAGAATCGAGGGAGTTACCCTTGTCCAAGGTTTGTGACGTTTGCGGCAAGTCGCCGGTGTTCGGCAAGTCCATCAGCCACTCGCACCGGCGGACCAACCGCCGCTGGACCCCGAACATCCAGACCGTTCGCACGGTCGTTGCGGGCACGCCCCGCAAGCTCCGGGTATGCACCTCGTGCATCTCGGCCAACAAAGTGCCCCGAGCCTAAAACCTTCGTCCCGCAATGAGGGTTCGCGACCCGGCCGGTCCCCCAGAGGATTTCTCGGAGTCGCTCCAAGAGTCCTTTCAGGAGATCTCGGGCAACGTCCAGACGGCCGGCGAGCTGCTCGCCGGCATCACTCAGGACCTCTCCAAGCTCATCCGCCTGGAGATCGAGCTCGCCAAGCAGGAGATCGTGGAGATCGCGCGCCCGAAGATGGTGGCGCTTGGGCTCGGGGCGCTAGGCGTGGTCCTGGCGCTCATGGTCGTTCCCTTCCTGCTGATGACGGTCTTCGAGATCTTCGACGTCTTCATGCCGCGCTGGCTCGCCGCCCTGGTGGTCACGCTGCTCATCGCCGGCGGATCGGGGGCGGTCTTCTTCTTCGCCAAGAGCAAGCTCGAAGGCACCTTCGTCCCGGAGAAGACCGTCAAATCGGTCAAGATCACCCTCAGGACCTTCAAGGAGAGCGTGAAATGGGCAAAACGCCCGAGGAGATAGAGCTCGAGATCAAGCAGGCCCGCCTCTCGCTGGCCGAGAAGGTCGATGCCCTGGCCGACCAGGTCAAGGAGAGCGCCGAGCTGGTCAAGGAGGAGACGGAGAACGTCAAGGACAAGGTCGACGAGGTGAAGTCGGCCGCGGTCAAGGTCGTGACCGTCGCGTTCGTCGCCTTCGTCGGTATCCTGCTGGTCAAGCGCTACCTGGACAGCCGTTGACCCAGAACGCCGAAACCGGGCAGGCGACATCGCCGCCCACCGAGACGGTGCCCTACGCCGAGCCGCCCGACTTCGACATCCCCATGGAGGTGTGCCACTTCTACCACCACATGGACCTCCCAGGGATCGGCGAGGTGGGCAGCGGGTGGGACCTGCGTGACACGGTCGACGACTACCTGGGCCGGCTCGACTTCAAGGGCAAGCGCGTGCTGGACGTCGGCACCGCCAGCGGGTTCCTCACCTTCGCCATGGAGGCGCGGGGCGCCGAGGTCGTGTCGTTCGACATGGCCGAGCCTCAGCACTGGAACGTCGTGCCCTACCGAGATCCCAGATTCGAGACCGAACGTATCGCCGAGTCCACCGACTTCATGAACCAGGCGGTCAGGTACAGCTACTGGTTCGCGCACAAGCGCATGGAGTCCAGGGCGAAGGTTTTCTACGGCGACCTGTACAGCGGTCTGCCGGAGGGTCTCGGCAGGTTCGACATCGCCGTCCTCGGCATGATCCTGCCGCACCTGAGAGACCCCTTCCAGGCGCTTCACAGCGTGTCGCGCCTCCTCCCCGACACAATCGTCGTCACGCAGCAGTGCCCGCAGGGCGACTCGCCACACGCCGTCTTCCTGCCCACTCCCGACGCCGACCCCAAGGCGGTCGAGGCGTACTTCGGCTGGTGGGTGCTTAGCGAGACGTGCCTGACGAACATGCTCGGCGTTCTGGGGTACGAGGTGACATCGGTCACCCGGGCGATGCACCGGGTGACGCTCCGGTCTCAGTCCGCTCCCCCCCCGCCTCCCAGGGGCCGCCTGCCGTGGCGCCGCCGGCCGGCGCAGGGCGGCGCGTCAAACGAGATGGAGGAGTGCTCGGCGATCGTCGCCGTGAGGAAGGATTAGCGGTCGGTTACTCGACGGTCTGGTGGTAGGGCACCGGGTGGTCCATGCCGAGCTCGAGAAACCTCTCGTTCAGAGCCTGAGCGATCAGGTCGTGCTGCAGACGGTCCGGGATGAGAGCTCCCCGCAGATATGCCTCCAGCTCCAGCAGGGATGCCTGTCCGGTCAGCTCGAAATAACGGAGCCAGAGCTCGTCGAGCGATAAACCGGCATCTCGGCGGGCCTTTTCCAGCACGCCGGCGTCGGGGCGTTCGGCCATCACCCTTCTAAGCGGTCGCTTCGGGACTGCGACCGTCGACCGTTTTTTACAATATGTTCGGACATGGCCCTCACGCCCAGCCCCTTCTCCGCTGCAGCCTTTCTGAGAAGGGTGAACGCCTCGGCTTCGCCGACTGCGTAACGTTCCATCAGCACTCCCATTGCCAGCGCGATCACCTGACGCGATCCCAGAGCTTCCTTCAGGCTATCGCTCAGCCGCTCGGCTTCTTCAGCGGCAAGGACGTTGCCCAGCACGATACCTGCCTGGACGGCGAACTTCGAGAGCACCGCCTCGGAAGTCTCGTCGTACGCCGCAAGCTCCATCGAGTATGCCTTGACTGCCCCCAGCGGTAGCCCGCCGCCGAACAACGGCACGCTGACGGTGCTGCGCATTCCCAGCTCGGCGGCAGCCCGCGTCCAGCGGGGCCAGCGGGTCTCGGTGCGCATATCGTCGATCCGGAAGGAGGAGCTCTCCGCCCATGCGGAGAGGCATGGCCCCTCGTCGAGCTGGTACTGGAGGGCGTCGGCCTTCTGCACCACGTCGTCGGAATAGGCGGCGGACAGCTTCTTGCCCTCACGGATCAGCGTCACGCCGGCCCCCACAGTGCCCGGCAGCACCTCGTGCGCCAGGCCGACCGCAATATCGA
>DATAAN010000140.1:0-8592 GCA_036260105.1 Actinomycetota bacterium
GGGTCTGACGGCCCCTCGAGGTTAAGTCAGGTCCTCTTCGCCCAGCGCGTCCCAGCCGACCCACTCTTCGACGTCCAAGCGGACAATCGTCACCTCCTGAATCGGGTGCTGGAGGTACTGCGGGTACTTGGACTCCAGCGCTTCGAGGGCTCCGTCCTCCTCCTCGCCGGGCTCCAGCACCGTGACGTCGCCCTTGGCGACCAGCCATTGGAGCTTGTACCAGTCTTCGTCCCATCGGTCGACCATGAAAGGGACCTTTGGGCCGCCGTTGGTCCGGTGGCGCTCTAGAAAGGTCCCGGCCACTCGGGGATCGACGACGATCCAGATGGTGTCGCCCGCCCAGGTAAAACAGACGGGAAGGACGTCGCTGGCCCCCTCCGCCCCGTTGATGCCCAGGTAGCCACGGCGGGATCTGAGCAGAGACGCGTAGTTTTCCGGGGGCCGGGGCATACGCCGGATTATTTCCTAAAGCCTACGGACCTTGGCGCACTTTCCGGGTCGATTTCGACATAGGCAACCTTGTTGGAGGGAACTCCCACCCGCTTCTCCTTCTCGTCCTGGAGCCAGAGAATGGAGATGTCGCCGGTCAGGGCGTCGTCCACCCGCTTGATCAGCTCTTCGACCCCCTCCTTTACCTCGAGGGTGATCTCTTTGGGTGAGTCCACGACGCCGATGCGAATCTCCAAAAGGGCCTCCTTAAAATTGCCTGTCACCCACAAGTACAATAATGAAGCTATGCCTTCGGAAGAGCATAACGACGACCCGAACTTCGGACCGGACGAGTTCGGGCCCATCGACGCGGCCGAAAGGGATGCGCTGAGCCAGGACCTCGTCGACGTCCGGACCCTGAAAGCGGTCCTGGCCTCCCGGGGAATCCGTGGCGTCGTCGTGTTCTGTCCCGACTGTGACGAGGACCACTACCTCGGCTGGGACCTCCTCGCCGGCAACCTGCAGCAGATCCTCGACAACGGCACCACGCCGGTCCACGAGCCGGCCTGGGAGCCGAACCCCGACGAGTACGTCAGCTGGGACTACGCCCGGGGCTTCCTCGACGGCTACGAGTCCTACCCTGAGGACCGCATCGAGGGGCCGGACATCTGCCTGTACTGCGGATGCCGCCTGGGCGAGCAGCCCGGGGACTGGGTCTACTGCCCCTACTGCGGCCGGGACTTCGCGCCCATCAACCTTCTTCTCTCGCTGCGCCGGCAGGGCTGGGACACCCAGCGGATCGCCGCCCTGTTCGACGAGTGCGGGTTCGTCTTTCCTACGTTCGATGCCGCCGACCTGTCACCCATAAACCTGGAGCCCGGACCTAGCTTGTAATACCGGTTATCGGGCGGACGGATTCAAAACGACCGCCCCCTATACTGGAATGCCGACTCAGAGGGACTTTGCTCATGGTTTTCCGCAACAAGCTGAAGTACTGGGCCCCCAAGATCCTGACGGTGGTCGTGGTGTACACGATCATCTCGTGGACGATGCAGCTTTACGGCACCTGTGGCGACCCGCTCACCGGTGTTCGGGAGTGCGGTCCCATAGACGTCATCACCCGCCTCGGGTCGGGCATCTTCTTCGCCCTCCAGCTGTTCATGTTCATAGTCCTCCAGCTGGTCGGCATGATGTGGTTCCTATCCAGGGGCCGCAAGTACGTCATCTATCCCAAGGAGTACGAGACAACCTTCGATGACGTTCGGGGCCAGAAGCCGGTCGTCGAGTCGGTCCAGGAGGTCGTCAAGCTCTTCCGAGGATTCCGGGAGTTCAAGAAGATCGGCGGGTACCCGCCCCACGGCCTCCTGTTCGAGGGCCCTCCGGGAACCGGTAAGACCCTCATGGCCAAGGCGGTTGCCGGCCAGGTCGGTGTGCCCTTCATCTACGCACCGGCCAGCGGCTTCACCAACGCCATCATGGGCGCCGGCATCATGCAGATCGCAATGCTGTTCCGAAAGGCGAAGAAGTTCTCCCGGTTGTACGACGGCTGCGTGATCTTCATCGACGAGATCGACGCCATAGGCTCCCGCGGCGGCGGCATGGCCATGGCATCCGAGGCGAACGCGGAGCCACGCCGGGGAACCATGATCAACCGCCTCATCATGGGCGGCATGGGCGGCGGCTCCGGAGCGGGCGCCATCAACGAGCTCCTCATCCAGATGGACGGCATGATCATGCCCCGGGGGCTCAAGCGCCACATCAGGCGCATGTTCGGCCTCAAGCCAAAGATTCCGCAGCACAACATCCTCGTCATCGGCGCCACCAACCGCGCCAACGACCTCGATCCGGCGCTTCTGCGCCCGGGCCGGTTCGACCGGAAGATCCATATCGGCCTGCCGGACAAGGAGGGCCGAAAGGATGTCATCCGGTACTACCTGGAAAAGGTCAAGCACGAGGAGATCGACCTCGACCGCTTCGCCCAGGCGACCATCTACTACTCGCCTGCCCGCATCAAGAACATCATCAACGAGGGCCTGATCGTCGCCCTTCAGGACGGCCGCGACGCCCTGACCTGGGACGACATCTGGGCCGCCAAGATGATCGACGACATCGGGCTCAAGCAGGCCGTCACCTACACCGAGCGGGAGAAGCTCATGACCGCGGTCCACGAAGCCGGCCACGCCGTCGTGAACCACGAGCTCATGAAAGAGGACATGCAGATCCAGATCATCACGATCATCAAGCGTGAGTCTGCCCTCGGAATGGTCTACTCGGTCGACCGGGACGAGCGGTTCGGCACCACCAAAGAAGAGGTCCTCAACCGCATCCGGGTGTCTCTGGCCGGCCTGGTTGCCGAGGAGATGTGGTTCGGCACCACGACCTCCGGCACGAGCTCGGACCTGCGCAATGTCACCGCCTGGGCGCTGAACTACGTCGGCACCTGGGGCATGGGCAACCGCCTGTTCTCCTACGACGTCCTCTACCCGACGCAGTTCAGCAACAGCACCGAGGCGATGTTGAAGGACCCCGACGTCCGGCGGGAGGTCAACGAGCTCCTGCACCGCTGCAAGCAGGACGTGCGGGAGATCCTGGAGAAGCGGCGCTTCGCGGTCGAGCGCATCCGGGACGAGCTGCTGGCCAAGGACGAGCTCGTCGGCGAGCAGCTGCAGGCCGTGATGCAGGAGATCAACGAGCAGATCGCAGCCAGCGAGGCGCAATCCGCCGCGCCGGTGCTGCCGCCGTCATCTCCTCCGCCGCTGCCCGGCCCGGGGCTCTAGCAGCAACCTGCCGAATCGCCTTCGATGGCGGCAGAGGCAAGCGGTCCCCCCACCTCAGTTCGAGACGCAATCGCGGTAATCGGCCACACGCCCGCCGTGGTCCGCGCCCTACTGGCCCACGCATCGCCGGAGTCGATCGAGGGCTCGGCTACGGGAGAGTGGGGTGCCCGCCAGGTGCTGGAGCACCTGATCGACGTGGAGGGTATCGCCTTTCGCGACCGTATCGGCCGGATCCTGAATGAGAACCGTCCGTTCATCCGGTCGATCGACCCGCCGGCCCGCCTCCACGAGGGCGGCTACGCCACCCGGACGGTCGAGGATCTGCTGACCGAGCTGGAGGGGCTAAGAGCCGAGGACGTGGAGTGGCTGAGCTCCATCGACCCGTCGGACTACGACCGGGAGGGGGAGCACGATGAGGCCGGGACCATCAAAGCAGGCCAGCTGATCCACTACTGGGCGGTCCACGACCTGGTGCATCTGCGCCAGCTGGTGTCGGCGCTCCAGAGCAAGCTGGAGCCGCACATCGGCAACATGTATCTGTTCCTGGAGGGCGTCTAGCCTCGACTCGCTGTGCCCCTTAAGGGCGGTTGAGCATCTCCAGGGCCTTGTTACCTTCTGTGGGGAGTGGCGAAGGAGGCTCCTCCGGAGTGGGCGGAGGGGGCGGCTGCACCGGGGGAGCCGGCGGGTTGGCCGGAGGTACGGGAGCAGGAGCCGGCGGCGGTGGCGCAGCCGGATCCGGCGGGATCACCGGCTCGGTCGGGATCATTCCCGCCGGGGCTGGAGCGTCCTCAATTGTCGGCTGGGGGTTCGGTCCTGTGGGACCCCCGTGGACGAACACGACCTGACCGATAGGCGCCGCCTCGTTGAAGAACCAGTCGGCGAACCCCATCGGCAGGCGCACGCACCCGTGCGATGCGGGATAGGTCGGAACCGATCCGTTGCCGTGGAAGGCAATTCCGCCGTTGAAGTAACTGGGTTTGTACAGCTCACCCAGCGGTGAGATCCGCATCCCGTTGATCTTGCGGCTGACGGTAAAGCGGCCGTTGGGCGTGATGGCCCGCCGGGTCCAGCCTCCGTTCGTGAAGTTCTTGTTCGACCCGGTCGATGTGGGCAGGATGGCGGTCACAGCACCACCTCTCACGACATAAACCGTCTGCTTAGGGATATCGACCTCGAGGTGGTTGGCCGGAGCCGAGTACTTCGGCGCCGGCGTTGTGGCGGTGGGCAGCCGTCCCATGGTGGCGCCGTCGCCTATTCCGCTGCGGCTCAGGCCCTCCACCTTCTGGAAGGCGATCAGGCCGTGCCGTGTGTTGTTGTCGAAGACGCCGTCCACCTTTCCGACCATGTACTTGAGATCGGCCAGACGCTGCTCCAGAGCCTGCACCTCGGGACCCCGGGAGCCCACCCGAAGCAACCCGTCCTGAATAGCCGGGCTCACGCTGGGGCTCGGAGACGGCTTGGCCGGAGGCTCACGGCGGGGCGGCACGTCGTCGACCACGTCGAGAGGTATGGCTTCCGCAGCTTCCGGCTGTGCGACGACGGGCTCGGTGATTTTCGCCGGCCCGGCGGGGGCCTCCTCCGAGCGCGGCACAATGGCCGCGGCCACGTTCACGGCGACGGCTACTACCGCTAAAACCCCAAGTAGGATTAGTTGGCGTTTCACTGACAAGGCGCCTCCAGTCTGGGCTGTACTTGTAACACAAGCAACCACATTTATCTGAGGAGCTCACAATTGCCGGGCGTAGGGGAGAGGATCGACGTACTGGATCACGGGTTCGTTCGGCTAGATGCGGCGGAAGCGACCGACCTTTCAGTGGTCAACGGAGCACGGGTTTCCTTCCTCCAGATCAAAGAGGAGATGGACGACCGGGATGAGAAGCTCATCCGCTTCCTCATGCGGGAGAAGCACGCCTCGCCTTTCGAGCACAACCTGTTCCGCTTTCACGTGAAATGCCCCATCGCGGTGGGGCGCGAGTGGATGCGGCACCGGTGGAGCAGCTTCAACGAGCACAGCCTTCGCTACTCGCAAGCCATCGACTCCTTTTACGTGCCGGCGCCCGAGCAGGTTCGGACCCAAACCGGCAAGCCCGGCGCCTACACGTTTGTGCCTGTGGACGCCGAAACGGCGGAGCGGGCGAGGAGCATGATGGACGCTTCCTACCGGCAGGCTTGGGATACCTACCAGAGTATGCTGGAGATGGGTGTGGCCCGAGAACTGGCCCGTTTCGTCCTACCGGTCGGCCTGTACACAGAGTTCTACTGGACGGTAAACGCCAGAGCCCTCATGAACTTCATCTCTCTCAGAAACGCGGAGGCGGCTATGTGGGAGATCAGGCAGTACGGCGATGCGGTCGAGAAGTTCTTTGCGGCGCTGATGCCGTGCACCCACAAGGCATTCGAGGAATTTGGGAGGGTCGCCCCTTGACGGACCTGGACTTCAACAAAGCGCTCGTCTTCTTTGCTCACCCCGACGACGGCGAGTTCATGGCCGGCGGCTCCATGATCAGGTGGGCTTCGGAAGGCAAAGAGATAGTTCTCTGCGTGGTGACAAACGGGGCTATGGGTTCCAACGACCCGGAGATGAAGCGGGAAGACCTCATCGCGGCCAGGCGGGAGGAGCAACTGGAGGCGGCCAAGATCACCGGAATCTCGGACGTCGTCTTCCTCGGCTACGAGGACTGCCAGGTCGAGGACTCGCACGAGCTGCGTCGGGACATCATTCGGGAGATCCGCCGGTACAAGCCTGACATCGTCATCGGCCCCGACCCCACCATGTACTTCTTCGCCGGCGCCTACGTGAACCACCCCGATCACCGGAAGGTGGGGGAGGCCTTCTGCGCAGCGATCAGCCCGGGCGCCGCAACCGTCCCGCTGTACCGGGAGGATCTTTACGACAAAGGCTTCGGTCCCCATCACCTGAAGGCGGCTCTGTTCGGAATGACTCCTCAGCCGAACTACTGGGTCGACATCGAGGAGCACCTCGATACGAAGATAAAATCGGTATCGGTCCACTACACCCAGACGCCGGAGTTCGGCGAGGAGTTCGCCGACCGTATGAGGACGATCGCTTCTGTAAGCGCCGAGGGTGCGGACCAGGACATCAAGTACGCCGAGGCATTTCGGGTCATCAACTTTCGGGAACGGTAAGACCGGTGGGTGCAGGACGCAGGACCTTGGTGGGGTGGTTTCTGGTGGCCATCCTTTTGGCAGGCGCCGCTCCGTCGGCGGTTGCCGCGGTCAAGGGCATGGCGGCGGGAGCGGCAAAGGGAATCGGCCATGCCCAGGTTCCGGCATCGGCTGCGCTCAGCGCCTCTCCGGCCGACTACCTCGTTGCCGACGCCGCCCGTCCCAAGGTGCCGATCTACGAGGCCCCTAACGCACCGACCGCTTCCAAGACGCTCGACAATCCGACCCATGAGGGTGTGCCGCTGATCTTCTCCGTCATTAAAGAGGAGGGCTCGTGGTACCAGGTCAGGCTCCCGATCCGTCCGAACGGCAGCACCGGCTGGGTCAAGGGCTCCGACGTGCGCATCAGGAAGGTGCCGAACCGCATCGTGGTGGACAAGTCGGATCACATGCTCCGGGCATTCCGGGGCGACCAGCTGCTTCTGGAGGTTCCGGCCGGTGTCGGCACCGCCCGCACCCCCACGCCGGAGGGTGAGTTCTACGTCGACATCTCGATCCCGTTCGCCAACACCAGCGGCGCCTATGGCGCCCACATGCTGAGCATCGCCGGATTCTCCGAGGTCCACTACAACTTCGGCGGCGGAATCGGCCAGCTGGCCATCCACGGGACCAACAACCGGTCCTCCGTTGGCGTAAACTCCAGCAACGGTTGTGTCAGGCTTTTCAACGAGTCGATCCTGCGCCTAAAGGACTTAGCTCCCACCGGGACGCCGGTCTCGATTCAGGCCTGAAGCCCTTACTGCGATTCGCTCCCCGTATTGGAGGAGCCGTAGAATCCGACAATTGACTGCTTTGACCTGCCCCTAAAGGAGGCTCGATGCGCCGAATGCTGCTCCCGTTAGCCGTCTTGTTCCTACTCGTGTTGGGAACGGGCACGGCGCAGGCCGCTACAGTCACCATTGAGACGGAGGACAACGTCTTCAATCCGGCGACGGCGACAGCCAACGCAGGCGACACCATCGAGTTCCGCAACACCGGCGCCGCACCCCACAACGCAGTCGCCAACAACGGTGCGTTCAACATCCCACTGATCAACCCGGGTGAGACCAAGACCGCTACGGTCAACCAGGCCGGTCCGATCGACTACGTGTGCTCCTTCCACGTCTCGCTCGGCATGCGTGGAACGATCACCGTAGAGGGAGCAGCGGGAGCGCCCGCCGCTGCCGGCAACGAGCCGGCCCCGGGGGACGCCGGAGCGACCAACCCACCGGGCGATCAGGTGGAGGCTGAGGGCGGCGATTCCGAAGCCAGCGACCCCGAAGGCGGAGAAGAAGGCGGAGACAGCGGCGAGGAGCAGGGCGACGAGGAGACCGGAGAGGACGCAGAGGCGGTCGCCGCCGAGGCGCCTCCCACCGAGAAGCTGTTCCGGCCCCTGGCGCTTCTGATCGCACTGCTGGTTCTGCTCGGCATGGGCCCGGCTGCCAAGACGTTCCTCGTCCCCGCGCTTCGCTCGGCCGGCGAGGCGCCCGCTCCGGACCCCGTCGGCCCGCCGCCCAGCATCCAGGCGCTTTCACTGGCTCCGGCCGCTGCGGTGGCCGCCCCACCGGCTCCCGCTCCGGCTCCCGCTGCAGCGCCTGCCCCTGCCGCCGCTCCGGTCCAACCTGCGTCTCCCACGCCGGCGGCTCCGCCTCCCGGCAAGGCGTCACCGGTGGAGCCGACCGAGCCGCCGCTGGACCCCGAGAAGGTGTACCAGGCGGTCCTGCACGACGAGCAGACCAAAGGAACCGACGCCCGCGTAGCCGAGGCAAGGGCCAAGGCAGCCCGCATGAGGGCCGAAGAGGCTCTGGCCACGCCTTCGCCGGTCGCGGCATCGGCGCCCGCACCGGCCGCTCCTCCGGCCGCGGCGGAAGCGGCTGCAGCCCCTGCGGCAGCTCCGGCGCCCGCTCCGGCGGCACCGGCCGCCGCTCCGGCCGGCAAGGGGGTATCGGCCGAAGAGGCCGCCGCCATCCGGCAGAAGGTCTACGAGGAGGAGCTAGCAAAGGGCTCCGACGCCCGGGTGGCGGAGTCCCGTGCCAAAGCAGCCGAGATGCGAGCCAAGAAGGGGACGTCGCTACCCTCGAAGTAGCCTTTCGACGGGCACCGTAGGTCGTCCGGGGACTCCGAGAGCTGAAGTCACCCGACAGAGCTGAGTCGCCCGACCGAACCACCTACGCCGCCCTTTGGGTCTCATCCGAGGCCTTGCTCCTTGACGAGGAGGAGC
>DATAAN010000141.1:0-5063 GCA_036260105.1 Actinomycetota bacterium
CTCTGGAGGGCCTGATGACTGGCTCGAAGTGAAACCGATTTGCCGCAGTTTGCCGTGGAGGGGCCTGAGATATGGCCCCTCTCCCGCGTGGGGACCCGATCTAGGCACATTTTCAGGGTGGGCGCTACTGGGATCGAACCAGTGACCCCTGCCTTGTAAGGGCAGTGCTCTCCCGCTGAGCTAAGCGCCCGGGACCGGTTGCTTATCCGGCCGGCTTCACCAGTTTAGGTGGAGACAGCGTCCGGCCGCCTTCCAGGGCTTCCGGGGCGGAGCTCAGAAATCCTCGCACGGCCCCCAGGTCTACCTGTTGGTAGGTCTGCGGGTACTCCGCCAGCCGGCTTGCCGCCTTGCCGAACTGCAGCTTCGCCCCTTTGGCGTTGCCCTTCTCGTAGTGCAGGAATCCGACCGCCAGGTGGATGAGGCCCTGGTAGAAGTTCCGCTCCTCCTCCGGCGCCTCGGCCCAGTGCTCCTCCAGGGTTTCGTGGCACAGGAAGTACTGACCCTCCTGGAACAGTCGCACGCCCTCGGCCAGGTACGGCGTCACGGTGATGATCGCCCGTTCGGGGAGACCCCGTCGGACGGGGTGCCCGTCTCGGCGGGGCTGGGTGACAAGGTATTCGGAAGGGGCCGGACCACCTCCGGCCGTGGGGGCCGGATCCCCGGCGCCGCCTCCACCTCGTCCTCGGTGACCGTCCGGTCGTAGCAGTTGCGGCCCGCCTCGTGCGACACGTCTCCCGGGAAGGGGCCGAACTCCCGCGCCTGCTCCTCGTCCGACGAAAGGAGGAAGTCGGCGCATACCTCGTACTCCCGCTCCGAGATCCGCCGGTACTCGAAGAACTCGCCGGTCTCGGGATCCTTGCGCATGTCCTGGCTGAAGCCGTGCTGGCGAAGGACCTCCTCGTCCACGCTCGCCAGGTCTGAGGGCAGTGAGCCCTCCTCGCGGACGTGCGAGGCCAGAAGGTAATGCAGCTGGGTGATGCGGTTGCGCCGCTCCTGGTCGATCCGCGCCTTCCGGGCCGTCGCCGGCGACCCGACGGCGAAGAGCCCCGCCACCACCAGACCGACAACCACGGCGGTCGCCAGGACTCCGACGAGCTTGCGGTTTCTCAAGGCGACACCTCCGTTTGGGACGGCCCGACGACGGACCCGGCTTCCAGCTCGCTCCGGTAGTACAGGTAGAGAAGGCCGACCAGCAGCAGCACTCCCCCGGCCCGCACGGCAAACCTCGGGGTGAGGTCCCCGTCCAGGAAGGCGTTGACACTGACCATCAGGGTGATCAGGACCGCAACCGCCACCACGAACAGGTTGGCGTAGACGAAGCCGGCCCGCAGCGCCGATGCCGCCGGTATCTCACCGTTCGCGGTCTTCCGGCGGATCTGTACCGCCAGCACCAGGAATATGGGAAAGGCCACGACCGCCATCGAGATGCCGCCCCGGACTGCGTCGCTGTCGCCGCCGTAGTCGAAGGTGAGGTACGGGTCCGGAAACCACTGCTCGGCCAGGGCCCAGAGAAGAATCAGGACGCCGGCAGCTGAGATGTACAGAGTCGCCATCGCCAGCAGGTGAAGGAAGATCTGCTTGGGTGCCAGGTCCCAGCTCTCGGCACGGCTCCGTCGGCGGACCGCCACCACCACCGCGGCGACTACCGCCCCGAGAATCGCGAGGGGCACCAGCATCACGAGAAAGCCCACGACGCGAAGGCTATCCATCGGCGTTCCCCGAGGAGGACGCACCGGAGCCGGCGGTCGAAGGGCGAGCCGGCGCTTCCTTGGGTTCGCGCAAGTCCCCGAGGTAGTAGAGGTAGACGAACCCCGCGATAAGCAGGAGGCCGAGGCCGCGCACCAGGAAACGGGCCGTCAGGTCGCCGCCCAAGAAGGTGTAGATGACCGAGATGAGATCGATGATCGAAGTGATCGCGATCACGAAGAGCGTCAGGTAGGTGAGGACTCGCTTTATCAGCGTTCGGTCGGCGAGCTCACCGATCTCCACGTTCCGGCGGATGTAGACGTTCAGGTAGAGGAACAGCGGAAACGCGACTACCAGCATCGCAATGCCGGACCGGATAGGGCCCGTGCTCACATAACCCTCCAGCGGGTCGGGAAACCAGTAACCGGCGAGGCCCCAGACGAGCATCGCGGCTCCCAGGGAGCTGAGGTAAAGGGCGAGGAAGTTCAGGAGGTAGACGAAGACGTTGCGGGGGCCACTTCCCGGCACGGGGGCCATCCTCCTTTGAAGAGCTGCCCTCAGTTTACTCCGGGTCACCACGCGAAAAAGCGCGGACCGATACGGCCCGCGCTTCGTCGTAGAGGTGTTAGCCCTTCTCTACAGGCACCCCCACCAGGGAGCCGTACTCGGTCCAGCTTCCGTCGTAGTTTTTCACGTTGTCGAACCCGAGGAGCTCCCTCAGCACGAACCACGAGTGCGACGAGCGCTCGCCGATCCGGCAGTAGGCGATCACCTCCGGCAGGTCCTTGGTGATCCCCTCGTTGGCGTAGAGCTCGATCAGCTCGTCGGCCGACTTGAACGTGCCGTCGTCGCGGGCGGCCTTGGCCCACGTGATGTTCGAGGCTCCCGGGATGTGACCCGGAACCTGGGCCTGCTCCTGCGGCAGGTGCGGCGGGGCCAAGAGCTCGCCCCGGAACTCCTCGGGTGACCGGACGTCCACGAAGGCGCCCTTGTTCTGAACCGCCTGGATGACCTCGTCCCTCATTGCCCGCAGCTCCTCGCGAGTACCGGCGACCTGCGGCGGGTTGCTTGCCGGGGTTGGCGTGTTGGGCTCCGACTCGAGCTCGCGGCCCTCCAGCTCCCACTTCTTGCGCCCGCCGTTCAGGATCTTCACGTTGTCGAAGCCGCGGTACTTGAGAACCCAGTAGGCGTAGCAGGCGAACCAGTTGTTGTTGCCGGCGTACAGAACGACGGTGTCGCCCTCGTTCACGCCGGACCGCTTGAGCAGCTCCGCCACGGCGTTCGAGTCGATGAACTCCCGGCGGGGCAGGTCGTGCAGGTCGGACGCCCAGTCCCAGCTGATCGCACCGGGGATGTGCCCCTTCTGGTAGAGGCTGGTGTCCTCGTCGACCTCGACCAGCACCACGCCGTCCTTCTTGCCGCCCCAGCTGGCGACCTCGTCCGTTTCGACGAGGACGTCCTTCACGTAATCCGCCATCAATTCCTCCCTTTCTCCACACTTTGTCGATCCACAGGCTTTCTACGGATGACCTCCCGGCACACCGGGTCACCCCTGGCTACAGAAGTTTCTGTCTCGACCTCGCTCGGGTGCCCGAGCGCAGCCATCGCCCCCTCCTTGAGCGCAGGGTCGATGAGGATGACGAGATCCGAGTGCTCCAGGGCGATGTCACGGAAGGGGCAGTCCGGCGTCTCGATCTCGGCGTAGTCGTGCTCCAGCCGGACCACGTCGGTGAGCGGGGAGAACCGGCGCAGCTCCTGCACCAAGGCTCCCACCGCAGCTGCGAAGTCAAGGCCTCCGGCTCGGTACCCGAGCATGAGCTTCCGGCCCTCGTCCCGGGCAACCTGCTCCGCCATGGCGTAGACCTCCTCGCTCGGGAACTTGCCGGCGAGCCGGACGAAGATCTGGGCGATGAGCCGGTACGGGTTGGGAGCGGCGGGGGTGCGGGTGGCGGCCTCCTCCACGGAGGCGACCAGCTCCGGCACGATGGCCTCGGACTCCTCCGGGCCGGCCGGCGGGGAGACCTCCCAGTCCTCCAGAGCCCCCATCTCGCCCTCCCAGGTGAAGTACACCTTCGACGGGCGGCCCTTGCCCTTTCGCCGGATGCCGGTCGCGAGGAATCCAGCCTCCACCAACAGGTCGAGGTGCGCCCGGGCAACGTTGGCGTGGAGGGAGAATTCGTCCGCCACCTCCTTGGCCGTGAGCGACCCGGCGCGCAGAAGATGGCCTAGAATTGCGGAACGGGTCGGCAGCGCTAAAGCCTTGGCTGCCTTGACCGATTGATCGTCGCCGACCGGCACTCTTACCTCCTCTCGCCTACACCGAACACTGTAAGCCTATTTTATATAGTTTGCACAGTGCTAAATAGCCAATAAGGTTCGGCGGCGTCAAGGGCAAAGAAAAACCCCGCCGGGAGCCTTGTGACGGGCTTCCTCCCGGCGGGGCGGAACAGCTGGGGTTGGGGACTAGGTGCGCCTGGCGTCTCCGGCGCACTCGCATAGTCCGAACTTGCGGTAGAAGTCGTGCAGTGTGGTGGCCAGCGGGGTGCCGGGATGGCATCCCGGGGCCGACTGGTCCCGGTCGATCCGCAGAGAGATCTCCTTGCGGATCTGCGTGTTGTGCCTGCTCATTGCCGTTCTCCGTGTGCGTGGGCTACGAGAGAAGTCTCGTGCCTATAACAACGCTCAGGAAACCGTGTTTGCTACCGGTTCGAAAGGAAGTTTTTGCCCCAATTTGTGGGGTGCTAGCCTCCCTAGTCCGGTGCCTTGTCCAAACCCCTCTGGATCGCGTAGCGCATGAGCTCGTAACGCTTGTGCAGCTGCAGCTTGGCGAGGATGTTCTGGACGTGGTTTTGCACCGTCTTCACCGAAAGGAACAGCTTCTCGGCGATCTCGCGGTAGGTGTATCCCTTCGCTACCAGAACCAGGACCTCGTTCTCCCTCGCCGTCAGCCGCGGCTCGGCGGGGTCGCGTGACGCCATCCGCCGGAACTCCTGGAGCACCATGCCGGCCAGCGAAGGGCTGAAGACGGATTCGCCGGCGCTGACCCGGCGCACTGCGTCGACCACGTCCTCCGTCTTGGTGCTCTTCAGCAGGTAGCCGCAGGCCCCGGCTTTGACGGCTTCCATGACGTCGGCCTCCTCGCCGGAAGCCGAGAGGATGAGCACCTTGGCGTGCGGCGACTCTTCGACGATGCGCCGTGTCGCCTCCGCACCGTTCACCGTGGGCAGCTGAAGGTCCATGAGGACCACCTCCGGCATCTCCTCGCGAGCCTTGGCGATCGCCTCTCCGCCATCGGCCGCCTCGGCGACCACCACCGCGTGACCGTCCTTCTCAAGATCGGCCCGGATGCCGTCGCGCCAGACCGGATGATCGTCCAC
>DATAAN010000142.1:0-6284 GCA_036260105.1 Actinomycetota bacterium
CCTCCGAGGTGGCGAGCTGCGCCTCCTCGGACGATCTCCGAAGCAGGTTTGCGATGACGCCGAAGAAAAGTCCGAGAAGCAAGAGGCCGGTCATGCTGGGCCACCTGCTGAGGACTTCGCCGTTGAACGGCGTGCCGTTGACTATCCGGACGAAGACATGGCAGGCGCCCATCACCGCTCCCGCCAGCGCACCTCCAATCGGACCGTAGGCTGCGCCCGCCGAAAGCACGGCGCAGGCGTGGTAGGTCACGGACAGCAAGGTCGAGCCGGTCCCGACCGTCCCCGGCGGCATGACCCACCCGGACAGGAGAAGCAGCGCTCCGCCGATGGCCACGTCGGCTGCCAGCACGAGCCCGCGAGGCGGCACGGGTCGCCTGTTGAGATAGACCGTCCACACCGCCACTGCAGCCACTGCGGCGCCCGCCAGCTGCGGGCTCCGGCCGGCCGTCCGCTCGAGATTGAGCAGCAGGTTTATGACCATCGACGCCAGCGACACCCAACGGAAGACGATCAGGGCGCGCTCTGCCGACCCTACTGCCCTCAGCTCCGGGGGCGAGTGGGAAGGTGGGGAAACCGCACTGGCCACGCCTGAATTGCATACCCGCAGAGGTATGCCGTCAATGACTCCAGCCTTGAATAAGCCCTAGAGGCAGGACTTGTTCCGTTTCTACCCAGACCGCGCGAACCAGGCGTTTTGTTGCTACAGCTTGGTTCTTGAAGCGGTTCTCAGGCGGCTGAGTCGGCCAGCTCGGGGCTCTTGGCGACGTCCCGCATGACGCTGACGATGGAGCACCTGCACTCGGGCTCCCCATCGCCTGGTCGGGACCAAACAAGAGCACCACACATCAGACACTGCGTGAGCCGCTCGGCCTCTCGACCGTTGGCGCGGCAGTGCCCTTTGGACATCTCCAAGATGCCCATACGGATAGGTAGCATGCCGCCCGTTCTACCCGAGGGAGGCATTTCGGAAACGGCTTTTGCCCTAAAAAGTCCTAGACGAAAGAAAACCGACCTCCAAGGTAGGCACTTAAGCACCTTAAAAATAGGGCGTTTTGGACTAGTCAGAGCGATTTAGGCGGACTATTTTGAAGCCAACCTACTTCGGGGAGGATTTTCGCAATGTTAAGCGAATGGCCAAGAATCGAGCCCGAGCAGGACACGGAGCTGCTCGTCGACGCGGAGAGAACGCTGATCGAGTTCCTCCGGAGCCTTTACATCAAAGGGATGCGCGACCCGTTCCGCGACTCTGAGTCCGACGCCCTTTCACTGATCTGCCGCAACTGAGAAGATGGCTAAGCCACCTTGCGCCCTACCTGCTCTCCCTCGATGAGGGAGAGCACGGCGGCGTCGACGGCCTCACGGAACTCCCACTCTCCCATCTGAGCCGGGTCCAGCATCTCGAGCGCCGGAGCTATCGTCACACCGGCCAGGTAGTCGTCAATGATCCGGGGATAGATGTAGGACGAGCGGCAGACCGCCGGCGTGTTCCCCAGGTACTCCGACACCTCCCGAACCGTCGCCGCCACGGCCCGCTTTTTGGCGGTGGCCGACTGGGCGTCCAGCTTCCCGGCCAGCGATACCTCGGCCATCACGGTTGCCGCCCAGGTCCGGAAGTCCTTGGCGGTGAAGTCCCCGCCCGTTACCTCCTGCAGAAAGCCGTTGATGTCGGTGGACTTCACGTCGTACCAGGCGCCGTCCTGTTTGAAGGCCAGCAGCTCCAAGCTCCCGGTGCGCCGGCGCTTCAGCGTTTGCACCAGCTCGTAGATGTCGGGATCGACGATGGTGTGAACCTGCCGCTTGTTGTGTTTGGCGATGAAGTCGAAGGTGATCTGGTATTCCGGACCCAGCTTGACGTGGCTCTTCAAGATGGTGGCGACGCCGTAGGTGGCGTTCTTGGCTGCGTACTGCTCGCTCCCCATGCGGAACAGGCCGCGGTCCAGCATGCGGATTGCCGCAGCGAGAACCTTCTCCCGGCCCATGTCGGGCACCATCAGGCACTGGCGGGTGTGGCGGCGAAGGTCGGGCAGCGAGTGGGCGAACTCGATCATGTGCTGGAACTTCATCTGGTCCCTCAGCGTCCGCCAGTGCGGGTGGTAGAGGTACTGCTTCCGGCCGGCCGCGTCGTACCCGACCGCCTGGATGTGGCCGTTGGGGTAGGGGCAGATCCACACCTCGCTCCATGCGGGCGGGATCACCAGGCTGCGAATTCGGGCTATGGTCTCCGGGTCCTGGATCGTCTGGCCGAAGGTGTCGAGGTACTGAAACCCCTTCCCCCGTCGTACCCGGGTCAGTCCTGGACGGGTCGGGTCCCACCTCTTGAGGCGCGGCATCAGCCGCCTCCGCTCCTGAAACGCCTGGATCGCATGGTGCCCGTCGTTTACCCGAGGCGACCCCCGTTTAACCGACGCTCCATGCCGGCCGGCGGCGGTAGATTGAATCCATGGCGCGAATCGGCATTCTCTCGGACACGCACCTTCCGAGGGGCCAGCGGCGGATCCCGGATCGGGCGCTCAAGCTCTTCGAGAACTGTGACCTCCTGCTGCACGCCGGCGACTTCGTCGAGGCGGAGGTTCTCTACGAGCTGGGCGCCTACGGTGAGGTGAGAGGTGTTCTGGGGAACTGCGACTCGCCGGAGCTTGCGGCGCAGCTCCCGGTGACCGACTCGCTCGAGCTGGGCGGAGTGCGGATCGGCATGATCCACGACTCCGGCGACCGTCAGCGGCGCCGCTCCCGTATGGCCGTCGCCTTCCCCCAGCACCGGGTCGTGGTCTTCGGTCACTCACACCAGCCGATGGTCGAGGACGACGGCGAGCTGCTGCTGCTGAACCCGGGAAGCGCCTGCGATCCACGGCGGGCCAGGATCCCCACCATTGCTCTGCTCGACGTCGACGACGGCGTGCCCTCCGCCCGGCTGGTGGAGCTGTGAACCGCCTGGCCGACTTCCGGCTGAAGCTCGGAGACGTGGTTCAGGCCCCGCTGGAGGTCTCCCAGCTTCCCGGCGTCCAGTACTCCCACCCTCACGGCGACCCTGGCCTGTTCGGGCCCGGGAGCATCTCCTGGCGGGTGGGAGAGGACTGGCCCTCGGCACTGGTCGGCGGGATGAGCGGCCTCATCCTTGGAACCCTTCATCCGCTGGTGCTGGCCGGCACGCTGGACCACTCGATCTTCCGCACGGACCCCATCGGCCGGCTGGCCCGGACCGCGTCGTTCGTGATGGCGACCGCCTTCGGGTCGACCGAGGTCGCCCTGGGTGTCGTGGACTACGTCAACCGTCTGCACTCGCGCATCTCGGGCACGGCGCCGAACGGCGTCGAGTACTCCGCCACCGATCCCGGCCTTGCCGTCTGGACCCACGTGACCATCTACGGCGGCTTCCTGGAGGGTCATCTCCGGTACGCTCCCAACCCGATCTCCGGCCCAGAGGTCGACCGGTACTGGGACGAGGTCGCCCGGGTGCCCGAGATGTTAGGAGCGACCGGCGTCCCCCGCAGCCGCTATGAGGTCGACGACTACTTTCGCCGCGTCCGGCCGGAGCTGTCGGCAAGCCGGGACGCACTGGACTCGGCGCGCTGGGTATTGGACGGCGGCAAGGGCGACACGCCCACGGTGAGGGACTCGGCCAAAGCGCTGGTCGACGCATGGCAGCAGGTCCTGCCGCCGGCGCTCCAGATAGACCGGCGGTTCTTGACTCCGGCTTCTGCCGCGGCGGTGCGCGTGGCGTACGCGATCTTTGCCCGCACGGCGGTCGACCTCCTGCCGCAGTGGGGAAGGGAAATGCTTCAGCTCCGTCGATCCCGCCTGGCGGAGCCTCTTACCCGGGCCTACTTCACCTCGCTGCGCCTGGCCGTGCCGACTCTTCCTCGTGCGCTCCGCCAGGCGCAGGCCCGCGCTTCGGCGCCGCCGCGATCATCCGAGGGGGAGGCGAAAGCCTCCTAGCCGTTGGCCTTGTTTTGACCGGGTGGACCGGCCGGTGGCTGCACCACCGTCGGCGTGGGGCTCGGAGTGGGCGACGGAGTCGGGCTCGGAGTGGGCGACGGCCTCGGGTTGATCAGCGTCGGCAGCGGCAGCGGCAGAGGCCGTGGCGGAGGCGGAGGCGGAGGAGGCGGGGCGAACGTCGGCTCCGGGAGCGGCTCGAACTCCGGGATGGTCGGCGTCGGTAGGGCGGTCGGCATGCACAGCCCGTCCGGCCCCACGATGGTCTCCGGCGGGCAGGAAGGCGTGGCCGGCGCAGGCGGGGGAGCCGGCTCCTCCGGCTTCACGAAGTCGGTGGGCGGAGTTCCCCGAAGCGCCGTCTCCATGAATCCCTTCCAGATCGTCGCCGGGAAGGATCCGCCGGTAACCCGGCGGCCGTGCACGGCGTTCATCTCCGGGATCCGGCCTGATTCGTCCGGCGGATACCCCATCCACACCACGGTGGTGAGGTCCGGGGTGTAACCGGCGAACCAGGCGTCGACGTGGTTCTGCGTCGTGCCGGTCTTGCCTGCGGCGGGGCGGCCGATATCGGCCCCCCGGGCGGTTCCCGAGGTGATGACCTGCTGCAGCACCTGGTTGATCTGGTCGGCGATGTTCTCGTTCAGAGCGCCCTCGTTGCTCGGGCTCCTCTCGAAGACCGTCTCGCCGTCGGGGGCCGTCACCTTGGTGACCACCAGCGGCTCCGGCCGCTGACCTCGAGCGGCGAAGGTGGTGAATGCCCGGGCCATCTCCAGTGGGGTGACGGCCGAAGTGCCCAGCGTCAGGGCGCACCCTTTGTCCCTGGCGGGAACCGGGACGCCGAGCTGGCGGGCGGTCGCCATGAACTCGTCTGGAGTGACGACCTTGTCCATGAGCTGCGCGTACACCGTGTTCACCGAGCTGGCGGTGGCCCGGACCAGGTCCACATTGCCGTACGCCTCGCCGTCGAAGTTGGAGACCACCCACGGTTCCCCCTGGCTGTCCCGGCACTGGGGGTTGTCGATGGTGATGCGGGACGGCCCGGGGAACTGCCTGGTCAGCTCTTCCCCCTGCTCCAGGTAGGAGGCGAGTGTGATCGGCTTGAAGGCGGAGCCGGCCTGCCGGCCGCCGTCATCGTCCTCCCGGACGTTCGCCGCAAAGTTGAAGCCGAGCGCCCGTACGCGGTCGCCTACGTCACGCCCGCCGACCATCGCCCGGACGTAACCCTCCGGGTCCATGGCGACCAGCGCCACCTCCGGGTCGTCCGGCCGGTTCATCACCGACGAAACCGCCTTCTCTGCGGCGTCCTGCATCCTGAGGTCGAGGCCGGTCTCGATCCTGAGGCCTCCTCCCAGGAGCTCGGCGTCGGAGAAGCCGTAGTCGGGGGTTTGGAGGAGCCGGCGGACGTGCTCCACGAAGAAGCCGCCCCGAGCGGTGTCCAGCTGGGTCGGTCCGAGCTTGAACTGGGCCAGCAGATCGCTCGACCGCGCCTGGGCGGCTTCGGCCTGGGTCAGCTTGCCCGTGGCCACCATGTCGCTCAGCACCTCGTTCCTGATCCTCACCACCTGCTCCGGGTTCTCGTCCGGCTGGAACCGCTCGGGAGCGCGGATGGCGCCCGCCATGAAAGCGGCCTCGTTCAGGGTTAGGTCCTTGGCGGGCTTCTTGAAGTAGGTCAGTGCCGCTGCTTCAGCGCCGTACGCGCCGCGTCCGAAGTAGATGGTGTTCAGGTAGAACTCAAGGATCTTCTCCTTGGAGTACTTGTTCTCGATGCGCCGGGCCAGCGCTATCTCCCGGGCCTTGCGAAGCAAGGTGCGCTCAGTCCCCACCCGGCCAAATGCGTTCCGGGCGTACTGCTGCGTGATCGTGGAACCACCCTGCGCCACTCCCCCGGCCTGCGCGTTGGCGAAGAGAGCACGGACCATGCCGCGGTAGCTGATTCCGGAGTGCTCGAAGAACCGCCGGTCCTCCGTCGCGACGACCGCCTCCTGCAGCACCGGAGCGATCTGGTCGAGCGGAACTATCTTCCGCTTCTGCTCTCCCTTGAGCGTCCCGATCACGTCACCCCTGACGTCGAGCACCTCGGTCGCCTGGCCTCCCGGCGCAGCGTCAGGGAGAGGAACGTTGACGGAGAAGACGAAGAGAAAAACTCCGAGAACGGCCAGAAGGAAAGCAGAAGCGCCTGCGATCAGAACCCAGGAAAGAGTCGTCGGCTTGCCGTCTGCGACGAAAAAGGAAGCTCGGGGCTGTTGGCTCAACACGGCCCTTTAGGTACCCAGAGTGACGTGTAGCCACACAAGGCGCTTCAGCGGCAAACGAGGACGGGGGCCGAAGGCCGGAAAAGATAGTGCCCCGAG
>DATAAN010000143.1:0-2578 GCA_036260105.1 Actinomycetota bacterium
GGAAGGACCGAGATGGAACAGGCGGAGATGGAGCCCGTCTGGGACGATCACAACGCGGCGGAGTTCGCTTTGAAGGACGCCGAGGCGGCGTTGAAGACCATGGTGGAAGACCCGTACGTGAGGGTGATGGCCAACGGGGCGGGCGGCCAGGGTAAGGAGCAAGTTCGCGCCTTCTACACGGAGGTATTGATTCCTCAATGGCCTGACGACGCGCAGATGCAATCGGTGAACCGGGTCTTTGGCCAGGATCAGCTCGTCGATGAGTTGCACCTCAGCTTCACGCACGCGAAGCAGATGGACTGGCTGCTGCCTGGTGAGCCGGCGAGCAACAAGAAGGTGGAAATGGATGTTCTGATCGTGGTCGGCTTCCGGGACGACCTCGTCGTTGGCGAACGCGTCTTCTGGGACCATGCCGCCGTATTGAGGCAGGTCGGCCCGCTCCAGTTTTGAGCGGGCGCAGCTGGGGAGCGAATCGGTGAGAGGCCTTCTCGCGTGAAGGACCTCAGGGAGGGCTTGCTCGTTGCGTCAACCGCCTCGGCCCTGAAGGTGTCGACCGGCACCGTCCGAGTCGTGCCCCTTGCGGTCCTGACCACGGACCTTCGACCCATCTGATCCCACACTGAGCCGGTGGACGGCAAGAGCGCGGACTGCCGATCGGCGTCTGGCCGATGTCGCGCTTCCCGGGGACAGGGACGGCGGCGGCGGGGTACCGATTCGGCGATCTCGCTCGGCTCGATACGCACCGACAGGTGTCCCAGAACGCGCGGCGGGCCAAGCCGGTCGGCATGACACCTACCGCCGGCTGGGTGATGCCGTTGACGCTCGCCGACTCGGCGAGTGCTGTCTTCCGCGAGCGCGACCGATCGACCGATCGGGCTGCTCTCACGAACGGTGCCGCCTCGACCGGGTAGCCTTGGGGGTCTGCCGCTGAAGGGTTGAGCCTGTGAGAACGCGGTTCTGCGTGTTGGTTGGGCTCTGCCTGGTCATGGTTTCCTGCGGCGGGAAGCCGGATCGGGAGAATGCCGCTGGGATGGCCCCCGGGGGCGGCCCTGGAGTCAGCGACACCGACATCCGGCTGGGGGTTTTGACCGACGAGTCCGGGCCGAGAAAGGCCATCGGCGTGCTGAGGCTCCGGGCGGCCCGCGTGTTCTTCCAGGCACTCAACGACGACGGCGGCATCAAGGGACGTCGAGTCCACCTGGTTTTCGGCGACCACCAGTCCAGTCGGGAGGTCGCGGTCGAGAAGTACCTGGACATGAGGGACTCGGTCCTGATGTTCGAGCAGCTGTTCCCGGTCGCCTTCTTCAAGGACGAATTGGCCCGGGACGAGATCCTCGCCAGTCCGGTCGCCCGGTACTCGAGCCTGGCCGGCGACCGCCATCTGGTGATGACCGGTACGTCATACCGGGTCGAGATGTCCAACGCCGTCGACTGGCTCGCCGACACTCTCAACCACCCGAACGGCACCAGGATCGGGGCGGTGACTCAGCCGGACGACTACGGCGCCGACGCGCTCGCCGGGATCGAGGACGCTGCCAGGACCCATGGGTTCGACCTCGTGGCCAAGCTCACCTTCCAGCCCGCCGATCATGACTACTCCAGTCAGGTGACCGCCCTTAAAGAGGCCGGGGTCGAGCACATCTTCATGGCCACGACCCCCCGCGCCACCGCCGAAATCGTCGAAGGGTGCGCCGACATCGGGTTCACACCCGGCTTCATCGGGAATACGTTCGCCTTCGATCCGCAGATCATCATCGGCAACCCGAAGTTGAAACCCCTGTTCCAGAACGGCTGGAAGACGTCGCGGGCCTTCGCCCATTGGGGCGAGGACGTGCCCGGCATGAAGACGATGCTCGACGCCGTCAGGCGGTACGCCCCCGACCAGAAGCCCGACGCCTTCTTCGTCCAGGGCTGGATCCAGGCAGGCATCGTGGCCGAGATCCTCGAGCGGGCTGCCGCAGTCGGCGACCTCACCAGGCCGGGAATGGCCAGAGCCTTGGACACCATGGCGGACGTCGAAATGGGGGGACTGTCGGGCCGCCTCTCCTATGGCAGAGACGTGCTCGGCCAGCCGCCTTCACGTCAAACCCGAATGTTCCAGATGGTGGTGGACGACCCCCGCTACCCGGACATGCTCAAGCCGATCACCGATTTCTAAACCGGTACGACCGCCAGGTTCAGCGCCGGCCGGCCGACAACGTCGCAGCCGCGCTGACGGCTCAAGCCCGCCGGCGGCACAACACCGGCCTCCGAAGACGTGGGCACGACCACAACGCCGCTCACGCCCGGGGCGCAGGACACCCCACGGAGATGGCAACGCCACGGGCGACCGAGGTGCCGAGCGGTGCGCTTCGAGCCAGGCTGCGGCTCGCCGTTCTGTCGCGTCGGTCAGTGGCGTGCCGGTCTCCGCCGATCGGCCGATTATGGGCGGATCGGGCCTCGCGACGGGCACCGCGCGTCAGGGCGACTGAGCACCAAGATCGGCAGCCCAGTGCAAGAGCTTCCGCTCGGCCAGCCTGACGAGGGCGTTCAGGACCAACCCGACGATCATGAGGAGGATCAGGACCGCGAACATCCC
>DATAAN010000144.1:0-2055 GCA_036260105.1 Actinomycetota bacterium
GTTTGAAGCGGCCGGAATGGCCGCTAACGGCTACCGGCTCAGAAGGGGCGGGGGGCCTCGAGAACCCAGGCCGCCGGCAAGGGCGGCGCTGGAGAAGGGGAACGTACGGACCAGAGGGGGAGTGGGGTGCTGCCGGCGCCCCGATGGTGAGCTGGAAAGGAGTTCGGCGATCCGGGCGCCGGCACGGTGCAGAAACGTGACAAGCAGGGCACCGACCGCCGCCACCAGGAGCTGCAAGGGTATGCCGACCAGTAGAACGGTGCTCAGGTCCCGCAGGGTTGCACCGGCAAGAAGGCGCTCCAGAACCTCCTGAGCGCCGAACCCGAGCACCTGCACCAAACCGAGGGCTACCGCTACGCCGGCGGTCGAAGGCCGGGACGTCCGCTTGAGAGCACCGTCGGCGAGCCAGAAGAGGACCGCCATGATCGCCATCGCGCCGGCGAAGACGACTCCCTTGTCGAGGTAACCGTGGCCGGACGCCTCGAGAAGCGAAGCTCTGGAGCCACCGGAGGGTGCGAGCTTCAAGTAGGTGAGGGAGTGACCGCCCAGCAGTCCCACGGACGCCATAGCAAGCAATGCTACGGTCCGGATCTTTCCCAGCGGGATCATGCTCTCTCCAGTTTATCGGGCGTCGATTGCCATTCGTGGCCGGGCGGAAAACGGATGGGTCCTCAAGACGACGGTGTGGCGCCGCCGGTCGGGTCGAACGGCTCGGTGCGTTCGAGCAGGTCCTTCATGCTCGGCGGGTTCGGCTCGAGCATGTTACCCAGGTTCCGGTGAGGCTTGATCTCGGGGTACGGGCCGTCGAGACTGATCTTGTCAACCGCCGGCGGGTCGCGCAGGACACCCCGCCGCATCGGATCCATGCATGCCTCGGCCCAGTTCTTCCTCAGGGCGGCCAACTGCTTCTTGCCGGCCCCTTTGCGCTTCATCTCCCGGTAGAGCCGGGCCAGATCGTCCTGCGACTCCTCGATAGCCGAAGGCTCAGCTTCTTCGGTCATGGCCCTTAGGTTTTACCCCGAATCGCCGGTACTCACCTCGGCGCCCATTGCGTGGTAGCCGCCGTCGACGTGGATCAACTCACCGGTGATTCCGGTGGACCAGTCCGACAGCAGGAACGCGATCGTCTTCGCGACCGGTGCCGGGTCGTCCGCCGCCCAGCCGAGCGGGGCCCGGGTGCCCCAGGCCGATACGAGCTGGTCGAAACCTGGGATGCCCTTGGCGGCAGTGGTGGCCAGCGGTCCGGCGGAGACAGTGTTCACGCGGATGCCCTTAGGGCCGAGGTCGCGGGCCAGATATCGGGTGATCGCCTCCAGGCCCGCTTTGCAGACCCCCATCCAGTCGTAGATCGGCCAGGCGACCCGGGCGTCGAAGTCGAGGCTGACTATCGACCCGCCGCTGCCCATCAGGGGCAGCAGGCCGCTGGCAAGCGACTTGAGCGAGTAGGCGCTCGTTTTGAAGGCAAGCTCGACGCTCTCCCAGGGCGTGTTGACGAAGTTGCCGCCTAGTGCGTCCCGGGGTGCGAAGGCCACTGCGTGAAGGAAGCCGTCGAGCCCGTCCCAACGGGACTTGAGGTCGTCCGCCACTCGAGCGATGTCCGTCTCTTTGGTGACGTCGAGCTCGAGCACGTCCGGCGGCTCGGGAAGCCGGCGAGCGCTCATCTCGGTGAGCGCCATGCCCTTGCCGAAGCCGGAGAGGATCACCTTCGCTCCCTGCTCCTGCGCCAGCCGGGCGGCGGCGAAAGCGATGCTCTTCTGGGTCAGGACCCCGGTTATGAGAAGTCGCTTGCCTTCCAGCAGCACGCTAGGAGTTGGGCCTCTCGCTGTAGTAGGCGATCCTGGTGCCGTCCGGCGACCAGGCGGGAAAGCGGTCGATGCCCCGGTTGTCGGTAAGTCGCCTGGGGTCCGAGCCGTCCGGGTTCATGGTGTAGATCTCACGGTTCTCGTCCCGGACCGAGTCGAAGGCGATCTTGCTCCCGTCGGGAGACCAGGCGGGGAAGGTGTCGAAGCCATCGCTGGTCGTGATCCGGATCTGCCCCGTGCCGTCAGCCTCCAT
>DATAAN010000145.1:0-12649 GCA_036260105.1 Actinomycetota bacterium
TCGAATTGACCCGTAAGGGGTGGTCGACGCTGGGCAAGGTGGCACCTCTGGTTTTCCAGGCGGAGAAGGAGTTCCTATCCCCCCTGCCGAGGTCGAAGTTCAAGACGTTGGCCGACCTGCTTCGCCAACTAACGGGCTGAAACGTTACGTAATTGGGCCTTCAAGGCGCGCGGGTCTTAGTTTCATACCGGCGCGGCGATGATTTGATGCGACCTCATGCTCACCGTTCCGGTTCTCCGACTGCCGTTCTGTAACGACGCCACGTTAGGCCCGCCGCTCCTTCACGCAACCGCCCGCTGCGCGTCCATGGATGCTCGCTTGCCTTAGGCATCGGTTGCCCTACGTCGCTGATGGCGGGACCTGGTTACTAGGCGTCAGAACGGCAAAGCGCCGGAGGCGCCCGGAACAGGATGTGGTTCTTAGGTGGGGGGGATCCAGATCCTTGAGGGCCATTCAAGCAAGCGAATCCACTGGTTCGACAGACGCACAGATCACTGCCGGGCGGCTACGCACCCTCCCAGAGCTAGGCGTGGAGGCGACCCGCGCGGCCGATAGCCTGCTCGTGCATTGCCGGGCCCGTCCGCTCCAGAATCGCTCGGTGTTATCGCTCAGGCATCACTCACTGCTGGGTGCTGTAGTTCACCATCCAACCGACGCCGAACTTGTCCCTCAGCGAGCCGAAGTAGTCGCCCCAGGGCTGGTCGGCCATCCCCATCTCGATCTGCGCGCCGTCCGAGAGTCCGTTGAACACGCGGTCCGCCTCCTCCCTGGAGTCGACGTGCACGGAAACATAGGAGTTGTTGCCCTGGGTCAGGGTCTGGCCCAGCGACTCCAGGGCGTCGCTCGCCATCAGGACGCTGCTGCCGATCGGCAGCCCCACGTGCAGGATCTTGCTCTGGTCCGGCTCCGGGATCTGAACGCCCTCCATCGGCATGTCGCTGAAGCGAACCAGTGAGCGGAACTCCCCGCCGAACACCGACTTGTAAAAGTTGAACGCCTCCTCGGCGTTGCCGGCGAAGTTGAGATACGGATTGAGCTGCGCCATTGCCAAACCTCCTTTGTGTCGTGGGCTACTGCCCGCGGTACGCCCTCTCGAGCTCTGCCAGGTCGTACTTCTTCATCTGCAGGAACGCCTGCGTCACGCGGTCCATCTGCTCTTCGCTCGCCGTGGCCATCATCTGCTCCAGGCGGTCGGGGACGATCTGCCACGAAAGCCCGAACTTGTCCTTTAGCCACCCGCACTGCTCGGCCTCGGGCACTGCCGACAGCTCCGACCAGTAACGATCGATCTCCTCCTGGTCCGAGCACATCACCATGAAGGAGATGGCCTCGTTGAATCCGAAGTCATGGGCCTGGATGCTGTCCATCGCGGCCAACTCGTTGCCGTCCAGAACGAAGCTGCCGTGTTTGACCGTTCCCTCTTGCTCCGGCTCGTCGCCGGGACCGTAGCGGTCGACGTGGCGGATCTGCGAGCCGGGGAACACGCTGGTGTAGAAGTTCATCGCCTCCTCGGCCCGTCCGCAGACCTCGCGGGTGAACATGAGCGTGGGGGTGATGCGCTGCTGGACCTTCTGGTCTCCGACGTACATGACCTGCCACGACAGGCCGTACTTGTCGGTGGTCCAGCCGTACAGCTCGCTGAAAGGGTAGGAGTCGAGCGGCATCAAAGCCATCCCGCCGTCGGAGAGCACGCCCCAGAATTCGTTGACCTCCTCCTTTGTCGCGCAGGCCACGAGAAACGAGACCGCGGGCGTGAACTTGAAGTAAGGACCGGCGCTAATCGCCTGGAGAGGCTGGCCGAAAAGGTCGAAGGAGACGATGTCGCAGTCTCCTGAGGGCGTGCCGTGGATGGTCCGCACGTTGGTGATCCGGGAGTCCGGAAAGGTGGCGACGTAGAGCTCCGCCGCCTCACGTGCTTCCCGGTCGTACCACAGATGCGGGGTGATCCTGCCCATTGCCGCCTCCTATCGTCGACTCTGTACGAACCTATCGCTATATCGAGATAGGCATTCATGTCGAAAAGCGGCGTCCGATGGCCTTCAGAGCGGCACCAGAACGACGTTTCGGAAACGAACCCTGCCGGTGTGAGCTTGGATGCCCACGTAGCTCGGTTCGCCCGGCCGCGACGGCACCCCCCGACCGGAGTCGCGATTGACGAAGTGCGTCACCGGCACTCCGTTCAGCGTTATGTCGTAAGTCTGGCCGGCCACGCGAATGTCGAAACGGTTCCACTCGCCCAGTGGCTTCACAGGAAGGTGCTCCGGCCGGTCCGGCGCTTGCTGCTCGTACACCGCAGCCGTCTTGTGCGCCGGGTCCCCGTCGGGTCGCGCCAGGTCGTCGATCTGAATCTCGAACCCGAAGTCGACTGCTACCCAAGCCGTGGCTTCGTAGCCCCTGCTTTCGGGGTTCGGGAACCGCACGAAGACGCCCGAGTTGTCGTCCCGGCGGGTGCTGAGCCACTCGACGGAGAGCTGGAAGTCGGCGGGTGCCGGCTCGGTATGCCATAGAAGCCCGATGTCGTTGCCCGGAACCGCCTCCAGGACTCCATCGACCACTTCGAAATGGCCAGGATCGTCCTTGCCGCCCCTGATGGTCGACATCTGCCAGCCGGCCAGACTCCGCCCATCGAAGAGAGTTTGGGAGCTGTGGTTCATCGTCCTCGTATCCTGCTAAAGTCGCTCTCCGCCGGAAGGCAGAGTGCCGGAAGAAGCCGCCGATGCCGACCGGATGATAGGTTTTGCCCAAAACCTCGCCGGAGGTCACCATGCGCAAATTGCATGCTGTACTGATCGTCCTGCTTCTCCTCCTCGCCCCCTCTTGTTCTCCAGCCCAGCAGGAGGAAGCGGCGCCCGATCAAGAGAACCAGGAGGGTTTCTCCCCGGTCAACGAGGGGGTCCTCACCGTCGCCACCAACCTTCCAGCTCCGGGCTTCTGGAACGGCGACGACCCGTCGCAAATAACCGGGGGGTTTGAGTACGGGATTGCCCAGGAGCTGGCGAAACGGCTGAACCTCGATGGGGTGCGGGTGGTCAACGTGTCGTTCGACGCCCTCGTCGCCGGGCAGGCCAAGGATTTTGACGTCGCCTTCTCGCAGGTCACGATCACCGACGAACGGGCTGAGGTGGTCGACTTCACCGAGCCCTACTACAGCTCCGACCAGGGGGTCATGGTTCGAAGGGGGACCCGAGTCCCCGATCTCGCTGCGGCGAAACGCCTTCGGTGGGGAGTGCAGGCCAGCACGACGGGCCAGACCTTCGTCGAGGAGCAGATTGAGCCGGAGGCCGAGGCTCTGGTCTACTCGGAGACCACCCAGGCCTTCACCGCCCTCCAGGCAAACCAGGTCGACGCGGTGCTCCTCGACACCGCCATCGTCCTCGGCCAGGCATCCCAGCCCGGCTCGCCGTTCGAGGTGGTGGGGCAGTTCAGGTCGGGCGAGGCCTATGGCGGCGTCCTCCCGAAGGGATCGGCGAACCTGGAAGAGATAAACCGGCATCTGAAGGCCATGGTCGACGACGGCACCGTCTCCCGGCTCGGGGACCAGTTCCTCGCTCCCCAGTTCGGCTCCGATCCGGCCAAAGTTCCGTACATCGAGGTCGGCTAGAAGGAACTCGCGTGGTCCCGACCGTAGTACGGCCTCGGACCCAGTCGGGCCACACGCCCGAACGCCCCCCAGCCTGGAAGCACCGAGGGCTGCGCAGGGGCGTCTACCTCGCGATCACGGTGGTCCTGGTCGTTGTCCTGTTCAACTCCCGAGAGGGCCTGGCCCGCTTCGGCAGCACCTTCCTGGACCGGCAGATCCTCGCCGAGAGCCTGCCTCCGATCCTTGAGGGCTTCTGGATGAACGTGAGGCTGTTTATGGTTGCGGAGGCGTTGGTCCTCGTCTGGGGCCTGGTCGTCGCGCTGGCCCGGTCGGCCCCAGGACCGGAGGCGGCACCCCTGCGATGGCTCGCCATCGGCTACCTGGACCTTTTTCGCGGCCTGCCCGCGTTGGTCACCATCTACCTCATCGGATTCGGACTGCCGCTGACCGGGCTGCCGGTGTTCCGCAACCTTTCGCTGTTCAGCCTGGGAGTCCTGGCACTCACCTTGATCTACGGCGCCTACGTTGCGGAGGTCTACCGGGCAGGGATCGAAAGCGTCCACTGGAGTCAAACTGCCGCCGCGAGGTCGCTGGGATTGTCGCACCGACAAACCATGCGCTTCGTGGTGATCCCCCAAGCGGTCCGCCGGATCATCCCTCCGCTGCTCAACGACTTCATCTGCCTGCAGAAGGACACGACGCTGGTCTCCCTGATCGGTGTGCTGGAAGGGTTCAACCGGGCTCGCATCTTCTCGGGCAACCGGTTCAACCTCTCACCGGTCGTCGGGCTGGGTCTGTGCTTCGTGATCATCACCATCCCGATGGCGCGGCTCACCGATCGCCTGATCGAGGCGGATCAGCGAAAGATGAGGGCCGCAGGGTGAGCCGTATCCTCGATGTCCACGAGGTGACGAAGAGCTTCGGCAAGAACCGCGTGCTGGAAGGGGTCAGCCTGGAGATGGAGGAGCACTCGGTCGTCTGCCTGATCGGCGCCTCCGGATCGGGCAAGTCGACGCTGCTCCGCTGCATCAACGGCTTGGAGCCGATCGACTCGGGGACCATCGTGGTGAACGGCCGCCAGGTGGTACAGGACGAGCCGACGCTGAACCGCTTGCGCCGGGAAGTCGGCATGGTCTTTCAGAGCTTCAACCTGTTCCCGCACATGACGGTGATGGAGAACGTCACCCTGGCCCCTCGCCAGGTGCTCCGGCTGCCTGCAGAGCAGGCGAAGGCCCGGGCCGAGGAGCTCTTGGAGCGGATCGGCCTCACGGACAAGTGCGACGATTACCCGGACCGCCTGTCCGGAGGGCAGCAGCAGAGGGTGGCGATAGTGCGTGCGCTGGCCATGCAGCCGAAGCTGATGCTGCTGGACGAGATAACGAGCGCCCTGGACCCGGCGCTGGTGGGAGAGGTGCTGGATCTGGTCAGGGACCTGGTGGAGGAGGGAATGACGCTTTTGCTCGCCACGCACGAGATGGGGTTCGCCCGCCAGGTGGCGTCGCAGATCTGCTTCCTGCATGACGGTCGGATAGTCGAACACGGCCTACCGGAGCAGATCTTCACCGACCCCGCCGCCCCCGAGACCCGGCAGTTCCTGAAGCGTGTGCTGGCGTCGGGACGCCTTTAACCGCGAAGATCGTGCCGTGAAGCTGGAGCTGCGTTCCGACGGAACTCTAAAGCGCGCCTGTTGATCGACAAGCGGCGGCCGGCTGCCGTCCTCACCCTCTTTGTCGTCACCCTCTTTACGGGGTCGGCGCTGCTGTTTCTCGTCCAGCCCATGTTCGCCAAGATGGTGCTCCCGCTTCTCGGCGGCACGCCCGCGGTGTGGGCGACCTCCATGGTGTTCTTCCAGGCCACTCTGCTCGCCGGTTATGCGTACGCCCACTGGAGCGTCGGACGGCTGGGCATCCGCCGGCAGGCTCTGGTCCACATCCCGCTGGTGCTGCTTCCCCTCCTGCTTCTTCCCATCGGGGTTCCGAGCGGTTGGGAGCCGCCGGCCCAGGAGCGGCCGGTTTTCTGGCTGCTCTGGCTGCTCACCTTCTCTCTGGGGCTTCCCTTCTTCGTGCTGAGCACCTCGGCCCCCCTGCTGCAGCGGTGGTTTGCCACGACCGGGCACCCTTCCGGCAAGGATCCCTACTTCCTGTACGCCGCGAGCAACGCGGGAAGCATGCTGGCACTGCTGTCGTATCCCTTCCTTCTGGAGCCGGCGCTTCCGTTGGACATGCAATCGGCGGTCTGGTCGATCGGTTACGGGGTCCTGGCGGCCGGTACGGTGGCCTGCGCCTGGCTCGTTCAGAAACAACAGCAGGCCGAACCGGCCGTGCTCCCGGCGACCAACGGCGGGACGGACCAGCAGGTCGACACCGAAACCGAGCCTGCGGAGGAACCTGCTGAATCGCAGTCGGTGGAGGTTGTTGAAGCCGAGAGCGAGGCGAACGAACATCTCGACGGTGGGGAGACGGCGGAAAGCCCCGAGGAGGTGCGTTCGGAGCCGGAGGAGCCGGCGGGGCCGCTGAGCACACCGGTGACGCCGCTTCGCAGGCTGAGATGGGTAGCACTGGCGTTCGTGCCGTCGGCGTTCATGCTGGCCGCCACGACCTACATCAGCACCGACATAGCCGCCATCCCGCTGCTGTGGGTGGTGCCCCTGGCCCTATACCTGCTGACCTTCATCATCGCTTTCTCCAGCCGCCAGTTCCCGCTTGTGTGGGCCGTCCGAATCCAGGCGGTCGTCATCATCACGCTCGTCCTCGTCGTCCTGGTGAACGAGGACTCCCTGCCCCGTACCGTCGCCATGGGAACTCCGCTTCTCGGCCTGTTCATGACGTCCCTGGTGTGCCACGCGCAGCTGGCTCTCGACCGGCCTTCGGCGAAGAACCTCACCGAGTTCTACCTCTGGATATCGGTCGGCGGTGCATTGGGCGGCATCTTCACGGCGCTGATCGCCCCGGTGATGTTCGACTCACTGCTCGAATTTCCAATCTCCATCGTGCTCGCCTGCCTCCTCATGCCGAGCTTCTCCCGGAAGCGGCTCAACAGTCGCAGGGAGCAGGTGGTCCTCGTGCTCCTCCCGGCGGCATTTCTGCTTGGCACTGTGCTGCTCATCCTCGGAGCCCAGGAGTGGCTTCCGGCCATCGGCCGCATCGTGGGGATCACCACTGCCCTGGCCCTGTGTGCTCTCTTCGTTCTGCGGCCGCTCCGTTTCGGACTCGCTCTGGCCGCTGTGCTCATCGGGGCGTCGCTGGCCGCCCCGAACCAGTCGCCGGTCCTGTTCTCGGACCGGACCTTCTTCGGCGTCCAGGAGGTGCTTGGCGACGACGACAACCGGTTCCATCGCCTGATGCACGGGACGACTCTGCACGGCGTGCAGAGCATGGACCCGTTGACGAGGCTGGAGCCACTGTCGTACTACCACCGGGACACCCCAGTCGGCCGGTTGCTGACGGAGCTGCCCATAGCCGGCGCCCCCGACATCGGGGTCATCGGGCTCGGGACCGGCTCACTTGCGTGTTACGGCAGGGAAGGCCAGCAGTGGACGTTCTTCGAGATCGACCCGGTCATCGAGCGTATCGCCCGCGATCCGGACCTGTTCACCTACCTCGAGGACTGCCCGGGGGAGCACGACGTCGTGCTCGGTGACGCCCGCCTGTCGCTACAGGACGAGCCAGACGGCAAATTCGGCGTTCTGGTGGTCGACGCCTTCAACTCCGACGCCATTCCAGTCCACCTGCTGACCAGGGAGGCCCTGGAGCTGTACTTCGACAAGGTGGCACCGGGCGGTGTGGTTGCCATTCACATATCGAACCGGTACCTCGACCTGCGACCGGTTCTCTCCAACCTGTCCTACGACCTCGGCATCGCAGGTCTGTACGCCTTCAACCAGCAGACCCTGGAGCATTTGAGGCAGGGCAAGTCCGCCTCCCACTGGGTGGTGCTGGCCCGCTCCGCGTCCGACCTCGAGCAGTTGAGCGTACAGACGGGGTGGACCCGGCTGGTCGCCGAGCCGGGTGCTCGCGTATGGACAGACGACTTTTCCGACGTCTTCTCGGTGTTCCGCTGGAGGACCGAGTAGCCGGATGGTGGTGGTCACGGCCGGCGTGAAGGTAGACCGGTGCGCCGGCGTCCGCACCCTGCCGGTTTCACACCGTTGATTCGCTCGGGAGCGGCCCGGTGGAAGACATCGCGTATGCGACCATCCAGCCCGCTATTCCTGCGATAACCGGCGCCCCCATCCACAGGTGAACAGTCCACCAGATCCCCGGCCCGGCCTGGAGAACAAGGAAGTAGAGGAGGAAGTACACCGCCGGGACGACGAACCCCACGATGGGCGAGGTTATCGGTCCTGCGGCCGGAACAAGCCGGTCGAACCGCTTTAGAAGCACGTCCGCTACCAGCCCGGCTGCCGCGGCAGCCGGTATGAGGCCTACCGGGAAGCCGATCGATAGGAAGCTCATCGCCCACGCGTTGACCCCGAACGCAAACGCGAACGAACCGAAGGGCATCTGCTGGTTCCGGACCGCGACCAGAATCAGACCGACCAGAAGCATGGAGGTGATTACAACGCCCGCTATGCCCATGCTCTGCAGCGAGAAGAACAGACGGGGGTCCGCCGGCGCCGTTCCGGTCGCCGCTCGCTGCGAGAGCGGGTGCATCACCTGCAGGAAGAAAGTGAACACGCAGAACATCCCGGTGAGTGCCACGACGACCGGCCACTGGGTACGCCAGCTCGAGGCATCTGCTGCTCGCTGCCAAGCGCCCCGGACCGGGCCGGTGATCATCAGGATGCCGCCGACGGCCAGCACGAGGTGAGTTGGGCTGTACAGGGCGTCGACGCCGATCTCGATGCCGAGAAGGATGTGCCACGTCGTATCCCCGACTCCGCCGGCGAGGAAGAGCAGCGTTCCCACCAGGCTTAGGCCGTAGCCGGCCGGCATGGCATGCCTCGCCGGCCTTCCGGTTGAGCGGTTTCTGAGGTATGTGATCGCGTAGAGGCCTGCGAGGGCAAGGAAGCCGGAGTAGAGAACCCCGTGCCAGGGCGTGACGACGCTCTGGTCCACCTTCCCATGCGTGTGGGCCCAGCCGTCGAGGTAGAGGCCTGAGACCATCCAAATAGCAAGGGCGGTGGCCAGAATGTCGAAGCCTAGAGTCGATGCAGTCGACGCGGCAACCGAAACCGCTTCCGAAGTCCGCTTAACCGAAGCAACGGTGGTCATAACTTCTCCTTTCGGCTCAGACCCGAGCCCCTTCAAGCATCGCTCAACCCGTCCGAATCGCCAGCGGTCAAAGTGCTCAAAGGACCTGCCGAAAGTGCTCAATTCGGCTTTGCCCGAGGGGTGCGGGGACCTCCGAAATTTTTCGATCTCTAACTGGTTCACGTTCCAATTTGGGTGTATTGTTTCACCGTCTCCCCCGGCGTCTTTTTAGCGTCTTTCCTTGGCTGATGCTAAAAGCACAAAAGTCGCCTCGAGCGTGCCCCCGCACCGTTCGAGGCGGCCGGGGGGACCCTAATCACCCTCAGAGCCGTCGTTGGACCGGCCGGCCGATGTTCCGATTCGTCGCTCCCAGGGAATCTCTTCGTTCGTAGGGCCGCGCCCGAGGACGGCGGAGCCGGGATATGCGGCTGATAGTCTTCCGAGACGGAACGTAGAGGAGGAAAGCGTGGCGGAATTCGATCTGGACACCCTCGTGCTGGAGCGCGGCAGGCATTCCTACGCCGAGCAGGGAATGAACGTCCTGGAGGCCGTGTCGTTCATGTCGCCCCAGGAGAAGTTCGGCGACAAGCCACGCACCGTCAGCCCCGTGATCGCCGCCTTTCTGAGGGACTGGAACGACGAGCTGGAGGACGAGCCGCGCCAGAAGCTGAAGAGCTTCATCCCGCGGATCGCCGGCTCCATCCTCACCGAAGACGTCGAGGAGTTCCGCGCCTGGGTAGCCACCGACTGGCTGGTCCGAGTCCAGGCGCCGGTGTGGCTGAGGGCTGCTGAGCTGGGCGAGTTTGCCGAGGCGCTGACCGAGCAGGAGGCCGTTCTCACGCCCGACCTGGCACGTGCCGCGCAGAAGCTTCTAGACGAGGCTGCGGCGTACGCCAACGTGGGGGCGAAGGACCTGTCGAAGCAGTGGGGCGAGGCCGGTGAGGAGGCGTGGGCGAAGGTGGGCCCGAAGTCGTGGGAGTCTGCCGGTAACGGCGTCAAGATGGCGGTCCGCCGGGCTACGAACGTCGGTCACCGCGCTGCTCTTGCCGCCTCCGGCGTAGGCCTTAGATCCGCCGCCCGGGACGCTGCCGCGGAGGTCGCTTGCGATGCTGCCTGGGATGCGGCGTTCATGGTGGCGTGGAAGGCTGCCCTCCCGGTGGGTGGCTTCAACTCTGGCGAAGCCGCCGCCAAGGCGGCGGAGGCGCTGCGGCCGCACGCCGAGGAGCTGGAGGAGAAGCAGTTCGAGCTGCTCGACACCCTTCTCAGCACCCGGAAGGTGCCGGAGGAGTACAAGTCGAAGGATTACGAGGGGCAGGAGAAGCGCACCTCTAAGGATTTCTAGGAGGAGACGTTGTTTGGCAAGCTGATCAAGTGGACCGTTCTCGGCTGGCTGGTGTGGTGCGGCTGGCTGGTGTTTCGCGACAACGTTTGGGCGACCTACCGCCCCGGTTAGGCCGCTCAGGTCCAACAAATTTGCGATTCTCTAACAATCGCGCATTGCTTTTAACAATTAGCGGGCAGAATTGGCCCGATGCTTTTCACCCTTCGAATCTCTCTGCCGGACCGCCCCGGTACGCTGGGGTCGGTCGCGACCGCTTTTGGCCAGGGCGGCGCCAACATCCTTGCCCTGGACGTCGTAGACAGTGAGGGAGGGCTTGCGGTCGACGACATGATCGTCGAAGCACCGGAGGGGATGCAGATGGCGCTCCTCCTCGCGAAGCAGGTCGTCCCCGGGCTCGTCGTCGAGGATCTCCGGCCGCTGGAGGCCTTTCGTGACCACATGGTGCCCCTCGAAGTGGCGGCCGCCCTTGCCGGCGCCAAAGGCGATCAGCCCGCACTGGAGGTGCTGGTCGAGCGTCTTCCTGAAGCCTTGAGATCCGATTGGTGCGTGGTGCTGTCGCCCCTGGACGACCGAGTCCGTGTTCTGGCGTCGAGCTTCGGCGCGCCGTCCATGGAAGATGTCCGTCCGACCTGGCTGCCCCTTGCCGGCTCGACCCGGCTGCCGCCTGCCAGCTGGATGCCCGCATCGTGGACCGCCGGCCCGGCCGCCCGGGAGGGATTGGGCAAGTTCGAGCTGGCTGCGGCTCCGGTCTTCGACGGTTACACCGCCGCACTGGTCGGACGCAGGAGCGGTCCGCAATACCGAAACAGCGAGCTGAGGGAGCTGGAACTCCTTTCCCGGATCGCCGGTTCGTCCGAGGTCGGCAGCGCCGTCGAGCGGGCGTTCTAGCCGCCACGAGCGCCAGCGGCGGGTCCCGGCTGGCGTAATCCGGTTAAGCTAGGTTTCTCGGAACGGAGGGCTGCCACCCGAGAAAGCCGTTTGCAGCCCGAGTTCTTCGAGACCTGGCGGCGTGGCCGAGTGGTTAGGCACCGGTCTGCAAAACCGTTTACTCCAGTTCAATTCTGGACGCCGCCTCTTGGGAGGCTCTCGCTTGAGGGCCTCCCGCCTTGCGCTTAGGGCTCCTCCGGCAGGATGGCCCAAAGCACCAGGTAGACGAATATGCCCGGAATGGCCAGGGTAGCGATCAGGAACACGATGCGAACGGTGGTCGGCCGCCAGCCTCGCCACTCGGCGAAGCCTCCGCAGACTCCGGCGATGATCCGGTGTCGCTTCGAACGGCGCAACGGCTTGCCACTTGGGACCGGCATAGGCACCTCCTGGTCGTCGTAGGCACCATGGTAACGGCACCCGGTGAGGCATGGTCCGGTCGCAGCGGGGTTATAGGATCAACGGTACGGGCTCAATCAGTCGGGATGCTGCGCGCCGATTTGACGGAGAGCCGCAAGGTTTTTGAAAGGAGTGCCACCGCGATGGAGGAAGACAAGCGGGAAGCCCCGGCATCTACGGGGGACACGCCGACCGAGGTGTCCGAGGCAACGTCGACGGAGGCGCCGGTGACCGGCAATGGTTCCGCCGGCGCGGTCGATGTGCTGTTTCCTCCGGAGGGAGCGGCAGACACCGATGCGGGTGCCTCCGGCGACACGTTGGTTGCGTCCTCGGCACCGCCGGCGGGCGCCCAGCCGGCTGGGCGCCCCGTCAAGGCTTCGGTAAAGGGCAGGGGAGGGACGGCCGGCATCTTCGCCGGGGTCGCTGTCATCGCCCCCGTGCTGATCCAGGAGCTGGTCCTAGGCAGTGAGCCATTCCTGCTGTTGCCGGTGACGATGATTGTGCTTGCCGTCGCGCTCTCAGGGTTCCGGGTGGTCCAAGGGGGCCGGGACGGGACGATCGGACGCATCGGCCTGCTGGTCGCTTCCGCCGGCGCCGCTGTCCTCACCGTGATGTTCGCGATCATGGCGTACCAGGACATCGTCCTGAACACCCGCCTGCAGTCCGGTATTGGGGTGTTGCAGCTGGGCTTCTTCTTGCTGCTGGGCGGGATCCTGATCCTTGGATCGGCGTCGCTGGTCGCCGGCGTCATCAGCCGCGGGCCGATGCTTCTGTTGATGGTCAGCCTGGTGCTCGGTGTCGTGCTCGACGCGATCGGTGCCTTCCCCGGCCTTCGCTTCCGTTGGGGGCCGGTTAGCCTGGGGCAGGGAATGCACTACGGGCTGAAGATCTTCGGACTGTCGCTGATTTGGCTGGGATACTCCATACTCAAAGACAGCAAGGCCCAGGCCGCAGCAGTAGCACGCAGCGCCTAGCCGGGCGGCACACCGCGGGCTCGCTGCACAAGGGCGTATAGCTCAGGGGGAGAGCGCTTCCTTGACACGGAAGAGGTCCGAGGTTCAAATCCTCGTACGCCCACCAATTTCTACGCACATTTCTGGCGGAATCTGGCTGGATTCTGCCTCGATTTGAAAATCTGGTCCGTATTTGGTCCGTCAGTAATATATTGCCAGATGATCTTCAGGTCGAGGTTTGGTGCGCTTTCTGGAG
>DATAAN010000146.1:0-2429 GCA_036260105.1 Actinomycetota bacterium
CCAAAGGCGCCCAGCAGCGCTAGCAACGCCACATCCAGCACGAGCAGTCCTGGACCGATCGCCGGCTCGTCCGGAGCGAAACGGTCAACGAGGTTCGCGAAGACGACAAGGAGCGTGCCCGACAAGAGTGCGATGTCCAAGCCGGAGACTCGCAAGCCAGGCCGGCGGCCCCCGCCCTCCCAATCCATCAGCACGAAGACGGCCGCAGCCAGCGACATCGCTGCCGCCACTACGAATAGCAGACTCGCGCTTCGGTACAGCGACGTAGCGGTCGGAGAAGACCGGAGCAGCAAGGCGGCCAAATCGAGCACCGTCACGACAGCGCAGGCTCCGGCAAAGGTAACCACGCGGACTGCCGCCTGAGCTCTCCCCGGCCTCTCAGCGTCCGGCGCGTGTACCGACTTCAGCCTCCGGAACCGTCCGTCCGTCCAGATGTTCAGTGACCCGGCGCCGGTGCCGTCGGCGACCGTTCCCAGACGCACTTCGCTCGAATGCATTTTGGCCTCCATGTCGTGCCGATTGAGTCGGTCTAACGTCATATCTCTTGGCGTTTACGGGAGAGTTGTGCGCCCTCCGAGCGCAACATAGCACGTTGAGATTTCTATTACCCAAGTCCATCGGTATAATGCTCGATCACGGCCCCGGAGCGAGAAAGCCCGGCTTCCTCGAGGACCGGCACGCCGGAAAAGCTGCCCGCAACGGCCACTGAACGAGGAGAGCGAATGGACCCGATCAAGTCAATCGAGAACGCTGCCGCATTGGATTCGCCGATCGAAAAGGTGGGAGGAGTCGCTTCCAAGGTCCTGCCGCAAGGCCCGGTGAAGGACGCCCTTTGCGGCACCTGGCTTGGTCATCCGCTGCACCCGATGCTCACGGACCTGCCGATCGGGTTCTGGCTCGGATCGCTCGTCGTCGACGTCGTCGGCGGAAGAAGCGGCCGGGCGGCTGCCGACCGGCTGCTGGCCATCGGCTCGCTGGCCGCGCTGCCGACCGCGGCGAGCGGCCTGTCGGACTGGATCGACACCTACGGTGACGAACGCCGCGTCGGCTTTGTCCATGCCGCCGGCAACCTGGCGGCGCTCGGGCTGTTCACCGGCTCCTCGCTAGCCCGCCGCCGGGGACGGCGCGCCACCGGATTCCTACTCTCCGTCGCCGGAGCCGCCTGCGTCAGCGCTTCCGGTTTTCTGGGGGGACACCTCAGCTTCCGGCTCGGCGCCGGCGTGGACCACACGCGCTTCGAGCACCCTCCCGAGGACTGGACGCCGGCCATGCCGGTCGCCGAGATCCAGGAGCGGACTCCGACATTTGCGCAGGTGAACGGCGCGGACGTAATGATCTACAAGGACGCCGACCGGATCTGCGCCATAGCGAACCGGTGCTCTCATCGGGCGGGTCCTCTCCACGAAGGAACGGTGGACGGTGCTCGTCGAACGGTCACCTGCCCCTGGCACGCCAGCGAGTTCGACCTCGACACCGGCGCGGTGGTCCGAGGCCCCGCCGTCGCTGGCCAGCCGGTGTACGAGACGCGCATCAACGGCGATCACCTGGAGGTCAAGGCCGCCGGCTAGGCCCACGTGTTTGGTGGCCGGCGAACCGGTTAACGAAGCTGATGTCCGGTCCGGAAAAGGCGCGCGAAGAGGAATGGGGTGACTCAGCAGAACGGCGGCGGCGGTGCGAAGTGCTCGATCCAGCCGTCCGACAACGGGCCACTTCTGATCCGTGGCCCGGTGACGCTCATCGACGCGGACGGCAACCGCTTGCAGATCAAGTCCCGAAACGTCGCGCTCTGCCGCTGCGGGGCGTCGCAGAACAAGCCGTTCTGTGACCGCTCCCACGTCCGGATCGGATTCCGATCGCTGGTACGGTCGGACCCCGACCCGGTGCCACCCCGGGGGGGCGGCCCGACCGACCACTGAAGGTTGCGCCGAATCCGCAGACCCAAGCCGCCACGGCGGTAGGTTGTTTCCCCTCGGGGCATCGGAGGGACATGGCCAAGCCAACCGTCGTCAACATCGAGGGCCGGGAGCTCAAGCTCACGAATCTCGACAAGATTCTCTACCCGGATGCCGGGTTCACCAAGGCCGACGTCATCGACTACTACACCAAGGTCTCGCCGGTGCTGCTCCCGCACCTGCGGAACCGCCCACTGACGCTCAAGCGGTATCCCAACGGCGTGGACGGCGAGTTCTTCTACGAGAAGAACTGCCCGAAGTACCGGCCCTCCTGGATGAAGACGATCCCGGTGTGGAGTGAGCGGCAGAGCAAGAGGATCGAGTTCTGCAGCGTCGACGAGCTGGCCGGGCTGGTTTGGGCCGCCAACCTGGCCGATCTGGAGCTGCACACCTCGCTTTCGGACGCGGATCACATGCTGCGGCCCAACGCGGTGGCGTTCGACCTGGACCCAGGCCCCGCCACCTCGATCGTCGAGT
>DATAAN010000147.1:0-4091 GCA_036260105.1 Actinomycetota bacterium
CCCGTGAACGCCCGCAGACCGTCCGGGAACATCACCAGATCGCCGGGCCGCAAGGTGCTGTCTGCGAGGAGTTCAGGAAGGGGGTTCACGACCTCGCCTGGAGCCTTCGGCTTGGTCGGCATCTTGATCGGAGGCTGCTCGAGACGAACGGCTTTCGGCCGCGGCCGCACCAGAGGACGCTCCGGGACGGGGACCGCGCGGTACTCGAAAGGCTGGTAGGCCGGAACTGGAGCGACTGGCCGGAACAGCACTCGAAAGAACCCAAACAGGTCTTGGGCTCGCGCCGGGGTCGCTGCGACGATCAGGAGCGCCAGAGAGCCCCACAGCACCGCGACCGTGCCCGGCCTCGAGAGCACGACGAGTTTGGTCACGAGCTTCGGCATGACCGGCCTCCCCTTCAGAGGCAAACGTAGCCAAGCTTGACCCAGTTCCGCCGACCCGACTTCTACTATGGGCTAAGGTTCGGCGATCATCCGCGCAGATTTCGATCTGGGACTACTTGCTTGTTCCCCCTGATCCGCTGTCGCTTCCGGCTCGCGACGACGAGCCGCTCCCACGTCCGGCAGGTCCATCGCCGCTCCTCTGACCGCCCGAAGTGCCTCCTCCCCTGTCGTAGCGCGGTCAAATTTTGTCCCGTTCTCGCCATTTTCCCCCGGCACCGCCACCTGTCCCGCTCGATCCGGCCCGCATCGCTCGACGTCCGATGAACTCGAACGGCTCTCGGATATTCCGCTAGAGCGTGAATCGCCTCCCGCGAGGAGGTCGCGTCGAGCGCCTCCCCGACGAGGGCGGCCGTTGGCGGACTGGCGGTCAGCGCTTCAGAGGCGGCTCGGGCAGCCTCACGGCCAGGGCAGGCGCTATCCGCGCGAGGCCCGTGAGCGGTATCGGCAAGCCGAGCGGCTCTTGCGACAGCGAACCGAGCCCGCCGGACACCAAGCGTCCGAGCATCCTCGGCTCACCCTGCTCGTGGGCATCGGGATCGGCTATGCCCTGGGCCTGGCAGACCGAGCGCGCCTGATTACGCGAGGACGGAGCGGGGCACCCCCCGCATCGCGCTCAGCCGCGCGCTCGACGAGCACCGGGCCGGCCTACGGCAGCGGTGGGATACGTAGCACCCAGCCCGGCTGGATCATGTCCGGGTCCTTCACCGGGGGCGAGTTGGCCTTCACGATCTCCGTGTATTTCGCGCCCTTTCCCTTGCCGTAGTGCGTCTCGGCGATCTCCCACAACGTGTCCCCCTTCTGGACCGTGTACATCGTGGATTGGGGGGCGGGCTGCTGGACCTCAAGGTCGCTGGTGTCCACCTCGGCCACGCCGACGCTATTCCCGACCGACAGGATGATCTTCTCGGCCTCTTCCTGTGTCATGGCCTGACCCGAGAGCTTCACCCGGTCGCCTTCCATGTTGATGTTCAACTTGTTGGCGTCGAAGCCATGGCTCTCCACGGTCTGCTTCAGGGCCTCCGGCGTGGCGGCCTCGGCTCCTCCGCCGAACAGCTTCGCTCCGGCGTCCTTGATGAACTTGAACAGTCCCACCGACGGTCTCCTTGGCTAAGCATCGCGCGAGAGCTCGGACGCCCCGGGAAGCCGCCCATCGGGCGTGTACCGGTCCACGGCGTCCGGGAGTTCGCGCGAGAGTCGTGCCAGGAGTTCCTCCCGCGAGAGCCCGGTGCGCTGGGATAAGGTCGCCAAGACCTCCGGTTCGATAGCCCGTTCAAGCTGGTCGGGCGTGATCGGCTGGTTGGGACCGCGCCTGACCCACGACTCCGCCACGTCTCCTTGACCGTGCTGCTTGAAGCTCTCGATCAATTCGCCCAGTCCGCCCCCGAGCAAGCCGCCGAGACCTCCACCGGCGAGGCCGCCGAGCAGCCCATCCAGACCACCCTGCTGCGGGCCACGTCCCTGGCCTGCAGTGCCGGGGGCTCCCGACCCGCGTAGCATCTCAGCGAGCTTGTCTCGGTTCTGGTAGCCCGCAATGGCAAGAAGCCCTAACAGCGCCGTCATCGACGGGAAGCCGCGACTCATCTCGATGCTCCTCAGTGCTGACCAAGGGCAACAGCAGCAATCAGAGGATGGTTCCGCGAGCGAGGCGAAGTTGATCAGCGCACGAGCCCCGGGGGTCCTACCGACCAGCGCCAGGGACGAAGATAGCCCGGCGCAGATCAAGCGACGCCAGCGCGGTCCGTCCTCGCGTGCAAGGCGGGGGCCCGTATGTCAGTGCCGTGCCTCGATGGCGCAGATGAGCACGAACAGGGCTCCGGCGGATACCAGCGCTATGACCTCGATCATCCCCGGATCGAGAGGCCACAGGGCCGAGACGGCGGCGCACGCCGCCAGAACGACCAGCAACACCCAGACGAGCATTTTCGGCTCCAAGGTTTGCGAGCGGCTGTCCGCGGCCAGGGCGCTGGCCGGGACGGCAATCCCTCAGGTCTAAAACTCGACCTGGAGGTTCGTATTGACTTAGACTGGCGGAGAGTTCCGCAGCGAAGGCCAAGCTCGGGCTTCCAAGACCTGTGTCAGGCCGAACGTAGAAAAGCCACCTGGGTTCGAGCGTAGCTGGTTTCTGCGCAGCCGAGCTTCAGCTCGCGTTTAACTGCTTGCACGCCTCGCCGTAAATCTTTGTCGATCCCACAGCCGTCCCGCGCGTAGCATGCCCGGCCTTGCTCTAACGTGATTTGACCGGAGTGACACCACCGCAGACTGTACGCGCGCACCAGAACCCGCCTGCCGCCCGAGACACGTGGAGGATCATCATGCCCAAGGAGCCAGACGCACCCGGCGGAGCCGCGAACCCGGATTCGGCTTTCAACAAACGCTTGCAGCCGTCGGCTGAACTGGCTGCCGTGGTCGGTTCAGCGCCATTGTCCCGCCCTGAGGTGGTGAGCAAGGTCTGGGACTACATCAAGCACCACAAGCTCCAGAATCCGCAGAACAAGCGTGAGATCATGGCCGACAACAAGCTCCAGGCTGTGTTCGGCGGACGGAACAAGGTGACGATGTTCGAGATGAACAAGTATCTCTCACAGCACCTCAAGTGACCTCATGGGCTGCGAGCGCCTCAGGAGCCGCCGCGGGCCGGGCTCGAAGGCGTTTCGCGAGTGGATCGAGAGCAGATCGCCCCCTAAACGGATCAGGGTGCGAAAGGGAAAGGGCTGGTTCAGTCCGGGACACTCCATTGCGGGTTCCAGGCTATTTCCCAGAGGTGGCCATCCGGGTCGTGGAAGTAGCCCGAGTACCCGCCCCAGAAGCGGTCGTGGGCCGGATCGGTCACAATCGCGCCCGCTTGCTCGGCCTGCCGCATCACTGCATCGACCTCTTCTCTCGAGTTCACCACGTGCCCGATAGAGACCGCTCCGATCCTTTCTCCCGTCGCCCTGACCCTGGCATCCTTTGACAGCGATGCAGCCGGATAGAGCGCCAGGATCAAGTCGTTGTTCATGTGGCAGAACACCACTGCGCCGTCTTCGAACTCCTGGCCGACGATCCCTTTCGTAGGCAAGCCCATTCCGTCGCGGTAGAACACAAGAGAGCGTTCAAGATCGTCCACGGCCAGGGTAATGACTTTGATCCGGGGCTTCATCGCGGACTCCTGCCTTTCAGAAGAAGAGTGGCCCCCGGAAGATTGCCCGCTCGGGCACCAGTTCCTCAACCCGGATCCAGCTTGACCCGGCCTCGGAATGGGCAGAGCGGCAGCGTGCTGGCCTCGTCGGGCCGGCACAGCCAAACCTCCGCCCCACGCCGCGATCACCGTTGAGGCGTGGCCCCGGCGTAGCCGTTTCGTCCACGGACGGCGTGCCCGCAGCGGCCTGTGGAGCCACGTCGGGGAGGCATCTCCGCCCTGTCCCCTCCCGGCCACGCCGCCATCGATCGCCGTTTGAGAACAAGCCTCGCCGCAGCACCATGCAGCCCGCGGGACCGAGCCGCTGCCGTATGCCCTCGGGCGTCGTTCCACGGCTGAGGGGACCGGGATGAAGCTTGCCCCGGGCCGACGGCAGAATCGGGAACGTGTCCACGGAACCGCGGCGACGCTCACCGGTTGAGATCGGACGCTGCTTCAGATGTCCATGCTCTCAGGCGAACTCGCATTCT
>DATAAN010000148.1:0-4079 GCA_036260105.1 Actinomycetota bacterium
ACCGGCCGGTATCCGCTTCGACGTCGCGAAGCCGAACCGCGAGGCTCAGAACCGTTGCGGGGTCTGCGCCTCAGGACACCTTCAGGTCGACCCGGCGCAGAAGCTGGGCGTTGAAGGCTACGACGATGGTCGACACCGACATCAGGACTGCGCCGGCCGCCGGCGACAGCGTTATCCCGGCCCAGGCGAACAGGCCTGCGGCCGCCGGGATCGCAAAGGCGTTGTAGCCGGTTGCCCATAGAAGGTTCTGCACCATCTTCCGGTAGGCCGACTTGGACAGCCGGATGACGGAGACGACCGCCCGGGGGTCGTCCGACGCCAGGACAACGCCCGCCGACTCGATCGCCACGTCCGTGCCTGCGCCGATCGCTATGCCGACCTCGGCCCGAGCGAGGGCCGGAGCGTCGTTGACTCCGTCGCCCACCATGGCCACCTTGTGGCCCCGCCGCTGCAGCTCCGCAACCTTCGCCTCCTTGTCCTCCGGAAGCACCTCGGCGAAGTACTCGTCGATCCCCAGGTCCCTGGAGACTGCCTCAGCCACCTCGCGGGCGTCGCCGGTGATCATCGCAACCCGTACCCCGGCCTTGTGCAACTCCTCCACGGCCCGGCGCGACTCCGGCCGCACCCGGTCCTCCAGCGCCAGCGCTCCCACCGGGCGGCCGGAATCCACCACGTAGATGATCGAAGCGCCTCGCTTCTGCCACTGCGCCACTGAAGGACCCAGCGCCTCGGGAACCTCGGCGCCGAACTGCCGGAGCAAAGCCGGCCCGCCCACCGAGATGCGGCGGCCCTCCACTTCGGCTTCAACGCCTCGGCCGGTTAGTGCCCGGAAGCTCGTAGCCTGCGGAATCCGTCCCTGATCCGAGGCCGACCGGACCACCGCCTTTGCCATCGGGTGCTCGCTTTCCACCTCTACCGCAGCCGCCAGGGCGAGGACCTGATCCTCCGGCATTCCGTAGGAGGCGACGTCGGTCACCACGTGCTCGGCTGCGGTCAGCGTTCCGGTCTTGTCGAATAGCACCACGTCGACCGAGCGCATGCGCTCCAGCGCAAGCCGGTCCTTCACAAGGATTCCGTTCCTGGCGGAGACGGCGGTCGAGATCGAGATGACCAGCGGGATGGCAAGCCCAAGGGCGTGCGGGCAGGCGATCACCAGCACGGTGACGGTCCGCTCGACCGCGGTCATCGAGTCGCCGAGAGCATTCCAGATCACGAACGTCAGAATGCCTGCGCCGGCGGCGACGTAGAAGAGGAGTGCCGCCGCCTTGTCGGCCAGCGCCTGCGCCTTGGATCGCGAGGCTTGCGCCTCCTCGACCAGCCGCTGGATGCCGGCGAGGGCCGTCTGCTCTCCGACCGCCTCGACGCGCACCTTGAGCGATGAGTCGGTCGACACCGTGCCGGCCACGACCTTGTTCCCCGGCGCCTTGGCGACCGGACGGGATTCGCCGGTGAGCATGGACTCGTCGACGTCGGCGCTGCCGTCCACCACGGTGCCGTCGGCCGGAACCCGGCCGCCCGGCCGGACGAGCACGATGTCGCCCCGGCGCAGATCGCTGAGGGGCACCATTTCCGAACCCGTCTCGGTGAGACGTTCCGCACCGTCCGGCAGCAGCTCCGCGAGCGCGCCCAGGGCGTCGCTCGCCTGCCCGATCGCCTTCATCTCCTGCCAGTGGCCGAGCAGCATGATCGCGATCAGGGCGGCGAGCTCCCACCAGAAGTCAAGGTGGAAGAACCCGGCCTCAGTAGCCAGGCTGGCGATAAACGCGACGCTGATCGCCAGCGCGATCAGCAGCATCATGCCGGGCCTGCGTGTGCGGGCCTCGTCTAAGCCGCCCTTTAGGAACGGCGCTCCACCGTAGAAGAAGATGACCGTTCCCAGGACGGGGGCGATAAGGCCGCTGCCGGGAAATTGAGGGGCCTGGTACCCGAGCAGCATCTGGAACATCTCGCTGAAGAGGATCACCGGGATGCTGAGTCCCAGCGTGAGCCAGAACCGGTCCCGGAACATGGCCACGTGGTCTCCGTGCCCGCCGCCATGCCCGTGGGCTGAGTGTCCTCCGTAGCCCATCTGGCCGTGGCCGGGGTCGGAGCCGTGGCCGGCGTGTGTGCCATGCCCGGTGCCCGATCCGTCATCGACGTGTGTGGCACTCCCCGCGTCGGAGCGATGGGCGTCGTGAGCGCCGTGCCCGCGGTGCGGGCCGTGATCGGCGTGTGCCCCTTGACGCGCCCGAGCCGAATCGGGGGGACGGCCGGCGTTCACATGGCCTGCGTGGGGGTCGCCTCCCGAGCCGTCCTCCAAAGCGTGCCGCAGAGCGTGGTCCTCGGTCGCTGCAGCTTCCTTCTGCTTCGTCATGAGTCTCACCCCCCTACGCCTTGACCAGCCGTGCGATGGCGTTGCTCGCCTCCGCCACCATGTCCTTGCTTTCCTGACCTCCCGGGGTCGACCCCTCGGCCATGCAATGACCCAGGTGGTCTTTGAGCAACCCAACGGCCACCTTCTTGAGAGCGCTGTCCACCGCCGATATCTGGTCGAGGATGTCTATGCAGTACTTGTCTGCCTCCACCATCCGGGTGATGCCTCTGATCTGACCTTCGATTCGCTTCAGCCTTGCCAGTACGTCGTCCTTGTTGGGGTAGTAACCGTGCATGTGACGCTCCTTGTTGTGACCTAGCTATACCCTACCCCCCTAGGGTATCTACGTCAAGCGTAAAAACCGGTCGGTTCGAGGCCTGCTCTTTCAAGCGGCCGCACTCGCCCCACTCCGGTGCAAGCGACTTGAGCGCAGAGCGGTATTGCGTCGACCCCACACCGAGGTCTCGAGGAGATGAGCGTTTAGTTGAGGGCGCCGGAACTACGCCCCTTAGCCGCTAGAGCTTCGCGTCGAGAGCCAGCAGGGATGCGACAAGCTCTTCGGGCTGAGACAGGAACGGCGAGTGGCTGCTGTCCAGAGTGGAGGACTCGCATGGGTCGTTCTTCAGCATCTCCTCCTGCAGGAAAGGCGTTATCGCTCGGTCCTGAGAGCACCGGATGTAGTGGCGGTGCAGTTGACCATAGCCGGCGTCCGAAAGCTCCAACGTCTCCGTTACCGGGGTAAGCGGGTCCGGGACAAGCTGGTTCGCCGCCCACTTCTGCACGGCGGGAGAGCAGTCGTGGTAGAAGGCCTTGATCGACGCATCCAGTGGAAGCTTCAGTACCGGCTCTTCAACCGAGAGGTTCTGAAGAACCAGGCTTTCCTTGTCCTCCTGTGCCCAGGACAGCATGCTTCTGCTGTGCCCCGGCATGAAAGCGCAGACGAAGATCAGCTGCTTGATCTCATGCCACATCTTCTCCGCTAGCTGGCTGATCACAACGCCGCCCATGCTGTGGCCTACGAGCACCGCCGGGTCGAGCCCCTCGCCCAGGACCTTCGCCACGCAGTCGGTGTAGTCGCCGAGCTTGATCTGCTCGGCCGGCGTCTTGTCCTGGCCGTGGCCCGGCAAATCCACCGCAGTCACCTCGTGCCCCGCCTTCTGGAGTAACGGCACCACCTCCGTCCAGCACCACGCGCCATGCCACGACCCGTGCACCAGGATGAACCGGCTCATGAGGACCTCCCTCTCGATGCCCACGTACCTGCCGGGGCATCGGCCCCGGGAGCTGGGGCGGTCGCTCCGCACTTGCACTACGGGCACGGCGCCTTCTGGTGGGCGATTTAGCCATGAATTGTATGTTGCCAGATCTTTCCTGTCGAAGGGCTACCCAGGATTCATGCAAGGGTCGGCATGGGCCCGGACAGGAGTCATCACCAGCTGCGCAATCCTGAGAGAGGCGAGGCCAAGAGTCGCCACGGAACGACGCTCCGCCGCTGGCGACGGCGTTTGCCGGGAATGGCCCGGGGTAGGCAACACCCATGCGCGTCGTCATCTTTGGAGCCTCCGGCAACGTTGGCACGAGCCTGATTCGGAGCCTGGCCGAGGAGGACGTCGTCGACACGGTCGTAGGCGTCGCCCGGCGTCTTCCTGAGGTCGAGATGCCCAAGGTTCGGTGGGAGACGGCGGACATCGCTACGTCGGACCTGGTACCGCTGGTGCGCGGCGCC
>DATAAN010000149.1:0-5856 GCA_036260105.1 Actinomycetota bacterium
GAGCTGAGTACCGATCCGTCGGCAGCGACCGGCCCGAACGGCTCAAGCCAGACGGATATCTCATACCCCTCACACCGTCCTGATGTCCCGTCTCCGCCCGGAGCTGATGCGAGGTTGGCCTCCCGCCCAGCGGGGGAGAGAGGTGGGGACGTGGCCCCCGGTTCCGACTCGGGAGCGAATGGGGAGGCGACTGGGACCCCGGCTGCCGAGGCCACTCCGGATGCAAGGAGCGATGACCCCGCGCCGTCCCTCATTGCTCCCGAGGCTCGCGTCGCCCAGGACGACGCCCCCGAGGCTGGCGTGGGCGACGCGAGCGCACCGCCATCCTTCACGAGCACCACGGGCAACGGCGATCGAGGCGCTGAGGCGGTCGGCGCTTCGGCACCCTCGCCCCTCCCCGCATCGCCGGCGACGCCGGCGCCCCCCAGTTCTCCATCGCCGGGCTCGCCCAGACCTCCTCGACGCACCCACCGCGACGAACCAATCGATCCCGAGATGGTCGAGGCCGATACCGAGCGAGCCGGCGACTTCCTCGAGGGTCTCCTTGACGCCTTGGACGTCGACGGCGACATCACCACCTGGGTCGATGAGGCAGGCGGCCACATCGACCTTGAAGGCTCCGATCTGGACGTGCTCGTCGGTACCAATGGCGAGACACTCGACGCCCTCCAGGAGTTGACCCGTCTCGCCGTCCTTCGCCAGTCAAAGCGGCGTGCCCGGCTGCTCCTCGACATCAACGGCTTCCGTGCCAGCCAACGCGAACGACTGATCTCGATGGTGAAGGCGACGGCCGAACAGGTGATCCGCACCCGCGAGGATCATGAGTTCCAGCCCATGACCCCAGCCGAGCGGAAGATCGTCCACGATGCCGTTGCCGCGATCGACGGTGCCCGCACGGAGAGCCTCGGGGAAGACCCTCACCGGCGCGTGGTCATCCGGCCCGCCTAACGTTTCACGTGAAACATTGAGTGGCGGCGACCCGCCTTGGCGATCGAGTCTGGCGAACGACGCGGAGTTCCTGGAGCAGGCCTACGCCGAGGCAATTCAGCTCGGCTTCCTGGGTCCACGGGAGCAGGAGCGGCTCTGGGAGCGGCACCTTGGTGATGCCCTCGGGTTAGCGGCAGTCCGGCGGCCCAGGCCGGGGGAGTGCTGGGTCGACCTCGGCTCAGGTGCTGGACTCCCCGGCCTTCCATTGGCCGTAGCGTATACAGCCACCTCGTTCACCCTGATCGATGCGCAGCGGCGTCGAGTGGACTGGATCGAGGCAACCGCCGGCCGGCTCCACCTCACCAACGTCACGGCCGTCCATGCAAGGCTCGAGGACTATGGCCGGGGTCCTGCCCGGGAGTCTTTCGACGTGGCAACCGCAAGGGCGCTCGGGCCCCTTCCCGTTGTCGCCGAGCTTGGACTTCCGTTGGTAGCTGTCGGCGGGCAGCTGCTCGTTCCCCGAGGGCAACCGGGAGCCGACGAGCTCCAGCAAGCCACACTCGCCTGCAAGCAGCTGGGCGGTCGGATCGACGACGTTATCCCCAACCCCAGTTCGCCGATTGACCGGGTCGGATTCGTCGTTATCATGGCAAAGATCGCTGCGACCTCCCCCCGCTTCCCCCGGCGATCGGGCATGCCGGCGCGAACTCCGCTCGGCCAGCAGCGCGATCGGCAGCAGTAGCTGCCACGAGCGTCGATCGGGGTTGCCGTCAGGACGGTGTTGTAGGTTGCTGCGGTATCGAGGAGACAAGCAGGGGCAGTACCCGGTTGTTGACCGGCACTGTCTTGGCTTTCGGCATTCTGTGGTCGGAGTGGTGGTAGGGCGACGGTACGGCCCGGGCCCGGGTTGGCGTCATGAGCCAGCTCGAGCGTCGGGCGCGGTCGTCCAGCGCTTCCGGGTCCCACGCGCCGCCTCGTAGTTGTTGTGAAGGGAGGCGGGAGCCATCAGTCGGCGACCCGATGAGGCACCGCAGGTCCAAGAGGAACGCACGGGCGGATTCCTGAGCAGGCTCCTGGCCGCATTGGGGCTGCGCCGGCGACGGAGAACCGAAGGCCACGCAGGAGAAGGCGTACGCGAGCAGGGTAAATCGGTGCGGTCGGCATCGCCGCCGGCGGGCACTGCGGGGAGGGCCGGCATCGCGGAAGCGTCACCCGCAGGCGAGAGGAGCGGTCGCGATGCCGCCCCGGGATCAGCACAGGACGGTGAAACGTCGACGGTGGATCAGTCTCGGGAGTGGCCGTTTCGCGATACCGCACCCAGGCAGGACCCAGCCGAATCTCGACTCGACCCAATCTGGGGAGCCGACCCACCGGACGCCGTCCGGTGGCACATGGATATGACCCCCGACCAGGAGCCCGCCACCTCCAGGTCACCAACCAGACAGGCGGAGCCGCCTCGGGACCCGGCCGCCGAGCAGAGCCCTCCCCCGAGCCCATCCGGTTCCTCCGCGACGCCGTTGGGGACCGATGGTTCTGTGTCGACCGGCCCCACGGCCGAAGCTCCGTCCTCGGCTGAGCAGCAAGAGGACGCCGTCGACCAGGCCGTGGGCACGAGCCTGCAGGCCGGTGCTTCGGCTGGTGCTGTAGCCGCTCCTACCGACCGTGGTGAGACTGTCCCCGACGCTGCCGCATCGGTTGGTCTCCAGCCGCAGCAGGAGTCCATCGAAGCCGCCGGCGGCCAGCAGGTTGAACATGCGCGGGCTGAGCAGCGTGGGGATCGCTCTGGAGATGACTGGGGAGCCGGGGCAGCCGGTTCGGCCATCTCGCCTCCCGATCAGCGAGATGTGGCCACACAGATCGCCGGCCGATCTGCGGTTCCTGGCGATGGTGGAGAGCACGCTCCTCCGGGCCAGCTCAGGGGCGGAGAGTCGGTGCCGTCTGGTCGTTATGGTCAGCGCACGGCACGACCAACAGCTGCCAACGGCACGACCATCGAGCCTCCTGGCGGTGATCCCGCAGCTGCCGCCGCATCGACCAGTGGAGTCGGGGAGGCAGCTCCGCAGGCAGCTGAGTCTTCGGCTACCGCCTCGGTCGCAGGAGTCCCATACGGCGCCCAAACAGATGTCGGTTGGTTCTCAACCGAGATCAGCACCACCCAGTACACCGGGTCGCTCTCCGAGCAACTCAGCGCCGAACGCCCGAGCGACGAGCCGGACATGCTGTCCGGGCGTGAGGGGTCAGCCGCCGGCAGCGCACCGCATGGGGGAATAGGACTCAGACCGGCTTCAGATGAGCATCGAAGCCCGGAGCTGATTGAGAGTGGGATGGTCCACGTCGACCCCGACCCCGAGGTCGGCCCACCACTTCGCGCCGCCGGATGGACCGAACCGCCAGGCGCGCACGTGGAATCGGAGCCGTCCGACCGCTTCCGAGCGACGGACCGAGCTACGGCGGCTCCCCCAAAGCCCTCTCCGGTGGGGGAGTCAACCAGCTCCACTGGTCTCGGCTCGGGCGGAACCGCGGGCTCAGGCCCAACCGGCGCCACGGATGCCCCGCTCACACCGGGCACGCCAGGATCCATCCCTGATCAAGGCCGGGACAGCCCCGGGCCGGTCGACGACCAGCGAGGGATCGCCGCGGCCTCCGGTGCGAATACGAGCCGTACGACCGAGGCGGGGACAGACGGAACCGCCACAGGGATGACGGCCCCTGTACGGACTGAGGTTCCAATAGGTGACGAGACGTCTGCGGATGGAGGAACCCCAGCAGGTACTGCGACGCCCCCAGGTGCTGGGACGCCTCTAGGCACCGGGTCGCCCCCAAGGACTGGGTCGCCCCCAAGGACTGGGTCGCCCCCAAGGACTGGGTCGCCCCCAGAGACTGCGACGCCCCAAGGGACCCAGGCGTCTACCGAGACTCAGGCGTCCGCGGGGACAGAAGCGCTCGCGGGGGCTGACAAGCCAGCGGGAACGCAGACCGAGGTGCCTACGGGGACTGAGTTGCCTCCGCGCACTCAGGTGTTCAGGAGGACTGAAGCGCCTGCGAGGACCGGGACGCCCGGGGACATTACAGGCTCGGTGCAAGCTGAGGGGCCTGGAGAGAATGAGGCCCCAGCCGGGACCGAGGCTCCAAGCGCCCTGCGGGGGAACGACGGTGGCCTCGATGGAACCGATCCTGGCCTGCCGGCGGATGACACCTTGGCGGCAGCTTCCGCGGATTCCTTCCTGTCTTCTGCCGTCCCGAGCAATGAGCAGACAGCGGCAGCTGACGACAGCTCTGATCAGGCGCCTGGTTCGCAGGAGCTCTCTCCCGGCGGTCCAGAGCCCGCCTCGGAAAGCACAACGCCGGAACCTGTGTCCGGGTCCGATGCGACCGGCAACCCGCGCGAACCAAGCGGCGACCAAGTTCCCTGGAACGAGCCAGCACTTCCGATGGCTTGGCCACCGGGGATACAGCCAACGGATAACGCGCAGGGGCCTGGGCCGTCCGACGGCGACTCGCCGGACAGTGAGCTCCCGCCCCAGCCGGATCCAACCTCGCCACGCCTCTTGGCTCGATCCTCTCAGAACCAGGAGGCTGGCGAGGCGTGGGAGTCGGCCAGTCCCCCAACGCCACGGGAGCCCATCGGCGAGTTCGCTGGGGTGGGGGAGCCATCAGAGCCATCGCCGGAGCCGAGGCCGCCTGTTCCATCGCCGGCCGTCGCCGGAACTGCCGGGGATGAGCCGGCACGTGGCCACGCAACATTGCCCACTGAGGAGGAAGACGCTGCCGCGAGCGTTGTGATTTCTGGACGGCCCGACATCGACTCCTCCGGACCCGGTGATGTCACCAACCCTCCAGGAACCTCTGAGGAGATGGAGACCACGGCGATCCCTCCGGTGCCGATCGTGGATCTCACCGCCGATCAGCCGGAGGGTGCACACGGATCCCTGGAGTCCCCACAGGCTTCCGGACAGTCGGCAAGCCCTCCCAACCTCAACGTCAGCAGAGCTGAGGCAACTAGTCTGGCTCACGAGGGCGCGACGATCCAAGCGAATGTTTCGACTGCTAGACGAGCGGAGGCCGGGGAAGTCGACGTGCGGGACACATCGGCGGCTTCGCCAAGCGTCGATGTTTCACGTGAAACATCTGCAGGCGGTGGTGAAGGGATGGAAGAAGAACGCGAGGACCAGGCTGTGGAGGACGAAGCTGCCATTGCCGTTCGTGAGGCAGTAACACGGGCAGCAGCGGAAGCCGGTGTCGATGTTTCACGTGAAACAAATGAGTTGGCGGGCGAAGCTCCCATCGATGAGTTGGGCCTGGAGCCAAGTATCGACACAGAGGCCGCAGCCAGGAACGCCCGGGTCACCTTCCGCATCCATCGGGGTTCGGTGAACGGGATTCGCCGTGTGCTGGCCGTCGCCAACCAGAAGGGCGGAGTCGGTAAGTCCACGACGGCGGTGAACATCGGTGCCTACCTCGCGCTGGCCGGAGCGCGTGTCCTGGTAGTCGACCTCGATCCGCAAGGCAACGCATCGACGGGCCTCGGTCTGGACCATCGCGATATCGAACCGTCGATCTACGACGTGCTCACCGGAGAAGCGGCTCCTGCGGCGGCGATTCGCGCTACCGCGGTTGCGAACCTCCATGTCCTGCCGAGCACGATCGATCTGGCCGGTGCCGAGGTCGAGTTGGTGAGTGCGATGTCCAGGGAGACTCGCCTCCGCCGGGCCCTTCAATCTATCGATCATCAGTACGACACGATCCTCATCGACTGCCCGCCGTCTCTCGGATTGCTCACTGTGAATGCCCTGGCGGCGGCGGATGAACTACTGATCCCGATCCAGTGCGAGTACTACGCCCTTGAAGGACTCGGTCAGCTCCTCCGCAACGTGGAGCTTGTCCGGGCCAATCTCAATCCAGAGCTTCGTATCGGCGGGATCGTGCTGA
>DATAAN010000150.1:0-2271 GCA_036260105.1 Actinomycetota bacterium
GTACGAGGGACCGGCCGGCGTGGAGCAGTACCGCTCCGGGGGGACGGTGTTCACCCGCTATCTGCCGCCCGGCGGCGCGGGCGGTTACTCTGCGGAAATCTGGGCCGTCGATGGGCCCGGCAGGCCGGATTACGTGTTCTACAGCCTCACGAACGACTGAAGCCGGCTCAGCCGGCGCTGATGCCCCGGAGCTGCTCGCTCGGGCGCAGGGAGCAGTTCTTCTTGCGCATCACAGTGTGCATCTCTTTTCCGCACATCGGGCACTCGTGGTCCTCCTCGTCGGCGTCCATAGTGAGATGGCACTCTTCGCATTTGTACTCGGCCATAAACGCCTCCTTAAGACCCGTGCGGTTGGTTGCAGCTCCACTTACATGATCGCGCCGCTTCCGGCGCTATTAAACCTGCGGGGGCGGCGACTCCGCTGGAGTCGGAGCAGAGGGCGACTCCGCCCCGGCTGGCATCTCGGGCGCCGGCGCCTCTGCCGGCTCGGACTCCTCCTCGCTCTCTGCCGACACGATAGTCCGCTTGAGACGAAAGTCCTGAGTTGGGCCGGTTACGTCGATGCGGTCGTATCCGAGCAGTACGGCCGACTCTCTGTCGAAGTACAGCACCTGCAGGGCGATGGTGCTCTCCGAGTCCGGTGACAGGGACTTCAGACCTGCCCCGCCCGTGCTGGCGACCCCCAGGATCCTCGTGCCCTGCGACTGCCGGGCGGTCCACCGGTGCTCGTGGCCGTGGAGAATGAGGGGCACCTGGCCGGCCAGCCGGCCAGCCGAGATGCGGTCGTGCACCACCACCGCATCCGGAGCTTCGGGAAGCTCCGCCACGCGATCCTCGACCATGCGGGCGAACTCCTGCTTGGCCCGTCTCTGCTGCTCGTTGGTCGGCTGCTCCACCGTCTTGTCCGGCGTGAACAGCGGGTCTCCGATGCCGAAGATAGTGACTCCGTTGATCTCGGTGGTGCTGCCGTCGAGGATGCGGGCGTTCGGCTGGGCGGCAACCGCCTGCTGGGTTGCCGGCGAGTCGTGGTTCCCCCGGACGAACAGGTAGGGCATGGGAAAACCCCGGATGCGGTCGACGAAACCGACCTCGACCGGGCTGCCCTCGGCCGTCACGTCGCCGGAGTCGATGACCGCCGCGACGTCGAAGCGGCGGGCGACCTGTTGCGCTACGTCGTAGCCCACCGGGTTCAGGTGTAGGTCGGAGATGTGCAGGATCTTCACTGCGTCCTGTGGAATGGGGGACTGGTCGGCGAGGAACTGGTAGAGCTGGAACGTCACCGAGCCGATCTCGTCGAGCTCGGTCCGCAGGGCGTTGAACCGCTCGCCGAACTGCGTGACCGGACCCAGCAGCTCCGGCGAGCGGCTGAGGGCTCCCGTCAACGCCGGCTGGCGGAATGCCTCCGGGTTGTAGCCGGCAAAGGTCGCTGCGTAGAGCCCGACCGGCACCAGCACCCCGGCGGCCAGGCCTGCGACCAGCTCCCAGGGCGTTCGTGCACGGGCGATGCCGGCGGCGATCAGCCCGGCAACGAGGCCGCCGACGGCCAGTCGCAGCGCATACCTACGGAGGCCTTCCTCGAGCTCGGCCCGTAGGTCGGCTATGAGCTCGCCGCGCCGGGGGCGCCTCTCCACCAGCTCCTGAGCCGCAAAGGCGTCGATGGAGACGGGGGAAAGCACCACCGCGGTCGGAGCCCGGTGGGTCGCCGCCTCGACGGTCCCGAACGGCGGCACGGAGACGATCGTCACGCCGGAGAGCTTCGGCCGGAGGCTGACCTCAAACCGCCCGGGACCCAGGTCGTACTCTCCACGAACTGCAGAGGCGGTCAGCGCAACGGAAAGCACGGCCGCTGCCAGAGCGATCTCGAGCCACCTAGGGACGGGGATGTGGAGCTTGCGCAACCTAGCTGGCGACCAACAGGTCCAGGTTCTGCCGAACGTCCTCTTCGCTGATGTGGGTCAGGCTCTGCTGCACGATCTTGCCGTCGTCGTTAAGGAAGATCCAGGCGCCCCGGTAGACCACGTCGAAGTGGCGCCAAAGCCGGCCCCCCTCGTCAACCGCGTGGATCATGGAGTCCGGCCAGCCGAACTCCACCACCGCCTTCTCCATGGCGCGCACGTTGTCCTGTCCCGGAGAGGTCAGGAAGGTGACCTTGCCCTCGTAATCTCGCGCAACCTGCGCGACCATCGGCGCATCGTGCCGGCAAGGCACTCACCAGGGGGCCCAGAACCACAGCGCAACGTCCTTTCCCTGGATCTCGGCGCCGGTCACCTG
>DATAAN010000151.1:0-9575 GCA_036260105.1 Actinomycetota bacterium
GCGTGATCGTCACGTTCGTGATGTTCAGAGGAGTGCCGGTCGTAGTGGTGATCGTGTTGCCGGTCCCCTGGACGCGGATGCTGCCTCCACCCGACGCCTCCAGACCGCGGCCACCGGTTGTGTCGATGTCCAGGCCTCCGCCGGACAGCTCCAGCGCATGCCCGGGGTTGCCCGTGGCAACCACGGCGTCGCCGGCGCCCGTGTTGATGACCTTTGAGCTGCCGCTGAAGATCACCGCACCCGACGAGTTGCCGGAGAGGGCGATCCCGCCTCCGGCGTCGCTGGAGTCGGCTATGTTCCCGCTTAGGGCGAGCGTGTGGCCGCTGCTCCGTCCCGTGATCTCGGCGGTTGATCCCGCCCCGTCGTTCAACGCTCCGCCGTAGGAGATCGCGCCCCCGTCGTTGACGTCGACGGCGATGGCGGCGGCGCCTGAGATGGATCCCGACGGAGCCGAGAAGAGGTTGACTCCTGCTCCGTCGAGGTTGATCCCATCGCCGGCGCTGTTGGTGGAGCTGACCGAATCGAGCTCGAAGGACGAACTGGCTCCCGGATTCACTATGTCGACGGCCGGCCCGCCGGTGGCCGAGATGCTGGAGTTGCCCGCCGACGGGATCAGCACCCTGCCGGTGTTCTTCAGCTCCAGAGCGGGAGCAGTACCGGAAGTGGTTGTGAGCGATAGGTCGGTCCCGGCGCCGTCGCCGAAGGTGATGGGATTGCCGGTCGTGGCGCTCATCCGAACCCCGCCGGTGCTGGAGTCGGTGACCGTTATCGAGTTGAAGACGCTGTTTCCCATGCTCGTGCTTGCGATGTCGAGCGCCTTGGCGCCGGTCGTGGTGATCGAGTTTCCGGTCGGGAAGCTGACGGTACCGGCATTGTTGAGCCTGATCCCGATGGCGCCTGAGCTGCCGCCGTTCGTCACGGTGACTTGAGAGAAGCCGCTCGAGCCGGTGGTGCCGTCGAGCTCGATTCCGGGTTGGGTGCCTGCGGTGCCGGAGTCGATGACGTTCGAGCGGAAAACGCCGACTCCGGCGACGCCGGCACCGGCGGAGAAGCCGCCGCCCGTTCCGGAAGGATCGACGTCGATGCCGTCGACTATGGAGTTGGATGCCAGCACCACGACGTCCTCATTCGAGGCCGTCAGCGTGGGCTGGGCGCCAGGAATTCCCGTATACAAAAGCGAGAGGGGGAGGGGGCCGCCGCCGTCCGGATCCTTGGCGAGGGGCCGGCTCTCTCCGATCAGCCGCTCGTCGGTCGCCATGACGTAGCCGGTGTCGAGATCGGCCGACGTGTTGTCGCCGTCGAAGACGTACACCGTGTCGCCGGCGCCCGATGCCAGCTCCGCCTCGGCCAGCGTGTCGAACGGTGTGTCCGATGTGCCGTCGCCGCCGTCGGGCTGGTTGTTCTTCACGTACCACACCTGCCCCGCGAGCGGCAGTGAAAGTGTGCCGGTGGAGTTGGCCACCGTTGCCGAGTTGCACGGCGAGGCGTCGCACACCCGGTAGGTGAAGGTGTCGGTCACGCCGACGTCGCCGTCGTCCGGGTGGTAGGTGAAGTTGCCGTCGGGCTCGATCGTGATCATTCCGCCCAAGGCGGTCGCCGCATTGACCACCGGCTCGGCCACCAGGCTGGTGTGCGGGGAGTCGGGATCCGTGTCGTTGTCCAGCACCGACCCGGTGACCACCTTTGCCGCTTCACCCCCCGGAGCGGACCTGCCGGCGAACAGGCCTGTATTGCCGATGGCGTCGAAGGTGTCTGCCACGGCCGTCGGTGCGTCCGAGATCCCGGTGACCGTAAGGTTGACGGTCGCCGTCGACTCGGCTCCGCCGCCGTCCGCCATGGTGTACGTGAACGAGTCGGTGTCGGACTGTCCGGTCGACAGGGCCTGGAAGGCTGCCGGCGGCGTGTACGAGTAGGAGCCGTTGGCGTTGATCGTCACGCTGCCGCCCTTGGCCGTGGAGCCGGACAAGGTCCCGGAGCTGTTCAATGCAACGACGGTCTTGGTGTCGCCCGGATCGATGTCGGTGTCGTTGGCCAGCACCCCGGGCGCCGCCACTGGGAGGATGGTGTCCTCGTCGGTGGTCCCTGCGTCGTCCACCGCGGTCGGCGGGTCGTTTACCGGCGTAACCTCCAGGCTCTTCGTGTCGGAGCCGGTCAGTGCCGTGTTGTCGGTGACGGTGAAGGTTACGGTCCGGATGAGGGTGGACGGGCCCTCCGAGGAGTTGGCGTAGGTCACTTCCTGCAGCGCGGCCTGATAAGCGGAGATTGAAGCGGTCCCGGAAAGCGTCAGTGTGTCGCCGCTGAAGGTGGCGGTAATTCCCGGGCCGTGGGTCCCCGCCAGGGCAAGGATGTCCTGCCCCGGCGCGAAGTTGGACGTTATCCGGACGGTCGCTCCGGTGATCGTCGCGCCGGCGTCAGCGTCCACGACGGTCACGTTCGGATCGATGCCGGAAGGCGCCGCGTTCTCCGTGTAGGTCGTCGTCCCGGCTGACGTGTCGACCACGGGCGCGTCGGGAGAGCAGGTGACCGTGACCGATACCGTGGCGGTCGATCCGCCGTTGAGCGTGTAGGTGAAGATGTCGAGAGCATCGCCCGGCGGGCTGTTGCAGTACTGGGCGTTCGGCGTGTAGCTGACGCCGGTGCCTCCGCCTGTGACAGCGACGGAGCCGTTGGCCGGCTGCGTCACCGAGTCGACAGACTTCGGGCCCCCGTCGGCGTCGGTGTCGTTGGCCAGCACGTCGATTGCGTTGGAGCTCGAGTCCTCCGCCACCGTAACCAAGTCGTTCACTCCGGCCGGCGGGTCGTCGGCTCCGGCCACCGACAGGCTCTTGGTGTCCGACCCGGAGAGATTCGTGTCGTCGGTGACGGTGAAGGTAAGCGTCCGCAAAAGCTCCGACGGAGTCTCTGCGGTGTTCACGTAGGTCACGTCCCGCAGGGCGGCCTGGAATGCGGCCGGGCTGGCCGGCCCGGTCAGCGTGAGCTTGTTGCCCGCGACGGACGCCGAGATGCCCGGATGCGAGCCGCCGAGCGCCAGGACGTCCTCGCCTGCGGCGTAGTTGCCGGTGATCTCAACGGTCGCTTCGGAGATGGCGGCGCCCGCATCGGCATCGGCCACCGTGACGCTCCCGTCCACGGCAACCGCGGCAGAGTTCTCCGTGAACGTGGTCGTCCCTGCCGAGTTGTCGACCACGGGAGCGTCGCCCGAGCAGTTCACCGTGACGGACACGGTCGCGGCTAATCCGCCGTTGATTGTGTAGTTGAAGGTGTCGGGCGCCGTTCCCGGCGGAGCGTTGCAGTAGTCGGCGTTGGGCGTGTAGCTGAGCCCCGTGCCGCCGCCCGTGATCGCGACTAAGCCGTTGGCCGGCTGGGTGACGGATTCTATGGTCTTTGTCCCGCCGTCGACATCGGTGTCGTTGGCGAGAACGTCGATGGCGTTGGACGAGGAGTCCTCGGCCACCGTCGCGCTGTCGTTGATCGCCGCCGGAGCGTCGTCGGCGCAGTTCACGGTGACGAACACGCTGGCTGTCGATCCGCCGTTCAACGTGTAGGTGAACGAGTCGTCCGTGGTGGAGGCGTTGCAGTAGTCGGCGTTGGGCGTGTAGCTCACGCCGGCGCCGCCGCCCGTGATCGTGACCGAGCCATTGGGCGGCTGCGTCACCGACGCCACCGACTTCGGCCCCCCGTCGACGTCCGTGTCGTTGGCGAGGACGTCGATGGCGTTGGCGGACGAGTCCTCGGCCACCGATGCGCTGTCGTTCACGCCAACCGGGGGATCGTCGTCGCAGCTGACCAGCACCGACACCGTCGCCTGGGAAACGCCGTTCAGCGTGTACGTGAAGCTGTCGGGCGACGTTCCCGGCGGCGAGTTGCAGTAGTTGGGGTTCGGCGTGTAGTGGACGCCGGCACCGTTGTTCGTGATCGCCACCGAACCGTTCGCCGGCTGGCTGACCGCCGACACCGACTTCGGCCCTCCGTCGGGGTCCGTGTCGTTGGCCAGAACGTCGATCGCGTTGGAGGTGGAGTCCTCGGAGGCCGAAGCGTTGTCGGACACCGCTGCCGGAGGGTCGTCGACGGCGACGATGGCGATCTCCCTGACGTCGGGCGGCCCGAAGCCGGCGGCGTCTCTGGCTGCGAAAGCCACTGAGCGGTTTGGGGTGGCCGGGTCATCGCTCGTGTTGTGGTAGGTCACACTCTCCAGTGCCGCCTCGTAGGCGGCCACCGTGTCGGTCCCGCTGAGCGTCAGCGTGCCGGTCCCGGCGTCGAAGGCCGCGGTGATGTTCGGCTGAGCCGCCATAGCGAGCACGTCCTGGCCGGCGGCGTAGTTTCCGGTGATCTGGACGGTTGCTCCGGTGAGGTTGGCGGAGTCCGGGTCGGTGACGGTGATCACACCGGCGACTACCGTGGCCGGATCGTTCTCGGTGTAGCTGAGACCCCCCGAGACGGTGTCAACCAGCGGGGGCTCGTTCGTGTCGGTCACGGTGATCGTGAACGCCTTCTCGACGAAGAGACCCCCGATGTCGGTCGCCCGGACGAGCACGCTGTAGGTGGCCTGCGACTCGAAGTCGAGGACCGCAGCGGTATTCAGCGAGCTGCCCGAGATGGCGAACCTGCCGTTGTCGGCGTCACCCGCGCCTGGGACGAGGGCGAAGGTGTGCGAGTCGCCTATGTCGGGATCGACGGCGGCCAGGGTGCCGACGGTGGACCCGGAGGGCTGGTTCTCTGCGAGCGAGCTGTTGCTGAGGGTGATGTCCGTGGGAGCCTGATTCGGTGGCAGGTTGGACTCGCAGCCGGACGCGTCGTCGGAGCGGGACTCGACGAAGCAGTTGTCCTGGCCGTCGCCGCCGTCCATCGAGTCGGCCCCGCCCTCTCCGAACAGAAAGTCGTTCCCGGTGTCGCCGCTCAGGGTGTCGTCGTCGGGGCCTCCGAAGATCCGATCACCACCGCCGCCGCCGGAAATCTTGTCCGACCCGGTCTCACCGGAGATGAGGTCGTTCCCCCCACCTCCGTTGATCGTGTCGCTCCCGGCCCCGCCGCAGATGCGGTCGTCGCCGCCGCGGCCCTCGATCTTGTCGGCGCCGCCGAGGCCGACGATTACGTCGTCGCCCGCGGTCCCGTTGAGCGTCTCCCCGGCGCCGGTGCCCACGATTGTGGCCGGCTGCCCGAAGCACTCGGGGGGAGTGGGCTGAGCGGCAGCGGCCGGTCCGAGCACGATCAAGGCCGGCAGGAGCAGAACCCCGAGAAGGGCTCCGAGGAGATTGCCCCGTTCCGTTTTTGCCACCCTGCTGGCTTGGAGCAACCTTGCCTCGATATCCCTGTAATTTTATGCCGACGCACGAGATTAGACGGTTTAGGTCCAGTTGGCAACGGGTAAAACCCTTTGTTTGCCCCATGACCGGCCAAAGTTGAACCGCCCCAAACGCCCGGTTCCCCGCCTCTAAGCTCTTGGGCACTCAGCGGCCCAGCGCCACCACCAGCATCGGCTCGGCTTCAGTGCGGAAGAACTCCCGGACCTCGTCGTCGTAAAAGGTCAGTCCGGTGGCGCCGAAGCCGCAGGCGTAGGCCCCGAGGTACATCCAACCGGCCACGATGCCTGCGTTCAGCTGCGCTGCCCGGTAACCCCGCGCTCCGAGGGCCCGGGTGGCGTCCTCGAGGTCGGTGAGGAGAAACAGCGTGGCGGCGGCGTCGCCCCCAAGGTCCTGCTCGAGGCAGAGGAACCTCGCCTTGTCCCTCAGGTTGCCCAGCGCTATCGGCTCCAGGTTCCACACCGCAGAGTACGCCCCCGGCTCCAGGCCTTCCACGTCGTTCACTATGACGGCGACCTGCGTCAGACCAAGCCCCCAGTCGCAGTCGAGGTCGTAGGTGGAGCAGGCGATGATGGCCTCCAGCTCGTCCTTGGGTATGGGGCCGGGCAAGAACCTCCTTTTCGAACCCCGCCTCCGGATGACCTGCTCTATACCGGTGAAGCTGACGTCGGGCGGTGGCGGCTGGCGGTTCGGGAAAGGGTCCTGATGCCAGAGCTGCGCCTCCGCCGGGCTGCTCAGCGCCGTCTGCGCCTGCGCCTCCACCACCTCGTCGTAGTTCCTCTGGCGAAACGAGAGGCGGCCCACCTCGTGCGACACCGGGGGAGCGGGTTCCTCGGCCGGCTCGGCCGGTGGACGAGAGCGCTCGGCAAAACCTACGGGCACCAGGCAGAGCGACAGCTCGCCTCGTCCGTCGATGCCCAGGAGCCGGTCCGTCTCCTCGTCGACGAAGCCGAGCACCACCTCCGAGGAGTGCCCTCCCGAGGCGCACAGGGCCAGCAGGTTCGCAAGGATCATGCCGGAGTCCCAGAACAGGTGGCGGTAGCCGCGGGCGCGGTACTTCCAGTTCGTCCGCCAGGGGATTCCGGTCAGCAGCACGGTGACCGGGGCGGCGGCGAGGGAGGGACGGAAGCCGCTCGCTCGCACCAGGTAGGGCCGCGGGTCGCCGGTACGAACCTGTCTCAAGGTGTTGTCAAGGGGGCCGTAGTGGTAGACGCCCGGGTCTACGCCGTCGACATCGCTGCATGCCAGGTAGACCTCGATGGGGTAGAGGGCGCCGGCACAGGCGTAGGTCCTGAGATAGGCGGGCTTGCCGCCGGCCTGCTGCACCACCCGGTTGACCCCGGCGGCCAGGGTCACCAGTCGCGTGAGCTCCGGAAGGTCCAGGTGCCGGGCTCCGCCTTTGGCGCCGACAACGGCTTTCATCGCCGGAAATCCGGTGTCCGGGGCGGGGTCCGGCAGCGGGATCGGCTCCAGGTTCGGATAGCTCTTGAACTGCTCGGGCTGGTCCATCCAGTCGATCCGGTGCGTTCCGGATCGGACGGAGGCCGGCGTGTGCTTGGTCGCCCGGTGGTAACGCAGCGGCTCGAACCCGGTGCCGGGTTCCCGGTCAGTCATGACGCCCCGATTCTAGGGGGTCACGACACGCGGGTCAGCCGCTTCGGCCGAGCTGCGTTGCCGCGTCGAGCGTGGCCGCCTCAGTGGCGGACTGCATCGCTCGGGCCAGGAACACGCTTACCGCCTCGGCGGCGAGCGGGCGGAGCTCTTGGAGGATCTTTGTGATGTCGGTGAGGGAGCGCTCCGGCGTCTGGCCGCTCAGGAACGGCTCCCAGATAAACATGTTGAACATGGCGACCAGTCGCCAGGCCATGCCGTCGATGTCCGCCTTCATCAGCTCGGCCTGCTTGAGGACCACGCCGAGTGGGATGCCGACCGACACCAGGTGGGCACCTACCCGGAGCAGGCGCGGACTGGGGATACGCCATCCGTCGCCGTCGGGGGCAAGCAGGTCGAGCTCGACCGCCTTGCTGATCAACGAGGTGTCCGTCTTGATCTCCGGGAAGAGCTCCTCGAGCCTGGCCCGGGAGACCGTCTCCGGCACCTCGTCGGTCCACGGCGCCATCAGGGCTTCGCTGAATCCGAGGACGTCGCTGAGCGATGAACCCTGCTCCCACGCCGACAGCAGGTCGTTGATCGCCTGGAGTCCGAAGCCCCTCTCCTGAAGGCGTGAGATCAAACGGAGGCGGGTAAGGTGATCCTGGCTGTAGTACCCGATGCGACCGACGATCTCGGGGGGGTCCAGCACGCCTCGGGTCTGGTAGGCCCGGACGTTTCTGGTGGTCGTGCCGGCCTGGCGAGCCAGCTCGTCGATGGTCATCTTGCCGGTCATTGTGCCTCCAGAATACTCCTGTAGGACAGTTTGCAACGTGTCATCGAACAATGTATCATTCGGCGGTGTTAATGCGAAATCGGATCGCATTGGTTTAGGGGAGGAAACGGCATGGGTGTATGGGACGACTGGTTTTACGTAGTTGCTCCATTCGTGTTCTACCTGGCCGTCGTCTACGTCCTGGCAGCGTTGGGGCGGAGCGACAAGGTGAACATTCTGCCGCAGTTCTTCGGCCGCATCTCCGACAGCCTCCACCGCGCCACCGGCTACCCCGGCTGGGCAATGGCAGGCTCCTTGAGCGGTCTTCTGGTTCTGCTGGTAGCGGCGATGGGCCTTTACTGGGACGTCGCCTGGCACGTTGATCTAGGGCGTGACGAGTTGCTGCTGAACCCGTCGCACACCATGATTCTTCTCGGGCTGGGCGGCCTCATGTACGCAGCTGCCATCGCCACCACGTTTGCGACGCTCGACGGCGCCAACGTCGGCCTTCGCTACAAGAAGCTCGTCATTCCGTGGTCCGCTCTTGCGCTCTTCGCGCTGGGTCTCGGAGGAATCGCCTCCTTCCCCTTCGACGAGCTCTGGCACCGTGCCTACGGCATCGACGTCACCCTCTGGAGCCCCACGCACCTGCAGCTTCTGGGCGGCGGCGGTTTCGCCACCCTCGCGGTCTGGATGATGATCGCCGAGGGTCACCGCGGCTACACGCCAAACAAGGTAGGCCGGTTCATCCACATCATGGCCTCGGGCGCCGCCCTGATGGGTATCACGATCTTCCAGGGCGAGTTCGAGTTCCTGGTCCTGCAGTTCCAGATGGCCTACTACCCCGTGCTCGTCATGCTGGCAGCCGGCTTCGTCCTTACCGCAGCCCGGATTGCACTCGGGCCGTGGGGCGCTCTCAAAACGGCGCTGTTCTACCTGGGCGTCCGGGGATTCCTGGTCCTGATCGTCTCCACGGCCCTCAACCACACGATGGTCCACTTCGCCACCTACCTGGTCCCGGCGCTGTGTGTGGAGCTTGCCGGGTTCCTGGCCAAGCCGGAGAACAGGGTGAAGTTCGCCCTGACCTCGGCGGCGCTTCTGGGCACCGTCGGCCTTGCTGCCGAGCTTGCCTGGATGCCGCTCAGCGGCTGGATGGAGGTCACCCCGGCTCTGCTGCCGAAGGCGGTCCCGCTCGCCATGCTGGCAGCGCTCGGCGCCTGCTTCATCGGCGTTCGCTTCGGGCGGGTGTTCGACCCGACCGACGACCCCGAGAGGGCACGGCTGCCGAAGGGCGTGATCGTGGCCTCCACGCTTGCGGTCATCGTGGCGCTGGCAGTGCCGCTGCCTCGAGGCGAGGACGACACTCAGGCGACGATGCGTCTGGTGGACCGGCAGGGCGACATGGCCCGGATCCAGGTCACGCTCGACCCGCCCAACGCCGCTGAGGGGTACACGGTCTTCGGCGTCAACTCCAACCAGGGTGGTGACCCCGTGGTCAGCTCCCGGCTGATCCCGACCGGCGAGCCGGGGACCTACATCTCCGAGAACGCCCACCCGCTGTCCGGCAACTGGAAGACCTCGGTCGCCCTGTTCAAGGACAACCTGGTGATGTCGGCGCCGGTGTACCTGCCGGCCGACCCGCAGTACGGTGCTCCGGCGGTCCCGGCTCTTCCCGAGCGGACCGAGAAGTTCAACGTGATCACCGACATCACGCTGCGGGAGACCCTGGCGTTCAACGGGCCGGTATGGCCGTCGATTGTGGCCTACACCGAGATCCTGGCCGTGCTGGTGGCGTGGATCGCAATCTTCGCCCTGGCGGAGAGGCGAATCGTGGCCGGCCGGGTCGACACCTGGGAGAGCCGCAAGTACCGGGCGGGAGTGCCGAGCCTGTCCCGAGGATGAACCCCGGC
>DATAAN010000152.1:0-5420 GCA_036260105.1 Actinomycetota bacterium
TCCAGAACCCTCCCGGCACCGTACAGGGCGCCCTGGTGGCGGAGATCCCGCTGGCGGAGCTGTCCAGTCACCTGGAGGAGGTGCAGGCGGGGAGTTCCCGCAGCGCCTTCCTGGTTCGGAACGACGGGCGGATCCTGGTCCATCGGGATCTGGACCGGGTCCTGCGACAGGAGACGTTCACGGTACCGGCAGACACCGCCGAAGGAGCCCGCTCATTCAGCGGCAGGGGCGGCGACGAGGTCAGCTACCTGTACGCTGCCGCCCCCATAACGAACATCCCGGCCGCCGTCGTATTGCAGCAGCAGGAGAGCGAGGCTCTGGCCGCGGTGTCGACATCCACTCGCAACCTCGCCTTCATCCTTCTGGCGGTGATACTCGTCACGGTCGCTACGATCAGCGTCACCGGCAGGTGGCTGCTGGCGCCCCTGCGCTCGATGGAGGCGGCCGCCCGGCGGATCGGCCGCGGAGAGCAGGGCGCCCGGGTGCCGGTAACCGGCTACGGGGAGGTCGGCCGGCTGGGCGAGGAGCTCAACCGGATGGCGGAATCCCTCGAGCAGCGAATGGCGGAGCTCGAGGAGCGCAAGGCCGAGGAAGCCAAGCTGCGCGAGCAGACCATCCTCGCCGAGACGCTCTACGACGTAGGCAAGGTGCTGACCGCGCAGCTCGACCTCCAGGAGGTCGTCCAGGCGGTTACCAACATCGCCACCGAGCTGACCGGCGCCCAGTTCGGCGCCTTCTTCTACAACGTGCTCGACGAGGGAGGGGAGTCCTACACGCTCTACACCCTCGCCGGGGTGTCGCCGGAATCCTTCTCGAAGTTCCCGATGCCTCGAAACACCGACGTCTTCGGCCCCACCTTCCGGGGAGAGGGCACGGCGCGATCTGACGACATCACGGCCGACCCCGTCTACGGACGGAACGAGCCGTACTTCGGCATGCCGAAAGGGCACCTGCCGGTCCGCAGCTACCTCGCCGTGCCGGTCGTCACCAGGCACGGCGAGGTGCTCGGCGGACTCTTCTTCGGGCACGAGGAGGTGGGGGTTTTCAAGCAACGGCATGCCCAACTGGCGGAGGGCATCGCCGGGCAGGCGGTCATCGCCATCGAGAACGCCCGGCTGTACGCTGCCCAGCGCAGTGCTGCCGAGACTCTTCAGCGGAGCCTGTTGCCGTCGGTCCTGCCGAAGATGCCGGGACTTCAGGCGGCCGCACGCTACCTGCCGGCGGTGCCCGGGGTGGAGGTGGGGGGAGACTGGTACGACCTGATAACGCTGCCCGATGGCTCCGTGGTGGTCATCGTAGGGGACGTCGTGGGCCGGGGCACCGTCGCCGCCGGCACGATGGGACAGCTCTGCCACGCGTTGCGCGCTTACGCGCTGGAGAACCCTTCGCCGTCTGAGATGCTCGGCCGCCTGAACCGGTTCCTGGTTCATCTGGGAACAGAGGAGCAGATCGCCACGGTAGTCGTCGCCGTCCTGAACCTCGAGGAGCGCACTCTGTGCATGGCCAACGCAGGGCATCCTCCGCCGCTGCGCTTCGACGGGGCCGGCTTCGCGGAGTTCCTCGAGATCGACAGCGGCCCCCCGATCGGCGCGCTCCCGGACACGATCTACAAGGAGTACCTGAGGTCCATGCCGGAGAACACGAGGCTGGTGCTGTATACGGACGGCCTGGTGGAGGATCGCCGAATGCCGCTCACCGAGGGCCTGGAGCGGCTTCGGGCAACAGTGCTGGACTGCCGGGCTACCGGGATGGAGGACTTCTGCGACTACGTGGTCAGCCGGCTGGCCATGGGGAGGGACGTCCAGGACGACATCGCCGTACTTGCGATCGGCCCGGAGGATCCCTCCTAAGCGGCGGCTTCGGCAATCAGCTCGGAGGTCTCACGGGTCGTCAGGTGGTCCGGCCCGATCTTGGCGGCGACCGCTTCCACCGCTCGCTCCAGCCTGGTAGCGCCCTTCTCCTCGCCGAGATGCCGCAGCATCATGGCCGCGGAGAGGATGGCTCCCACAGGATTGGCCAGGCCCGTGCCCGCGATGTCGGGGGCCGAGCCGTGCACCGGCTCGAACATCGACACCCGGCCCGGGTGCATGTTGGCGCTGCCGACGAACCCGATCCCACCCACCAGGCCCGCCGCCAGGTCGCTCAGGATGTCCCCGAACAGGTTGTCCGTCACGACGACCTGGAAGCGCTTCGGCTGGGTCACCAGAAGCAGCGCAGCCGCGTCGATGTGCTGGTAGGCGGTCTCGACCTTGGGGAACTCGACGCCGATCTCCTTCATCGCCCGCTGGTAGAGGCCTCCGGCTCGCTCAAGCACGTTGGTCTTGTGCACCAGGGTCAGCGACTGGCTGCGCTTGGCGGCCAGCTCGAATCCGTAACGGACGATCCTGCTGACGGCGAGCCAGGTGTTGAGGGAGACCTCGGTCGCCTGCTCGGCGGCGGTGCCGCCGCCGGTCACCTCGCCCTTGCCGCAGTACAGGCCTTCGGTGTTCTCCCGCACGATCACCACGTCGAGCTGGTCGGCGTTGGTGAGGACGCTGTTCACGCCACTGAGCAGGCGCGCGGGACGCAGGTTCACATAGAGATCGAGCTCGCGCCGCAGGCGCAATAGCAGGCCCTTCTCCAGGATGCCCGGCGGCACCCTGGGGTCGCCGACCGCCCCCAGGAGCACCGCCTCGTGTTCGCTCAGCCGCTGCAGGTCGTCGTCGGTCAGCACCTGGCCGCTCTTGAGATAGCGGTTGGCGCCCAGCTCGTAGTTCGTCACCTCGAGTGCGAAGCCCTCTGCGTGGGCGACCGCATCCAGCGCCATCAGCGCGCCGTCGATGACCTCCGGGCCGATGCCGTCTCCGGGCACGACTGCAAGGCTGTGGTTTTCCATGCTTTCCCCGATCGTCAGAAGGAGGGCGCTTCCAGGGCGGCCCGGCGGGTGTTGACGTTGGTCGCCCGGTTGACCGCGTTCAGGAATGCCCGTGCAGAGCCCTCCACGACATCTGTAGAGACACCCTTGCCTGAGTAGATGACCCCGTCCACGTTTACGTGGACCGACACCTCACCCAGCGCGTCGGTGCCCGATGTTGCGGCGCCGACCTTGAAGTTCGTCAGCCGGGCGTTGATGCCGAGAGCCCGTTGGATGGCACCGCAGGTGGCGTCGATCATTCCGTCGCCCTCCGCCGACTCCTCGAACACCTCGTCGCCCGCCCGGATTCGCACCTTGGCGCTCGGGCGTGCGTGGGTGCCGCCCCTCACCTGCAGGTAATCCAGGACGTAGGTGTCCTGTGCGCTGGTGATCTCGTCGGTGACGATCGCCAGAAGATCGGCCTCCGTCATCTCGATCTTCCGATCGACCAGGTCGCGGAACCGGCTCCAGGCCCGGTTCAGGTCCTCGCCGCTCAGCTCGTACCCCATGTCGGCCAGCGTCTTGGCAAAGGCATGCCGGCCGGAGTGCTTGCCCAGAACGATCCGGTTCGACTCCCAGCCGACGGAGGTAGCGTCCATGATCTCGTAGGTCGTCCGGTCCATGAGCACGCCGTGCTGGTGGATGCCAGCCTCGTGGGCGAAGGCATTGGCGCCCACTATCGCCTTGTTGGGCGGAACCTGATAGCCGGTCAGGGCCGATACCAGCCGGGAGGTGCGCACGATCTGCTTGGTGTCGGCGCCGGTGGTCAGCCCCATGCTGGCGCCTCGAGTGGCGATCGCCATGATGACCTCCTCGACCGAGCAGTTGCCGGCCCGCTCGCCGATGGCGTTCATCGCGCCCTCGACCTGCCGGGCGCCGGCCTGCACGCCGGCTAGGGCGTTGGCCACCGCCAGGCCGAGGTCCTGGTGGGTGTGGGTCGACCAGATAACGTCGCCCGAGCCCTCTACGTTCTCGATCAGGTAGCGGAACAGATCGGCGTACTCGTTCGGCAGCGCGTATCCGACGGTGTCCGGGACGTTGCACGTCGTCGCGCCCGCCCGGATCGCCGCGCTGAAGATCTTCACCAGGAACTCGGGGTCGCTCCGGGTGGCGTCCTCGGCCGAGAACTCCACGTCGGGGGTGTACCCGCGCGCCCGCTCGACCCCGGCGATGGCCGCCGCCATAACTTGCTCCGGCGTCTTGTGCAGCTTCTTATCCATGTGAATCGCCGAGGTGGCGATGAAGACGTGGATCCGGGCCTTCTGGGCGTCCTTGATCGACTCCCAGGCCCGGTCGATGTCGGCGAACTGCATGCGGGCCAGCCCGCAGATGACCGGCCCCTTCACGTTGTGGGCCACTGCCTGCACGGCGTCGAACTCGGATTGCGAGTTGATCGGGAAGCCGGCCTCTATGACGTCGACCCCCAGGGCAGCCAGCTGGTGGGCGATCTCCACCTTCTCCTTCGCCGACAGGTTGATGCCGGGGGACTGCTCGCCGTCGCGCAGCGTGGTGTCGAAGATGCGTACTCGGTCTGACATTCGAAGAAACTCCTTTGTCCCTTACTTCGGTCGCTTTGTCTTTTCTCAGGCTCTGGATCGCACCTTTGCAGCAGCGACCCGAGCCCTCAAAGCGCGAGTAAGAGGAGTTGTTCTCGGGATAGTGGCCTTTGAAAGAAGCGCAACTTCAGTCCTTCCGCAGCCAGGGCATCATGGCGCGCAGCTCTTTGCCGACGGCCTCGATCTTGTGTGCTGCCGCCTCTTCGCGCAGCCTGGTGAAGTTGGGGGCGCCGGCCTCCGCCTCGGAGACCCACTCACGGGCGAAGTTGCCGGACTGGATGTCCACCAGGATCCTGTCCATCGCCTCCCGGGTCTCGTCGGTGACGATGCGGCCACCTCGGGTCAGGTCCCCGTACTCGGCGGTGTCCGAGATCGAGTGGCGCATCTTCGCCAGCCCGCCCTCGTAGATCAGGTCGACGATGAGCTTCACCTCGTGCAGGCACTCGAAGTAAGCGATCTCCGGCTGGTAGCCGGCGTCGACCAGAGTCTCGAACCCGGTCTGGATCAGCCGGGTGAGGCCGCCGCACAGCACCGCCTGCTCGCCGAACAGGTCGGTCTCGGTCTCCTCCCGGAACGTGGTCTCGATGAGGCCGGCCCGGGCGGACCCGATGCCCCATGCGTAGGCCAGGGCGTAGTCGTGCGCCTTGCCGGTGGCGTCCTGGTGCACCGCGACGAGGGCGGGGGTGCCGATGCCCTCGGTGTAGGTGCGGCGGACCAGGTGGCCGGGTCCTTTGGGGGCCACCATGAAGACGTCGACGCCGGCGGGCGGGGTGATCCGCTTGAAGTGGATGGCGAAACCGTGAGCGAAGACCAGTGCGTCGCCGTCGTTGAGGTTGGCGGCGATCGACTCGTCGTACACGGTCTTCATGTGCTGGTCCTGCACCAGCATCATGATCACCTCAGCCTCGGCTGCGGCCTTGGAGGTCTCGAGGACCTTCAGGCCGGCGGCTTCGACTTCTGCCCAGGAGGAC
>DATAAN010000153.1:0-4557 GCA_036260105.1 Actinomycetota bacterium
TTGGTCTTGATCGACGAGAGCGGATCAAGCGGTCTCAATAGCCTCCAGCTTCCACTGCGTAGCCGACACCGTGGACCGTGCGCAGCAGGTCGGATCCCAGCTTACGGCGCAGCGCCCCGACGTGGGAGTCCACCGTCCGGCCGCCGAAACCCTCCCGGTAGCCCCAGACCTCGCTGAGCAGCTGCTCCCGGGTGAAGACGACGCCTGGCCGGGCGGCCAGGGTGTAAAGCAGCTCGAACTCGATGGGGGTGAGGTGGATCACCTCGTCGCCCCGCCGCACCTGCCGGCGAGCGGGGTCAACCTCCAGGTCACCGAGCCGGAACGTCGTGTCGGGCGGGCTGGGAAACTTGCGGACGCGGCGCAGAAGGGCTCGCACCCGGGCCACCAGCTCCCTGGGGCTGAACGGCTTGGTCATGTAGTCGTCGGCGCCGATGCCAAGCCCGACCAGCATGTCGGTCTCGGAGTCGCGGGCGGTGAGCATTAGGACTGGAACCGGCCGCTCCCGCTGGATGCGCCGGCACACCTCCAGCCCGTCGAAACCGGGCAGCATGACGTCCAGCACCACGAGGTCCGGCCGTGCTCGCTGGCACAGGTCGACCCCGGATGGTCCGTCGGAGGCGACCTCCACGCGAAAACCCTCCCGGCGAAGCCGCGCGGCGACTGCGGCGGCGATTATCGACTCGTCCTCGATGACTGCGATGGTTGCAAGCTCCATGGGGACAAGTCTAGGAACGCTCTGTTGGGATCGCCTGCAGAGGGTGTCGAGATTTTGTGAAGATCGGCGGGAAGCCCGGGACCTGCCGGTGCTCCGAAGCCTCAGCCGCGAGGCCGGTTGACCTCGAAGTGCATGCCGTCCGGATAGTTCCAGCGGCCGCCCCAGCTGAATCCGTGACGCTCGAAGATCTCAACGATGCGCATGTCCATGGTCGGCGGCTGCCCGTAGAGGTTGGAGGAGACGTTGAAGTCAAGCGCCGCCCCCCAGGAGTGGCGGGACAGACCGGCCTCTTTGCCGGACCGAATGAATCGGGGCGAGAAGCACCCGCCGAAGTCTCCGTGCCGGATGAGGTGAGCCAGTCCCTTCTGCTCGATCTCCGCCACCGCGCCGGCGATCTGCGGAATCACCTTCTTGTGGCATCGGGTGGTCCCGAGCAGCGGCAGCGTAGCCATCTCGGTGTTGGCGTCGATCCAGCCCTGGTCGATGCGGATGCTCGTGCCGGCGTTGGTCATGGCCGAGTACTCTCCGAACGCCGCCTTCACCTGAGCCAGGGACAACAGGGGGGACGGACCGCTGGATGCGCCGCTTCCCTGGGGGCCGCGTACCCGCATCGACGCCCCGGGAGGAATGGCGGCTCGAAGGCCGTCCTCCACCTGCTTGCCCGCCTGCAGAGTTCGGAGCCCGATCACGACGTAGCGAGTCTCATCCAGGCCCACCGCCAGTCCGGTGTTGTGGGACATCACGATCTCGTGGTTCCGGACGATCGGGTCGTCGACAACGCCGATCACCGGAATGTCGGCTCCGGGGAAGTGAAGCGTGCCCGTCTGTGTAATGCCCCTGAGTGCAGCGCCGGTGCGGGAGAGGATGGCTCCGCCGTTCCCGAGATCGAGAACCCGGGCTCGGAGATGCTGCGGCACCAGGTTGCGGAACTGCTCCGGGTCAACGGAAGCGACGTCGACGGGGACCTGATATCCGGGGGCAGGCCCGGTGGGGCCGGGAGCGCCGGTCGCCGACCACGCGTTGAGCCAGCGGGTGCCGCTGCGGACCTCGGCGACGGCGGTCACGTCCGGCAGCCCCCGTGCGGCAGTCAGCACGGCGGGTAGGAAGTCGTCCCGCGGGGACATGACCAATGCCGGCGCCTGCCCGGCGGAAAGCGCAACGCGGCTGTCCGGCTCGCCCGGAGGGATGCGGAATCCGGTCAGGGCTATCAGCATCAGCGTCCCGATGGTGAACAGGCTCATTCCGGGCGCGATCAAGACAATCGGCTTTTTCATGGAATCTTTTTCTTGGAGTAGGGCTCGGCCGGCGGACGTCCGTTTATCGGCACGGATGGATCCGCCGTTCATAGGTTTTTGGGGCTTGCGGACGAGCAGTATGCGCGAACAAGCGTTCGCTGGCAAGACCCGAATTATCCGGTATCAAATGACGCAAGCGTGTTTAGCGCGATTCCTATCGTGGAAAAGGCGAGTGTGTGGGTGAAACGCGCCCTTAGGAGCGTCTAGGCCCATGAGCACGAGAATGGCGGAAGATCAGCACACGGACAGCTTCCGGCATGACGCGCTGTTCTACGCCGGGGATGGCGAGTTCGTTGCAGCCTGCGCGGACTTCGTTCGGGACGGCCTCCGTGCGGGAGAGCCGGTGCTCGTCGCCGTCGTCCCTCGCAAGATCCACATGCTCACCGAAGAGTTGGGGGACGACGCCTCGAGGGTGCTTTTCGTCGACATGGCGAAGGTGGGGCGCAACCCCGCCCGGATCATCCCGGTCTGGCATGACTTCATCAGCTCGCGGCCCGACGGCGCGGCGCGGGTTCGCGGGATCGGCGAGCCGATCTGGGCGGAGCGAACCGGGGAGGAGATCGTCGAGGCGCAGCGCCACGAAGCCCTGATCAACCTCGCATTCCACGACGCCGAAGGGTGGATTCTCTGCCCCTACGACACCAGGTCGCTAAGCGACCCGGTCCTGGAAGAGGCCTATCGCAGCCACCCCTACATCGAGGTGGCGGGCAGCCGGCACGCCAGCATGACGTACCTCTCGCTGAACGAGGTGGCAAGGAGCCTCGACCGGCCGTTGCCGCCCCCCGCCGGTGACGTGGAGACGATGCTCATCGAGGAGGGCACGGTGGCCGATGCGCGATCCTTCGTCCAGGCAAGGGGCTCCCTGCTCGGCATGCCGGCGGACCGGATCGACGACCTCAAGTTGGTCGCGACCGAGCTCGCAGCCAACAGCCTCGTGCATGGGGGCGGCAACGGGCTGCTGCGGTTCTGGTCCGAGGGCGGCGATGTCGTGCTCGAGGTCATCGACGGGGGCCTCTTTGACGAGCCGCTCGCCGGCCGCCGGGCGCCGAACCCGCTGCAGGAAGGCGGCCGGGGGATGTGGATCGTCAACCAGCTGTGCGACCTCGTCCAGATACGCACTCTGGTGACCGGATCAGTGATCAGGATCCGCATGTCGGTGGTGTGACCGGCCCCACGAAGAGCTCGAACTAAGCTTTTAGGCCTTCGACTAGACGCGCCCCGTACCTGCGTGAAAGGGTACGCGCTGGTCGAGGTTCTCTTCGAGAAGGGCTTATGACGGGTTTGTCCGCCAGCTCCCCGGTTCAGCGCGGGTCAAGTTCCCGGCGCTGCTTGAGAGTCCTGCTGGTGATGTGCTGCCTGGCCGCCTTGTCGGGCTGCGGCGAGTCCGAGGGCACGGCCGACTCCGGTGTTCGCAAGATCGCATTTCTGCGTGCCGTTGCCACTCCCGACTCGCCGACCGATCAGGCTTTCATGGAGGAGCTGGCCCGGCGCGGTTTCGTCGAGGGGCTGAATCTGACCGTGATCGGCGGGCAAGACGACGAAGCCTATGCCGATCCCGAGGAGGCGGAAGAGGCGGTCCGGCGATGGAGCAGCGAGGGCGTGGACATCATTCTCGCCTATTCCACAACCGGAGCGGTGATCGCTCGGGAACACGCGCCGTCCAGCCGCATTCTGTTTTTGGTCAACGATCCGACGGCGGCCGGTTTCGTGAAGGACGAGAGCCGGCCGAACGGGTCGATGACCGGCGTGACGTTCCGTGTGCCGGCGGATCGCATGCTGTCGATCGCTCAAAGAATCCTGCCGGCGCTTCAGCGGGTGGGTTTGCCCTATCCTCCCAGCGACCCGGCTGCAATCCCCAGCCGGGACCAATTCGTCCAAGCGGCACAGCGGCTCAACCTGGAGATGGTCGCCGAGCCGTTCTCCGACCAGAATGACGTGGCGCGTGCAGTCGGGCAGCTGGTGCAGGCGGGAAGGGCCCAGCTTCTATTGGCGTCGGTTTCCCCGACGGCGACCAGGGCGCTTCCCCAGCTGGCCGACGCGGCGGATGCCTATCGGGTCCCCTTCGCGGCGAACGTCGCAACCGACCGGGCGCTGCTGACGCTTTCACCGGACGGCGCGTCGATCGGCCAGCAGCTCGGACGCCAGGCGGCGCGGCTGCTGAACGGCGCCACTCCTGCCGCAGTTCCCGTCGAGAACCCGCGGCGCTTCCAGCTGACGTTGAACGAGAAAGTAGCCCTTCAGCTCGGCATCCCGCTTCCCGCCGAGGTTGTACGCGAGGCCGATGTCGTCCACCGCTGACAAAAGCGGCGCCGGCACTTGGCCTTCCGTGCTGGCCCGGCTGGTGGTGGCGCTAGTCATCGCCGGCGTAGTCACCGGTGTGGTCGGCAGCCTGCTCATAACCCGCTCCGCGGGTCGTGCGCTCCGCTCCGAGATAGACCAGCAGAACAGAAGCCTTTCCCTCAGCCTCGCGAGGCGCGTGGACGACCGAATCGCCACCAGAGCCGCGACCCTCCAGACGGTGGCGACCAGGCGAAGCATCGAGTCGGC
>DATAAN010000154.1:0-1829 GCA_036260105.1 Actinomycetota bacterium
ATCGACTACCTCAAGTACCCGATCCAGACCCTCAAGGTCGGCGCCCTCGGCACCCACCACGCCCTCGGCCTGGCCAAGGAGAAGCAGGCCCGGTTCCTGCTCGCCTCCACCAGCGAGGTCTACGGCGACCCCCAGGTCCACCCCCAGCCCGAGACCTACTGGGGCCACGTCAACCCCATCGGCCCCCGCGGCGTCTACGACGAGGCCAAGCGCTTCGCCGAGGCCCTGGCCATGGCCTACCACCGCAGCCACGGGGTCCAGGTCCGGATCGTGCGGATCTTCAACTCCATCCTCGCCGACGAGCAGGTCCTCTACGACGACGGGTACGAGCTCCGGCGGGAGCCGGTCGAGGACCTGGCGAAGCGGTTGGGGGGTCGGCCGCTGCCTTCCGACTTCCGCGTTCCGGCCTTCGATCGGGATGCCCGGATGCGTGCGGCGGACACGTCGGCGCTGATTGCCCATCCGACATCTGCTCGTTGCTACGAGGTCCACACCGCCTATGGCCGATCCATCAAGGTGACCGGCGATCACAGCCTCTTCGTGGAGGGGCCGGATGGCTGGCCGGTCGCGCGGCCTGTCGACGACCTCCGGGTGGGAGATCGTGTGGCCGTGGCCACCAGGGTCGAGGTACCCGAACGCGACCGCCAACAGGTCTCGATGACCGATGTCTGGGACGCCGCCGGCATGGACCCCTGGCGGTTGATCGTTCGGGCACCCGAGCTGGGGCCCGTCGTGTGGGAGCGCCGGCAGGAGATCCTGGCCGCCATCATGCGGAACGATCCCAGAGACCTTCCTCACAAGCGCCGGATGGTGTGGGCGCAGGTGCTCAACCACCATCGGAGGAGCCAGCTCCCGCTCGGCGCGATGCGGGCGCTCGGCATCCCGATTCCCGAAGGCGCGCGGGTGCGACTCCGGACCTCGGGAGCGTCAGCCGAGCTGCCATCCCGGATCCAGCTGACGGACGAGCTCCTGTGGGTCCTCGGGCTGTTCGTGGCCGAGGGTGGTCGCTACGAGCGCCCGCCGAAGAGCGCCTTCGTGCACATCGCCTCCGACGCCGAGACGCTGCGTCGCGTCACCAAGATCATCGAGCGGGACCTCGGTGTCCATGTCGTCCAGGCCAAGGGCGGCGCCGCGCGCAGCCCGGCCATCTTCGTCCACTCCAAGCTGCTCCTGATGCTGTTGGACCATCTCGGCTTCCAGGCCGGCCCGAAGCGGCTGCCGGGCTGGGTCCTCGGCCTTCCACTCTCGCGGCTCAAGTGGGTGCTGGACGGCTACCGGGAAGGCGACGGCGTACATTCGGGCAAGAAGCTCGACGCGGCGAAACGGCACGAGTTCTCAACGGTGCACGTCGAGTTGAAGGACGATCTCATCGTGGCCTTCGCCCGGTTCGGGCTGGTGCCTTCGGTGGGCCGCTACGAAACAACCTTTGCGCAGCGCTCCGGTGCTCGCCGGTATCCGTTCTGGCGCCTCACCATCTGCGACGTCCAGCCGTGGAGCCCGCTCGACTGGGACCGTGGCGTCGCCCAGCGGCTCGACGCCCGCCGGACCGGCGATCTGGTGTGGGCCCAGGTGGAGGGGATCGAGGAGGTACCGGCGACCCCGCTGGTGTACGACTTCTCCGTGCCCGGCCTGGAGAACTTCTGGGCAGGTAGCGGCGTGATGGCTAAGAACACCTACGGCCCGTCCATGCGGATCGACGACGGGCGGGCCTTCTGCACCTTCGCCGTGCAGGCGCTGCGCGACGAGCCGATGACCGTCCATGGGGACGGGAGCCAGACCCGGTCGCTGTGCTATGTCGACGACCTGATCGAGGGGATCTGGCGGCTGCT
>DATAAN010000155.1:0-9371 GCA_036260105.1 Actinomycetota bacterium
GACCGGATGTCCGCCACCCCCGGCCTGCAGAACACTTCCCGGCCGTCCTGCTTTTGAAGAGCCTTCATCGCCGAACCTCCTTCTTTGACGCTTTCAAGCCGATTCTGCGCTCGGGTGCGTGAACGCACACCGTGGGTCACCGCCCAACTTTTCCGGCAGCCACCGCAACGTTTTGTGCTTCCCGTGGCGCCTAGAATCTCCGTCATGGACAGCGGCGACGCCGCGGACGGCCGGACCCTGTTGGAGCGAAGACGCGAGATAGGCGTTCTCACCGAGGCGCTTGACGGGTTGAGCGGAGGGGCGGGGCGCCTGCTGGTTATCGAAGGGCCCGCCGGGATCGGAAAGACGCAGGTTCTGGCCGCGGCAGCCGAGCTCGCCCGAGCCCGCAGGTTCGCCGTTCTTTCCGCCAGGGCCACTGAGCTGGAGACGCCGTTCGCCTTCGGCGTGGTGCGGCAGTTGTTCGAGGGACCGCTGAGGGCAGCCACCGCCGACCAGAGGGCTCGTCTCCTGGAGGGAGCCGCAGGGGCTTCAGGCTCGCTGCTGCTCTCCGGGCTGGGAGTGCCCGCCCCGGAGCTCTCCGGCGTCAACCTACTGCACGCGCTGTTCTGGCTCACCTCGAACCTCGCTGCGATGAAACCGCTTCTTGTTGTCCTGGACGACGCGCAGTGGGCCGACATCCCATCGCTGCGGCTGCTCGGATACCTGTCGAACCGGATGGACGGCCTCGCCGCGCTGTTGCTGGTCTCCGTGAGGTCCGGAGAGCAGCTGCCCGACCCGCTCGTGGAGCTTCTTGCCGCTGGGCGCTGCGAATCGCTGCCGCTTGCCCCTCTGACCGAGGCCGGCACCCGGCTTTTTCTGCAGACACGTCTTTCCGGGCTCGTGGACGACGAACTGGCAAGGGCCTGTTTCGAGGCGACGCACGGCAACCCGTTCCTCCTGAACGAGCTCGTCCGTACGCTCCCGTCAGGCGGCCTGCGAGGGCGCCGGCCGTACGAGATAAGCGTCCCTTCGGTAACGCGGTCGGTGCTCCGGCGGCTGGAACGCCTGGGACCTGACGCAGAGGCGCTGGCTGCGGCGGTGGCGTTGTGGGGCGCGGAGGCAGAGCTGAGGCAGGCAGCCGAGGTAGCGAGCCTGGAGCTGGAGCGGGCCGGCCGGGCGGCCGATGCGCTTGCGGTCGCCGGGATCTTTCGTCCGGGCCGGCCGCTAGACTTCGAGCACCCGCTGGTGCGCACGGCCGTCTACTCCCACCTTCCGGCTGCCGGACGCTCCACCGGCCACCGGCAGGTGGCCTCGATCCTCCGTCGAGAATCGGCTCCTCCCGAGAAGGTTGCCTCCCACCTGGTGCCGACGGAGCCGTCGGGCGACGAATCGGTGGTGGTTGAGCTGACGGCCGGTGCCGAGTCGGCTCTGGCCCGCGGCGCCCCTGACGAGGCCAGACGGTATTTGGAGCGGGCGTTGCGGGAGCCGCCCGGACCGGTCCACATGGGTCGGGTGCTCCAACGGCTGGGCGCGGCTGAGATGCGAGTCGACCCGGCGTCGGCGGTCAGCCATCTGTCCGCGGCCCTGGAGGCTGCCCGGGGCGACATCGACATGAAGGGCCGCGTCCTGCTGGACCTGGTGACGGCACACCTTCACGCGGGAACCGTCGAGGAAGCCGAAGCGGTCGCCCGCCCGGTCATCACTGCGCTGCAGACGTCCAACCGGGAGCTGGCGCTGCGCCTCGAGGCGGAGCTGTTGATCGCCCTCCGCCAGGGCCTGGCGGAGTCTCCAGTGGCCAGGACGGATCTGGACCGGTGGAAAGGCCTGACCGGTGCGACCCCGGCCGAGCGCCTGCTTCTGTCGCAGCTGGCGGTACGTGCGGCGCTCACCGGTGCCTCGGCGGCAGACACCGCGTCCCTTGCCGCCGCGGCGCTGGGAGGAGGGCAGCTCCTCGCCGACATGTCGTGCGACTCGGTCACCGCCTACGTCTCCGTTTACCCGCTTTTGTGCGCCGACCGCTTCGATGACGTGGCTCGCTACCTGGACCGGGCGCTCGAGGACTCCCAAGAGCGTGGGTCGCCAGTCGGGTTCGCCCTCGCCTCCACCTTCCGCTCATACCTCAAGATGGCTCTCGGGGATCTTGCCGCGGCCGAGGCGGACGCGCAGTCGGCGATCGACGTCGTCACGAGCTTCGGCTTCCCGTTCCTCCTTGTGGGACCGGTCGAGACGGCTCTGGGAGTCCTGCTGGAGGCCGGCCGCTTCGCCGAGGCAGACGAGCTGCTGCAGCGCTTCGACCTCGATGGGGCCTTGCCGGACACCGTCCCGACGCGCATCCTGCTCGCCACACGAGGCCGGCTTCGCCTTGCCCAGGGAAACATCGAAAAAGCCGTCGAGGACCTGGAGCAGCTGTTCCGTCTGGAAGAGCGCAGCGGTCCTTCGAACCTCTACCTGGTGCCCTACCGGCCGTGGCTTGCGGCGGCGTATACCCAATCGGGCCGGGCAGAGCAGGGACGTGAGCTGGCGCTCGAGGAAGTGGGCGCCGCCCGCGCGTGGGGAGCACCCCGGATCCTGGCGCACAACCTGACGGCCGCCGGGCGGCTTGCCCCCGAGGAGGACGCGTTGCCGCTCCTCCGCGAAGCCGTCTCGATTGCCGAGTCGTCACCGGCAAAACTAGTGCTCGCCTATGCGGCTGCGGAACTGGGACTCGGGCTGCGAAGGGCCGGAAAGAAAAGCGAAGCCGTCGACTCCCTGCGGCGGGCCCTGGATCTCGCCCACCGTTGCGGCGCCTCCGCTCTGGCGGCTCGGGCGCGCGGCGAGCTGGTGCTTCTCGGAGCTCGTCCCCGCCGGGCGGCGTTGACCGGCGTGGAGGCACTCACCGCCGGGGAGCGCAGGGTGGCCGAGATGGCGGCGTCGGGGCGGAGCAACCGCCAGATCGCCGAGAAGCTGTTTCTGACCACGAGGACCGTTGAGCACCATCTGACTCACTCCTACCAAAAGCTCGGGGTGACGTCGCGTGCCGGCCTGGAGCGGTTTTTCGGACAAGGCGGCGCCGGCGCTTAGTCGGCCACCGGCTCCAGAAGGTTCCCGTCGGCGATGAGGTCCAGCGAGAGGGTCTTGTAGCCCGCCTCGTCAAAGAGGACGACCGTCTTGTCGTGCCCCTCGTAACGCACCACCAGACCGATCCCGAAGGTGGCGTGCCGGACCCGCGTGTTGAGTGCGAAGGGCTGGCTCCCGGCGTCCTCGACCAGATTGACGCCCGCCAGGCAGTTGTCGCAGTTCGGGCATGGATCCTGGTAGTGCTCGCCGAAGTAGTTGAGCAGGAATTGCCGGCGGCAGTCCGACGTCTCGGCGTACGCCCGCATCATCTCGACGCGGGACTGCTCGACCCGTCGGTGCGTCTGCTCCGATTCCTCGGCTTCGCCGGCGGCTTCCTCCACGTCCGTACCGCGCTTCCAGCGCACCTCACCGTCGGCGTCTACCCGGACGGCACCAGCCCTCTCCAGGCGATTGAGGGCGGTCGCCAGCTTCGTCGCCGACAACCCGGTGATCTCCTTGAGCGAAGTGACGTCCGTCCTCCGCTCCTCCTCGACGGTGCGAGCCAGCTCCTCCAGCGTCTCCAGGCCCAACGGGGACGTCCCGGCGAAGAAGCGCCGGATGCCGAGGTCCTGCGGACGGTAGAACAGGATGGCATCAGCCGGCGCGCCGTCCCGCCCCGCCCTGCCGATCTCCTGGTAGTACGAGTCCAGGGAATCTGCAACCTCGTGGTGGTATACGAACCTGACGTCCGGCTTGTCGATGCCCATGCCGAAGGCGGTCGTGGCCACCATGACGTCGAGCTCACCCTCCATGAATGCTCGGTGGGCGGCGCTCCGGCGGCCGGCGGCCAGGCCGCCATGGTAGAAGCCGGCGTTCACCCCCCGCTCCTGGAGCGCCTCCGCCACCTCCTCGGCTCGCCGGCGGGTGGCGGTGTAGACGATGCCCGGCACCTGCGACTCGGCGACCGTCTCCAACAGGTCGGCCCGCTTGTCGCCGTCCTCATGGAACGTCCGGACCGCCAGCGTGAGGTTCGGCCGGTCGAATCCCCGAACTACCACCTTCGGCTGCTTCATGCGCAGCTGCTCCGCGATCTCCTCCCGGACGGGAGGCGACGCGGTAGCGGTCAGGGCGAGCACCGGCGGATGGCCCAGTGCATCGATGACCGAACCGAGCATTAGATAGTCGGGCCGAAAGTCGTGTCCCCAGGCGCTTACGCAGTGCGCCTCGTCCACGACGAAAAGGGTGGGCCGGGCCTCGACGATCCGCTCCAGCGTCTGCTCATTAGCGAACTGCTCGGGCGCCAGAAAGAGGAACTCCAGGTCTCCGCCCGCCAGATCGTCGAAAGCCTGCCTACGCTCGGTCTCGGATATCGCAGAGTTGGTCTCGGCGGCTTCACCGGCCGGGCTGTCCTCCAGGGAGTCGACCTGGTCGGTCTGCAAGGCGATGAGTGGCGACACGACGATGGTAGGACCGTCGATGAGCCGGCCCGCTATCTGGTAGATGGCAGACTTGCCAGAACCGGTCGGCATGACCGCAAGGGTGTCCTGGGAGGCCAGCAGAGCTTCGACCGCCTCCCGCTGCCCGGGCCGCAGCTTCGGGTAGCCGAGCTCGGTAGCCACACGCTTCACCGCGTCGGAGGTCATAGTCATCGGCTTTCTGGCGTACCCCATGGGCAGGCCGGCAAACGGATTTTGGTACCGGGTCTTCGGGTAGACACCGGTCACGGATAGGAAAGGAGCACACCATGATGGAAGGGCACCTCGGCGCCGACGAGGCGGAACAAAGATCACAGATCGCCATGTCGCTCAAGCAGACGATCTTTCCGGCCGACAAGTCGACGCTCGTAAACGATGCCCGGGCGAACTACGCCGAGGACTGGATCATCTCCCGGCTGGAGCAGCTCCCGGAGGGAGAAACTTTCGAGAACCCTCAGCAGGTTTGGGAGGCGCTCGGCGGCAGCGAGGAGCACCGCTTCTAGCAGCACCCTGTTGGCCGGTCCCGCGTCCGGTAGTAGCCTCGGGGCTTGACCGACTTTCTCACCGACGCCGACTTCACCCGCGAGCTGCTGGGCACCGTCGCCAGCATTGCGGTCATCGTCGTCGCCACTCTGGCGGTCTTCCGGGCCGTTCGGGGACTGCTCGGCAAGCTGGAGCGCCGCCTGGCGGTGGAGGACTCGCAGGCCGGTCGAAACCTTCTTCGCTCCACCACGCTGGTGTCGGTGCTCCGGAGCCTCTTCTCGGTCGTGATCTGGGGCGTGTCGGCGATCATGATCCTGGACAAGATCGGCCTTCCGGTCGGCCCGCTGCTCACCGGGGCCGGGATCGCCGGAGTGGCGATCGGGTTCGGCGCCCAGAGCCTGGTCAGGGACTTCGTCACCGGCTTCTTCGTGCTGCTGGAGGACCAGTACCGGGTCGGCGACTCGATCGAGATCTCGATAGTCGACGGAGTACAGGTGAAAGGAAAGGTGGAGAGGTTCAGCCTTCGCTCGACCGCCCTGCGGGAAAGCAACGGGACGCTGCACCACATCTCCAACGGGGTCCTGCAGGTGGTGTCCAACCGTTCCGCCGGATGGTCGCAGGCGATCCTCGACATAGGGATTCGCTACGAGCAGAACCTCGCCGAGGTCAAGGAGGCCCTGCGCGAGGCGGGCCGGCAGTTAATGGCCGATCCCGACATCGGGCCGTACCTCACCCAGGAGCCGGAGTTCCTGGGGGTGGAGGACCTCAGCGAGTCCCGGGTGACCGTGCGTGTCGTGGCCCGCACTCAGCCCGGGAGGCAGCGGATTGTCGAGCGGGCATTCCGCCAGTGCATCAAGGAGACGTTCGAGAAGCACGGGATCCGAAGCGGCGGCTAAGCGGCTGCCGCGGGCAGTGCTCCGCAGGGCAGAGGCCACCCGGAAAACCGGTTAGGCTGCCGCCATGCCGACGTTCCAGGAGCTCGAAGCCCTCACCTCCAAACAGCTTCACGACCGTGCCGTCCGCCGAGCGCTGAAGCATCTGGACCTCGGCTTCTTCCTGGAGCTGCTGGGAAGCATCCCCGCCGCCGAGATGGTGGCGGGGCACGAGGAGGAGGCCGGCGAGGACATCGCCAGCGTGGCGAAGCGGGTCCAGGACTTTCTGCACGCCGACGAAGGCGAGCTTGCCGACGCACTGCGGCCGATCTACGTCGACTATCTCCTCGAGCACGACGACTGAGACGGCATCCACTGGAAGTGGTCCCGCTCCTCGGCCGGGAGTAGGCCCAAGCGTTGTCTGTACGCTCCGAGGAGAGCCTTGGCAGCTGCCCAATGGACCCTTTCTTGGGCCAATGGTCCCGAATTCTCGTCTAGCACCGGCCGCCGGCACCGGAATCCGGAGGGCGACGGTGCTATCCAACTCTTCCGCCGTCACCGGCTTGCCGGGGTCGGCTGTCCGCTTCGTGTTTGGCGGCTACGGCGCGGCGGGGACTCTAAAGGGCAGAGGTTTCCGACTCCCCAGGAGAAGCAGATGTTCACGGTTGGAATCGAAGAGGAGTTCCACATCGTCGACCCGGAGACCCGCCAGATAGCGCCCGATGCCGAGCGCATCCTTTCCCGAGTGGACGGCGACGTTTTGGAGCCGGAGCTCCAGAAGTCTCAGGTGGAAACCGGAACCGCCGTCTGCGAGACGCTGGACGACGTCCGGCAGGAGCTCAAGCGGCTCCGCCACGAAGCCTCCCAGGCGGCGGAGGCCGCCGGCCGGAGGCTGGCCGCCAGCGGGACGCATCCCATGTCGGACTGGCGAACGACGGAGACCTTCCCGAAGCACGCCTACCTGCTCCTAGAGCGGAACTACCAGCAGCTGGCCCGGGAGCAGGTGGTTTGCGGCTGCCACGTCCACGTCGGTTTCGACGACCCGGAGGACCCGATCCGGGTCATGAACCGGGTGAAGCCGTGGCTTCCACTGATCCTGGCGCTCTCCAGCAACTCGCCCTTCTGGATGGGCGAGCCCACCGGCTACTGCAGCTACCGGAACCGCATCTGGCACCGCTGGCCGATCTCGGGCATGCCGGCGATCATTCGCGACCGGGCGGAGTACGAGAATCTGCTCCAAACCCTTCTCAGTACCGGCAGCATCGACGACCCGGCGCGGATCTACTGGGAGCTCCGGCCCTCCAACAAGTTCAATACCCTCGAGGTCCGGATAGCCGACGTATGCATGAACGTGGACGACGCACTTCTCCTCGCAGCCCTGATCCGAGCCCTCTGCGAGTCCTGCTACCGGCAGGAGGAGGACGGCGTCCCCGCCCGGGAGTACCGGCCCGAGCTGTTGCAGGCGGCGGTCTGGCGGGCGGCTCGGTTCGGCACGAGCGGCCACCTGATCGACGTTCTCGACGAGAGGCAAGTCCCGGCGTGGGACCTGATCTCGCAGATGCTGGACTTCGTGCGGCCGGTGCTCCGGCACCGTGGAGAGGACGACCTTGTCGTGGACCTGCTCGGCGCAATTCGCACCCGGGGCACCGGGGCCTCCCGCCAAAGCGAGGTCTACGAGCGCACCGGGCGGCTGGAGGACGTGGTCGACCTGATAATCGCGGAGACGGCACGCACCTAGGAGCCTGCCTATGAGCCTCGAAGACTGGTTCCTCACCCCCGAGGAACGAGGCAACCCGGCGACGCGCATCGACAGCCGGCGAGGCGATGCAAAGGCCTGGACCGGAGGGAACGACGTCCGGGTCCTGGTTCACGGCGCGACCTACTTCGAGCGCCTCCACACCGAGCTCAGCCGGCTTCAACAAAACGACTGGATCCACTTCACCGACTGGGAGGGCGATCCGGACGAGAGGCTCGGCGGTCCGGGGACCGAGATCGCCCGGGTCCTTCAGGACCTGGCGTCCCGCAAGGTGCACGTCCGAGGGCTGCTGTGGCGCTCCCACCCCCGCCAGGCCCACTTCAGCGAGCAGCAAAACGTCAAGCTCGTGCGGGAGGTCAACGAGGCGGGGGGCGAGGTGCTACTGGACGAGCGGGTCCTGCACGGCGGAAGCCACCATCAAAAGCTGTTCGTGCTGCGCAAGGAAGCGGGCCCGGATGGGGACGTGGCGTTCGTCGGAGGCATCGACCTGGCCTACGGCCGGCGGGATGACGCCCGGCACGAGGGCGACCCGCAGGCCGTAGACCTCAACCCCGCCTACGGCGACCGGCCTCCGTGGCACGACATCCAGCTGGAGGTGCATGGTCCGGCGGTGGGCGACCTCGCGTGGACGTTCCGGGAGCGGTGGGAGGACGAGACACCGCTGGACCACCGGAACCCCTTCCGGCTCGTGCTGCGGACACTGACCCGCCAGCCCCGGCATCCGGACCCGCTTCCGCCGGTCCGGGACGACCCCAAGCCGACGGGACCCCATGCCGTCCAGGTAGTGCGCACCTACCCCCGAAAGCGGCCTCCATATCCCTTCGCTCCCGACGGCGAACGTAGCATCTCACGGGCTTACCTCAAGGCGGTCAAGCGGGCTCGCCGGCTGATCTACGTCGAGGACCAGTACCTCTGGTCCCTGCATGCGGCACGGAACTTCGCCGCCGCTCTGCGGGACAATCCCGAGCTGCACCTCATCGTGGTGGTCCCCCGTTACCCGGAGCGTGAGGGCCGGATCGCAGCGCCGAGCGAGATGATCGGGCGGCTCAACTTCCTCGAGATCCTCCGCCGGGCCGGCGGGGACCGCGTCGGCGTCTACGACCTGGAGAACGTGCACGGCGTGCCGATCTATATCCACGCCAAGATCTGTGTCATCGACGACGTCTGGCTGGAGGTCGGGTCGGACAACCTGAACCGCCGCTCCTGGACCCATGACTCCGAGCTGAGCTGCGTGATCCTGGACGACACGCGCGACGAACGGGAGCCGATCGACCCCGCAGGTCTGGGCGACGGCGCCCGCAAGCTGGCACGTGAGACTCGGCTCGACCTCTGGCGCGAGCACCTGGGACGGTCCGAAGAGGACGACGGCGACCTGCTCGACCCCAAGTCCGGGTTCGAAGCCTGGCAGGCCGCAGCCGAAGCGCTGGATGCCTGGCATGCGGGCGGCGGGCAGGGGCCGCGCCCGCCCGGCCACGTGAGGGTCCACCGGCCCGAGCCCATCACCGGCTTCACCCGGATCTGGGCGAGGGCGATCCACCGGCAGTTCGTGGACCCGGATGGCCGGCCCTTCCGGCTCCGCCTGAAGGGCGACGTTTAGCTCGAGACTGAGGGACCATAGAAGGAACATGAAACTCATCTTGCTGGCAGCGGTAGTCGGAGTTGTTTGCGTCGTCCTTTTCGTGACCGGCGTGTTCTCGCCGGGGAAGTCACGGCGGATGCAGCAGTCGACGGACGAGTCGGCCGGCAAGGCCGAGGAGAAGGGCAGGAAGA
>DATAAN010000156.1:0-21227 GCA_036260105.1 Actinomycetota bacterium
CTTCGAGCCTCCGCAGTACCTCGACTACGCGGCCCTGCGGGGAGACCCCTCGGACAACATCGCAGGCGTGGCGGGAATCGGCGAGAAGACGGCCGCCAAGCTCATCCAGACCTACGGGTCCCTGGAGAACGTGTTGGAGCATCTCGACGAGCTTACTCCGCGGATTCGCACGAACCTGGCGGAAGCCGGGCCGCGCCTGCTGGAGAACAAGGAGTTCTTCCGGTTCCGGACTCCGGACGAGCTGCGTGAGCAGGGGGTCGCCGCCGAGATGCTGGAGGTCGGTTACGAGGACCTCACGATGGGGGAGTGGGACTTCAACCGCATCCGGCAGCTGTTCGACTCTCTGGAGTTCCGGGTTCTCTACGACCGGCTGGCCGCGGATCGCCCGGAAGCACTTGCCGCGGCAACGGGCTTCGAGGGAGCGGCGCTGGAGGTCCGCACCATGGAGGACCTCGAGTCGCTGGTCACGGAGCTGGACCAGGGAAGCTCGGTGGTGGTGCGCCTGATCGGAGACCCTTCCAACAGCCGGAGACCGGCGGAGACGGTGGCCTTCGCCACCCCGGACGGCGCCCACGTGGTCCGGGTGCAGGAGGGGCCTCTTCCGGCCCCCCACGTCTGGGAGGCGCTGCGGCCGGTGTTCGAGACCCGAGGCCTGGCCACCCACGGCGCCAAGGATGCCCTGCAGCGGCTGGCCGCGGTCGGCATCAGCCCCGGAGAGGTGGCGATGGACACGGAGATCGCCGCCTACCTGGTCGACCCTGCCCGGGGGACCTACCGGCTGGACGAGCTGGCCCGCCACTACCTCGACCGGGAGCTGAAGCTGGACGAGCCGGCGTCCGAGCCTGACCAGGGACAGCAGTCCCTTCTCGCCGGCGGCGACGACGGAACCGACCACGTCGCAGCAGCCGGACTGGAAGCGATCGCAACCTCCGAGCTGGTGGAGGTGTTGAGCAAGCAGCTGCGGGAGCGCGGGGCATGGAAGCTTTTCTCCGAGCTCGAGATTCCGCTGACCGGAGTGCTGGCCAAGATCGAGCGGGCGGGCGTCCGGTTGGACACCGACTACCTGGACGAGATGTCGCTGACCCTGGCCAAGGAGCTGGACGCGGTCGAGCACCGCATCTACAGCCTGGCCGGCGAGCCGTTCAACATCGCATCCCCTCCGCAGCTCCGGCACGTTCTGTACGAGAAGCTCGGCCTCAAGCCCTCGAAGAAGACCAAGACCGGCTACTCCACCGACGCGAAGGTGCTGGAGTCGCTTATCGAGGAGCATCCGATCATCGAGAGCATCCTTCGCCACCGGGAGATCTCCAAGCTCAAGTCGACCTACATCGACGCACTTCCCCGGCTGGTCGACCCCGCCACCGGGAGGCTTCACACCCGCTTCAACCAGACCGTGGCGACCACCGGCCGCCTGAGCTCCGACAACCCCAACCTGCAGAACATCCCCATCCGCACCGAGGAGGGAAAGCAAATCCGCCGGGCGTTCATCCCCGAGGGCGGCAACCTGCTGGTCGTGGCGGACTACTCCCAGATCGAGCTTCGCCTGCTCGCCCACCTGTCGGGTGACGCCGAGCTCAGCGGAGCTTTCGCCCGAGGCGACGACATCCACCGGCTGTCGATCGGCAAGGCGCTCGGAATCGACCCGGCGGAGGTGACTCCGGCGCAAAGGAGCATCGGCAAGATGGTGTCCTACGGCGTCACGTATGGCATGGGCCCGTTCGGGTTGTCGCAGCGGCTCAGGATCCCGGTGGACCAGGCCCGGACCTACATCGAAGGGTTCTTTGCCACATATCCCGAAATCCGCCCCTATCTGGACGCGGTGGTTGCAAAGGCGACGGAGGAGGGCTTCACCACCACGATGCTGGGCCGGCGCCGCTACCTGCCGGAGCTGCGGTCGCGGAACCCGCGGGTGCGCGGGCTGGGGGAGCGGCAGGCTTTGAACGCGCCGCTGCAGGGCTCCGCTGCGGACATCATGAAGCTCGCCATGGTGAAGGTCGACCGTGCTCTGGAAGGCTCACCGGCCCGGATGGTGCTCACCGTGCACGACGAGCTGGTTTTCGAGGTTCCCGAGGACGACGTGAAGCAGACCGCGGAGACGATACGGGAGGTCATGGAGGACGCCGTCGAGCTGACGGTGCCGCTTACCGTCGACCTGGCGTGGGGGCCGAACTGGGCGGAGGCGAAGGTCTAGCCGGTTCCCTAGTCCTGGGCCGGCGGCGAGCTGCCCGAGCGTTTCCTCGCAGAGGACGCTGCAGACTTATCGCTGCGTGCCGCCGCCGGCTGCGCCGGGGGAGCCGGCACGGGCGGTTTTTGCCCTTCGGTTCGGGGCCCGGCGTCGTTCAGCATGGACGCCGGAACAGAGGCGCCGCCGCCCAGGATGAGCGCCAGCATTCGCTCCTCCCGCCGGCCTATGGCCTCCAGGCCCGCTTTCAGGTCCGCTGCCAGCTTGGCTTCCGCCCGGGTGATGTGGCCGACGACCCTTTCCTCGGACTCCTCGGTGGCGTTGAACAGCTCCGACCGCCACTCGCCGGTTGCCTTGTTCAAAGCGAACAGAGCGCTCCCCAGGCTTTCCGAGACGGTCATCAGGTTCTGCGCGAACCGGCCGTCGAGGTTTTCCAGGCCTTCCATGAGCAGTTTCTCGGTATGTCCGGAGCGTGCGCCTGTGACGGCCCTCAGGTCCTCGAGGGCGGTGGCAACGTCCTGCGTGGCCGACTCCAACCGGTCCTGGCTCTGGTTTACCAGCTGGTAGGAGGCCGTGATCTGATCCTCGAGTCCGCGGAGCGCCCGCCACAGGCGTTCGGCGCTCTTGAGGTTGGCTTCCTGGTTGGCGGCGGCCCGGTTGTCCAGCGTGGCCGTCATGGCAGCCAGGGCGGTGTCCAGCCGGTTGGCTACCGAGTCGTAGGTCTGCGCCATCCTGGAGTCGAGGAACTCGAGTCCCCGGGCCAGGCGCTCCCACTGCTGGGCGTCGAGCGGGTTGGAGACGATGCTTTCGAGACTCTGGATCCGCTTGGCCACTGCCGACTGCAGCTCTTCCAAACCCGCGAGGTAGCGGAGCTGGGTTGCGTTGTTCTCGTCGCCCTCCGCCTGGACGGAGTCGAGCTTTCGGACCAGCGCCTCCTGGCTCTCCGACAGCCTCGTTTCGAGCGTACGCATGCTCGTAGCAAGCGCCCGAAGATCCAGGTTCTCCGCCGGGTCGGCAAGCTTCTCCACGCTGCCCCGGAGGCCGTTGACCGCAACCGCCAGCGCCTGCTGGGTCTCCGCGATCCTGCGCTCCAGGTTGGCGTTGCTCTCCGCGATCCTGCGCTCCAGGTCGCGTGAGGCTTCGGCCATCCGCGAGGACACGGTGGCGTCCTGGTCGGCGACCTTCTGGTCTATGCCGTGCAGGCGGCGTGCGATCGTGTCGAAACCCTCAGCCAGCCGGCCGGGCAGAAGGCTCTCCGCGGCCGCCGACCGCTCCGCTATGGCGTCGAGCCGGCGGCTGAGTCCGTCGAGGCCCTCGGCGAGCCGTGCCAGCCGGGGGTCGCCGGCCGGGGCGCGCTCCTCGATGGCCTTCAGGCGGGCGCTCAATGTGTCGGTCAGTCCCGAGATCGTGGAGGAGAGCTGCTCCTCGGTCGCCGGGCTCCTCTGCTCGATCGCCTGCAGCCGCCGGTTCAAGACCTCGAATGTCTTCCCGAGTCGTGACGTGAGCTGCTCGGTCTCCGCCGGTGCCGCCACCCTCTGCTCGACCGCCTCGAGCCTCCGGCTAAGGCCTTCGAGACCCTCGGAGATCCGGGTGGCCAGCTGCTGGGCGGGCGCCGCGGCCACCCCGCGCTCGATCCTCTCCAAGCGCCCGTTGAGAGCCTGCAATCCCTCGGTCATCGGGCCGCTGAGTTGGTCGTTCGGTAACGAAACCCGCTGCTCGATGGACTGCAGACGTGCGTTCAACGCCTGCAAACTTTCGGCGACCCGGCCGGTCAGCTGCTCGTCGGGCGTCGAGACCCGCTGCTCGATGGCCTTCAGACGGGCGGCGAGCGCCTGCAGACCTTCAGCCACCCGGCCGGCCTGCTGATCGTCGGGAGCAACCATCCGCTGCTCGATGGACTGCAGACGCCGGTTCAAGGCGTCGAAGCTCTCGGTCACCCGGCCGGCAAGTTGCTCGTTGGGCGACGAAACCCGCTGCGCGATCGCCTGCAAACGCCCGTTCAGCGCCTGCAGACTTTCGGCCACACGTCCTGTCAGCTGGTCATCGGGCGCCGACACGCGCTGCTCGATCGCCTGCAAACGCCCATTCAGCTCCTGCAAGCCTTCGGTAACCCGTCCGGCCTGCTGCTCGTCGGGAGCAACCATCCGCTGCTCGATGGACTGCAGACGCCGGTTCAACGCGTCGAAGCTCTCGGCCATCCGGCTTGCGAGCTGCTGGTCGGGCACGGGCGATGCCACCTTCTGCTCGATGCTTTGGAGCCGGCGGGCCAGCTCGGTGAGGCCCTCGGCCAATCGAGCGGAGTCACCCGGTGCGGAGGCCCGCTTTTCCAGCGCGGCAATACGCTCGTTGACGGTGGCCGCCAGCTGCTGGACCTCGGCGACGAGGCGGCTCTGGTCTCCACCAGGCTGGCCGGGTTGCACGCGGGAGATACGGCTGTCGATGACCTCCAGGCCGCGCAGGACCCGCGACTCGGTGCGGCTCGTCACCTCACGGATGTCGCTCTTCCAGCCCTCGAGGGAGCTGAGGAGCACGGTGAACGCTCCTTCGAGCCGGGAGGCGCGGCCGGCCGTGGTCTCCAGATCGCGCTGCCAGTGGGAGACCGATGCCGCGAGCGAAGAAAGCTTCTCTTCGAGCTCCTCGTAGGGGTGATCGGCCCGCGCCTGCGCCAGGGGAGTGAGGTTCCCGTGCGACCCTTCGCCGGAGGCCGGGCCCTGCACCGCTGGGCTCAACGTGCCCCGTCGCGGTGACGGCTGGATCGGCGGCTGGCTGTGGTGATCATTGCCGGACTTTCCTCCTCAACCCGCGGTTCGGCTTGCCGCCGGAGGCCACGGGCATGCCTGCGGAAGAATGTTACTCCCACCTATGCGGGCCATCGGTTTTTCCACTAAACTCTAAAACGCCCGCGACCGCGTCGTGGAGTACCCCCTGCCCGAAATTTTGGGCGCTTAAGGAGTTTTTAGATGTCTACAGTTTCCGGCATTGGTTCGACCAGCCGTGAGATGCCGCAAAGCAACGACATCACCACCAACGATGTCGGCTCTTCCATAGAAGATCTCATCGCAGCGATCGACGCAACTATCAAACCCTTCTCCGACGGTGACCTCGTCACCGGCACCATCGTCAAGATCGACAAGGAGGAGGTCCTCGTCGACATCGGCTACAAGTCGGAGGGTGTGATCCCGGCTCGTGAGCTGTCGCTGCGCCACGACGTCGACCCCTCGGAGATCGTCAGCCTGGGCGAGCAGATCGAGGCCCTGGTCCTTCAGAAGGAGGACAAGGAAGGCCGGCTGATCCTCTCCAAGAAGCGTGCGTCCTACGAGCGAGCCTGGGGCCGGATCGAGGAGTACAAGCGGGCCGGCAAGGTCGTCAAGGGCACTGTCATCGAGGTCGTCAAGGGCGGCCTGATCGTCGACGTGGGCCTGCGCGGCTTCCTTCCCGCCTCGCTTGTCGAGCTGCGACGCGTTCGGGACCTGCAGCAGTTCGTCGGCAAGGAGCTCGAGTGCAAGATCATCGAGCTCGACAAGAACCGCAACAACGTCGTGCTCTCCCGCCGGGCGTACCTGGAGGAGGCGCACAGCGAGCAGCGCAAGGACTTCCTCGCCAACCTCAAGGTCGGCGAACGCCGGAAGGGCACCGTCTCCTCGGTGGTGAACTTTGGCGCCTTCGTAGACCTCGGCGGCGTCGACGGCCTGGTGCACGTCTCCGAGCTCTCGTGGCGGCACGTCGACCACCCCAGCGAGGTTGTGCAGGTCGGCCAGGAGATCGAGGTCGAGGTGCTCTCGGTCGAACCGGAGCGTGACCGGGTCTCCCTCTCCCTGAAGAACACCCAGGAGGATCCGTGGCAGGCCTTCGCCCGGGCCCACGGCACGGGGGACTTCGTCACGGGCACCATCACCAAGCTGGTTCCCTTCGGAGCCTTTATCAAGGTGGCGGACGGCATCGAAGGTCTGGCCCACATCTCCGAGCTCTCGGAGCAGCACATCGAGCTGCCCGAGCAGGTCGTCCAGCTGGGGCAGGAGGTTCAGGTTCGGGTGATCGACGTCGACCTGGATCGCCGGCGCATCAGCCTGTCCCTCAAGCAGGGTCCCGGTGGAGGCTCCGCCCCGGCGCCCACGCAGACGGCGGCTCCGGCAGAAGCGCCCGCCCAGGCCGGAAACGGCTCCGCCTCAACTGCACCAGCGAACAACATAGATACTGGCCCTCCGGCGGCCGCAGCGCCTCCACGTCCTGCGCTGGAAGGCGAGCTCCTGGACGCAGCCCCCGACAGCTTCGAGGAGTCCCTCGAATCGATCGTCGAGGGCATGAAGCGGAACCGCACCTAACTCCAGCGTCATGCCCGTAATCGGGCTTACCGGAGGCATCGCGTCCGGCAAGTCCACCGTCGCCAACCTCCTTCGCGCCAAAGGCGCCACGGTGGTCGACGCCGATGCCATCGCGCGGGAGCTGGTACTTCCCGGCGAGCCGGCCCTCGACGAGATCAAAAGGCGGTTCGGCGACGAGGTGATGGCATCGGACGGGACCCTGGACCGGGCGGCCCTCGGACGGCTCATCTTCTCGGACCAGACGGCGCGCGATGACCTTAACGCGATCCTCCACCCGCGGATCTTCGAAGTGATCAGGAACCGGGTCGGGCAGGCGGACCCGGCCCACGCGGTCTTCGTCGAGGCGGCCCTGCTGGCCGAGACCTACTCGCAGGCGGCGCATTGGACAGGAATGGACTGCCTGGTGGTCGTCGACGCGCCCGAGGATCGACAGATCGCCCGGCTTGTGGCCCGAGGTGTCCCCGTGGAGGATGCGCGCCTACGGCTTGCGGCCCAGGCCACGCGGCAGGAGCGCCTTGCCAGGGCCACCCACGTGCTGGACAACTCGGGGTCGCTCGAGGATCTACAGCGGAAGGTCGACCGGCTGTGGGCGGAGCTGAGCGTCCCACAAGTTCCGAAGCGGGCACCGGCGAGCGAGCCCTGACGTCACGGTCCGGTGAGCGGTCGTACCGCCGCCAACACCACATCTGCAAAAATCTGGTTAGACCCTTGTAGTAGTTTTGTTCGCTTCCTAGGCTTCAGCTATGGCTCCCACACCGAGCGGTCCGAAGGTCTGGCGATGGGGCCGTTGGGTTCCCCAGTCGACTTCCTCCCCGCCTGCGGCCGACATTGCGGGCCTCCGCTTCTTCGAGTTCAACATGTGCGGCAGCGTCTGCAACAAGGGTGACGTAGGCGGCGTGGTCGACGCCATACGGGACAGCGTCCTCAGCTTCCAGCCGGACATCGTCCTGCTCAATGAAGCCTGCCTGGCCCAGGTGGACCGTCTGTGGGAGGTGCTTAACGGCCGGGGATACTCGACGACCGCCTGCTTCGGCGCGTCGACCGGACGCAGCGACTGTCCCGGGGTAGAGGGGGAAAGGTGGTTCGGCAACGCGGTCCTCAGTCGAGGCGTGGGAATAGGAGCGCCGGAGATGCTGGCCCTGCCGAACCGGCCCAATCTGGCCGAGCAGCGCAGCATCATCTCCATGGCGGCCGAGCTCCGAGGCGTTCCTGCGCTGGTCTCCGCCACCCATCTCACTCCGCGCAGCAAAGACGAGACCTACAACCGGCTGCAGATCACCGAGCTGGCGCGAATCCAGAACGAGCGAGCGGAAGGCGGAAACATCGTCGTCTTCGGGGGCGACTTCAACGCAACGCCCGACCAGGTCCGGGAGATCTATGCCCCCACCGGCCGGTTCGCCGAGGTCGATTCCGCCGACAACGAGCCGACGTTCAAGACCTACAAGATCGACTACATCTTTCTCGGCGTCCCTCGGTTCGCGAACCTGACCGGTGACGCCACCTCGTCCAGCTGGTCGGACCACCGGCCGCTGCGCGGATCGGCCACGCTGAAGGCGGGATAGCGGCGAGTTCGCCGGCGCCCATAAGATCGCCGGCGTTGCGCCACGTCCGAACGATCCGCCCGCCTCCGGGAATTAGGCCGGAGTGCGTCCTCGTTAAGGTGTAGGACGATGGACGCCGAGATGATTCCCACTCCGAAAGCCGTGTTCTTCGACGCCGGAGAGACGCTTCTTGCGCCGCACCCTTCGCACCACGAGCTGTTCGCCATGGTGCTCGCCGAGCGCGGGTACGACGTCGAGCCGGAAACCGTCCGGCAGGTGTTCGTCGACATGGCCCCCACATTCACCGGCGTCATGGACCGGATGCAGGTGAAGTTCTGGTCCGTCTCGCGGGAGGCGTCGCTGGAGTTCTGGGGGGCCATCTACGGCGAGGCACTCGAGCGCCTCGGCCTACCGGATCCGGACCGGTCGATCTTCGAGGCGCTGTACGGCCGGTTCACCCGGTACGACTCCTACCGCCTTTTCCCGGAGTGCGTTCCGACGCTGCAGGCCTTTCGCGAGGCCGGTCTTTTCGTCGGGCTCATCTCGAATTTCGAGGAGTGGCTCGAGGGCATGCTCGTCGAGATGGAGATCGCCCACCTGTTTGATCTCATCGTCATCTCCGGGAAGGAGGGCGTGGAGAAGCCCGACCCGGCGATCTTCCACCTTGCCCTGGACCGGTCGGGCATCGCGGCACAGGACGCGCTGTACGTCGGAGACCATGTGGCCAACGACTTCGAAGCTGCCCGCTCGGTCGGAATGGATGCGGTTCTCATCGACCGCAAGGGGCATCATCCGGCGTTCGGGGGGCCCCGCATCGAAGCCCTGGACGACCTGCTCAAGCTGATCGATCTTGGATACTTGAAGTAGCGATGCCTCAGTTCAAGCTGGTCTCCGACTGGGCTCCGAGTGGAGACCAACCCCAAGCAATCGACAAGCTCAGCCACGGCCTGCAGCAGGGGTTCGCGCGCCAGACGCTGCTCGGGATCACCGGCTCCGGCAAAGGCTTCACCATGGCGGGAGTGATAGAGCGAGCGCAGCGGCCGACCCTGGTCATCGCTCCGAACAAGAGCCTGGCGGCCCAGCTCACCAACGAGATGAAGGAGTTCTTCCCGCACAACGCGGTCGAGTACTTCGTCTCTTACTACGACTACTACCAGCCCGAGGCGTACATCCCCTCCAGCGACACCTACATCGAGAAGGACTCCTCGCTGAACGACGAGATAGACCGGTTGCGGCACTCGGCCACCTCGGCCTTGCTCAGCCGGCGGGACGTCATCATCGTCGCCAGCGTCTCCTGCATCTACGGCCTTGGGTCGCCGGAGGAGTACGAGACCCAGCTGCTCCGGCTGGAGCTCGGCAAGGACTACCCGCAGGCGCTGATACTGCGGCGGCTCGTCGACATGGCTTACGAGCGCAACGAGCTCAACTTCATCCGGGGCAAGTTCCGGGTACGGGGGGACACGCTGGACATCTTCCCGGCGTACGAGCAGACGGCGGTCCGGGTGGAGCTCTTCGGCGACACCGTGGAACGGCTGGTCCGTATGGACCCGCTTACGGGGGAGCGCCTGGGTGACGAGGATGCGATCACCATCTTTCCGGCATCCCACTACGTGGCTTCCGGTCCGCGCATGGAGCGGGCGATCCGTCAGATCAAGGCCGAGCTCAAGGACCGCTTGGCCGTGCTGGAGAGCCAGAACAAGCTGCTGGAGGCGCAGCGCCTACGGATGAGGACCGAGTACGACATTGAGATGATGGAGCAGATCGGCTTCTGCAACGGCATCGAGAACTACTCCCGCCACATCGACGGACGGCTGGCAGGCTCACCGCCGTTCACCCTGCTGGACTACTTCCCGAAGGACTTCCTCACCGTCATCGACGAGTCCCACGTGACCATCGGCCAGCTCCACGGCATGTACGAGGGGGATCTCAGCCGCAAGGAGGTGCTGGTGGACCACGGCTTCCGCCTGCCCTCTGCCATCGACAACCGGCCGCTCCGCTTCGACGAGTTCATCGAAAGGGTGGGGGACCTGATCTTCATGTCGGCGACGCCGAGCTCCTACGAGCTCAAGGTCTCCAGCCAGGTGGTGGAGCAGATCGTCCGGCCGACCGGTCTCGCCGACCCTGAGGTGAGCGTGCGTCCCAGCAAGGGCCAGATCGACGACCTCATGTCCGAGATCAAGGTTCGGGTGGAGAAGGACCAGCGCGTGCTGGTCACCACGCTGACGAAGCGAATGGCGGAGGACCTGACCGACTACCTGCTGGAGTCAGGAGTGAAGGTCCGGTATCTCCACTCCGATGTCGACACGATCAGCCGCATCGAGATCCTCCGCGACCTGAGGCTCGGTGAGTTCGACGTGCTGGTCGGCATCAACTTGCTGCGCGAGGGGCTCGACCTGCCCGAGGTTGCGCTGGTGGCGATCCTGGACGCCGACAAGGAGGGTTTTCTCCGATCGCAGACCTCGCTGATCCAGACCATGGGACGGGCGGCCCGTAACGTCGAGGGACAGGTCATCATGTATGCGGACAACGTCACCGAGTCCATGCAGGCCGCCATCTCGGAAGCCCAGCGGCGCCGCCAGATCCAGCTTGCCTACAACGAGGAGCACGGCATCAACCCTTCGACCATCCGCCGCAACATCTCCGACATCCTCCTCGGCGCCGAGTCGGAGTCGACTCCGCTGCCCAAGGGCAAGGGACGCCGCTCCCGGCAGCGGGAGGAGCTGTCCCTGCCAAAGGATGAGCTGGTGCGCCTGGTCCAGTCCCTGGAGGCCGAGATGCACGAGGCGGCCAAGGGGCTGCGATTCGAGTACGCGGCGCGGCTTCGGGACGAGGTCTCGGACCTGAAGCGGGAGCTGAAGGCGCTTGCCTGATTTCGACCCGACGCAGAACGGGCACCGCATAAAGTCCCAGCAGGAGCAGCTGGCTGCCTCCCGGCGAGGGGGCGGCGTTCTGCTCGTCACCCTGGTCTCGGCGCTGACCGGCCTCAACATGATGATCGGCGGAGCCATAGGTGCCATCGTCGGCGCAGCGACCAACGCCGGTGAGGTCACCGCGGCGCTCGCTGCTGTGGGGGCCGGTCTGGGAGGCGCGATCGGTGTCGGCCTGGGAGTGCGGGTCGCTTTGCGGCTGGGGGGGTCGACCGGCGCGGCCTCCGCTCGCTGGCTGACTGCGTGGGGCATGGCCGGGTTGCTCGGATCGGTCGCGCTTGCCGCCACGGTTGCCACCGTCTTCACACCCTTCGCCGCCATCCTCCTCCCCGGGCTTACCACCGTTCTGGGGGACCGCTACGCCTACAAGAAGGAGCTGGCCAAGCGCGGCCACAAGCCCCAGAAGACGAAGCTGCGGGACCAGGAGAAGGCGGCGGAGTAGCCCGCCGGCAAGAGTGGGAAAAATCGAACATATGATCGGTCCGGCGGGGTCGGTCATGGCAGAATGAGACCTCGATGACCACAAAGAAACGGCCGGGGGCGGCCACCGATCTGGTCATACGCGGAGCTCGGGAGCACAACCTCAAGGATGTTCACCTCGAGCTGCCGCGTGATGCTCTGATCGTCTTCACCGGAATCTCCGGTTCAGGCAAGTCTTCGCTGGCCTTCGACACGATCTACGCAGAGGGGCAGCGACGCTACGTCGAGAGCCTCTCCTCCTACGCGCGCCAGTTCCTCGGCCAGATGCAGAAGCCGGAGGTCGACTTCATCGAGGGGCTGTCGCCGGCGATCTCCATCGACCAGAAGTCGGCGTCCCGCAACCCCCGCTCGACCGTCGGCACCATCACCGAGATCTACGACTACCTTCGGCTGCTCTTTGCGCGCATCGGCAAGCAGCACTGCTACAACTGCGGCCAGCCGATCGCCCGCCAGACGCCGGAGCAGATCGTGGACCAGGTCCTTGAGCTGCCGGAGGGCACGAAGTTCCAGGTGCTGGCTCCCGTCATCCAGGGCAAGAAGGGCGAGTACGAGACGCTTCTGGAGGACCTGGCCCGAAAGGGGTACTCCCGGGCCAAGGTGGACGGCAAGGTGCTGGACCTGTCCGAGAAGCACCGGTTGGACCGCTATTACAAGCACGACATCGACGTGGTGGTGGACCGGCTCGTCCTTAAGGAGGGCATCACCCGCCGCCTGACGGACTCGGTGGAGACGGCGCTCGGCCTTACCGACGGGCTGGTGTCGATCGAGCTGGTGGGGGAGGAGCGCACGCTGGGCTTCTCGCAGAGTGCGGCGTGCCTGAATTGCGGGCTGTCGTTCGACGAACCGGCCCCCCGCAACTTCAGCTTCAACACCCCATACGGCGCCTGCGCCCGCTGCGACGGCATCGGCACCCACCTGGAAGTCGACCCGGACCTCATCGTCATGAATCCGGAGCTCTCCATCGCCGAGGGGGCCATCCGGCCCTGGTCGAATGCCCGGCTGGACTATTTCTACCGGCTGCTCGAAGCGGTGGCGGACCGGTTCGGCTTCTCGGTCGACACGCCGTGGAACGAGCTGACGGACGAGCAGCGGGACCGGGTGCTGCGGGGCACCGGCGAGGAGCAGGTCTTCATCCGCTACAAGAACCGCTACGGGCGGGTCCGCCAGTACCACACCACCTTCGAGGGGGTGATCCCCTGGCTCGAGCGCCGGCGTACCGAGACCGAGTCGGATTTCGCCCGGGAGCGCATCGAGCAGTTCTTTCGGGAGGTCCCCTGCCCCGCGTGCGGGGGCGCGCGGCTGAAGCCGGAGGCGCTCTCGGTCTACGTCGGCGGCAAGAACATCTGGGAGCTGAGCCAGATGTCGATCCTGGAGTCGGAGAAGTTCCTCGGTTCGCTGGACCTTTCCGAGCGGGACCACGAAATCGCCGACCGGGTGCTGAAGGAGATCAACGAGCGGCTCGGGTTCCTGATCGACGTCGGACTGGACTACTTGTCGGTCGACCGGTCGGCTGCGACGCTCGCCGGGGGGGAGGCGCAGAGGATCCGGCTGGCGACCCAGATCGGCAGCGGCCTGGTCGGGGTGCTCTACATCCTGGACGAGCCCTCCATCGGGCTGCACCAGCGGGACAACAAGCGGCTCATCGAGACTCTGCTCCGGCTGAAGGCCCTCGGCAACACGCTGATCGTGGTCGAGCACGATGAGGAGACGATCGCGGTGGCCGACCACGTGGTGGACATCGGTCCCGGAGCGGGCGAGCACGGCGGCCGGGTCATCTATTCGGGTCCGGTGAAGGGCCTTTTGAAGAGCAGGGAGTCGATAACCGGTGGCTACCTGTCCGGGCGGCTGAGCATCCCGGTGCCCGCCAGGCGCCGGGTTCCAACCGGCCCGGCGATCCGGGTGGTCGGAGCAACCGAGCACAACCTCAAGAACCTGGACGTCAGCTTCCCGCTGGGCGTCTTCACCGCAGTCACCGGCGTGTCGGGGTCCGGCAAGTCGACGCTGGTCAACGAGATCCTCTATCGAGCCGTCCATCGCCATCTCTTCCGGGAGGCCAAGCTGCTCCCGGGCCGGCATCGCAGGGTGGAGGGCCTTCAGCACGTCGACAAGGTGATCGACATCGACCAGTCGCCGATCGGCCGGACGCCCCGGTCCAACCCCGCAACCTACACCGGTGTCTTCGACGCCATCCGGACACTGTTCTCCCAGACCGAGGAGGCCCGCATGCGGGGTTACCTCCCGGGCCGGTTCTCCTTCAACGTGAAGGGCGGCCGCTGCGAGAACTGCATGGGAGACGGCCAGATCAAGATCGAGATGTACTTTCTGCCGGACATGTACGTCACCTGCGAGATCTGCAAGGGCAAGCGTTACAACCGGGACACGCTGGACGTGCACTACAAGGGCAAGACGATCGCCGAGGTGCTGGAGATGAGCATCGAGGAGGCGCTCGAGCTCTTCCGCCCCATCCCCAAGATCGCCCGGCACCTGGAGACGCTCGTCGACGTGGGCCTCGGTTACGTGCGCATGGGGCAGCCGGCGCCGACGCTGTCGGGGGGCGAGGCGCAGCGGGTGAAGCTGGCCACCGAGCTGGCCAAGCGGGCGACCGGCCGGACGCTCTACATCCTCGACGAGCCGACGACGGGGCTGCACTTCGAGGACATCTCCAAGCTGCTGAGGGTGCTCCACGGCCTGGTGGACAAAGGCAACTCGGTCGTCGTCATCGAACACAACCTCGACGTCATCAAGACCGCCGACTGGATCATCGACCTCGGGCCCGAGGGCGGCGGAATGGGCGGGAGGATCGTCGCCGAAGGCACCCCTGAGGAGGTCGCGCAGGTCCCCGCGTCCCACACCGGCCGCTTCCTGAAGCCCGTCCTCGCCGGGAGGGCGGCGAAGAGCGCCTAGCTACCGGCCGGCGAACTCGCGGACCTGCTTGCAGACGAACCGGCCGTCGGCCAGGACCTTGAACTCCATGTCGAGCGACTTCGGCTTGTCGTTGTCCACCACCACGAAGGTGCAGTCACCGTTCGGGTAGTACGTCGCATCGGCGGCGCAGTACGCCTTCTCTACCGCCATCGCTATCTCGACCAGCCGGAGGGTCTGGTCCCGGGTCAGAACGGGCTCGGTGCGTTCCGGCCCGTCCTTCGCCGGCTTGGCGTAGCGGGTGACCGTCAGAGATGTCGGCTCGTCGCCCAGGCCGATGGCCGCCACCGTGACCTCTGTCCACGTGCCGGGATCCGGGTTGGTCACGAGATTGTTCCCGAGCTGGATGGACAGCGAGTAGCCGTAGACACCGGTGGCGTTCACCACCCGGGTTATCACCACAGCGTTGGCCGCCACCTCGGACTCCAGGTCGTAGCTCGGCACGATGGCCGATCCCATCGCCACGCTGGCGTGATCGATGCGGGCGAACGACCGCTCCTCGATCGCCCGCTTGTTCCAGAGGCTCGCATAGACGCCCTTGACCGCGCAGGCGATGGACTTCGGTTTGACCTTGCGTTTGACCTCGACGCCCTCTTCTTCCTCTTCGACGATGCAGGACCAGTCCTTGTTGTCCTTCTTCGCCACCGTGCAGGAGTAGCTGTCGTGGAGCCCGGCCCCGTCGAAGTTCGGGATGTCCTCGGCATTGGCGCTGGAGCGGACCTTGACCTTCTCCACGCCTACCAGCGAGGCGGCGAACCTCTCCTTTATCGCGGTGAGGTCCCCGTCCGGCATCCGGCCGTTCAGGAACAGCGACTGCACCTCGGCCGCCAGAAGAATCCGCTCAGCCGGGGTGAGGACAGCAGCCTTCTCGGCGGCGATCAGCGCTTTCAGCTTGGCCTTCAATTGAGCGTTGTCCGGGGCGTTGACGAAGTTGCGGTAGAAGCTCAACGGGATCCCGAATCCCTTAGGAACCAGGTCGTATCCCAGCCCGGCGCTGGGAGAGCCGGTATCGGCCACCCGGCCGAGGGCCGTACGGTGGACGAGGAAGCCCAGGTTGGCCGCTTTGCCGCCGTAACGCGAGGACATGCCGAGCGCTGCTCCTGCGTCGCCCGCTGCCATCTCGTCGTAGGTTCGCAGATAGGTTTCCTCGTCCCACGCCAGAGGCACCCAAGGCCGGCTGTCGCGCTCCGCCAGCTTCGCGGCGACCTGCTCGTCGGTCGAAGCCTCGAGCAGGAAGTCGTCGCCCCTGACCACCAGGTGCACCGGCTTGTCGGCCCACTGCTGGAGCCGGGGGTTGTCCGGGCCGGCGTCGCGCAGGACCATGTTGGGCGTTCCCCGTTCCTTCGACTTCAGGTTTACGTGGGAGTTGGCGTCCTGGACGGCCCGGGTGATCACGCCGGCCACGACCGACAGGTCCAGCGGCAGCTCCTCGAACACGGGGATGTCGCCCGGGTAGAGGTCGTCGTTGCTCTCGGGGAAGATCCGCAGGTATCCCCACGCCTCTCCGAGGTTCATGGGCAGGTAGAGAATCGAACCGAGGATCCGGTCGATCGGCACCACCTCGATGCCGGCCGCAGCCAGATCCGGCTTCACCGAAGATGCCGTTTGCTGGGCGCCGGTCGGGACGAATGCGAAGCGGGCACCGGGAATGGGCATCGCTTCCTTCACTTCCCGCACGGCTCGCAGCACGTCGCCCTCGGCGATCAGGTCCTGGGGATAGAACTGGATGCCGTAGAGAGGCCGGCTGCCGCCCTCCAGGAAGTAGGTGTGTACGACCCCGGCGACGTAGCGAGTCTTCGGCTGCGTGAAGTACGTCAGGCGGTTGAAGTCGTCCAGGGATTCCGGCGCATTCACCGCCTCCCGCGCGAAGAAGTAGTGGTAGAGAGCAGCCTCCGGCACCTTGCCGTCCCGCGTGAAGTTGCCGTTGATGAAGTGGACCAGCGGCGAAGCCCCGCGCAGGTCGATCAGGAACTTGGCGAGGCGTCCGTTCGCTACGAGATCACCCGCCGGTATGGACAGGGCGGTAAAGGTTGCCTCGTCCGGGATGAGCGCGTTGTCGAGTGGATGGCTGGGTGTTCCGGGGGCCGGAGGCTCCGATGGGGCAACGAGTGCTGCAGCATGCGGCGCCTCGCCGGGCAGCCGCCGAAGAAATCCAAGCACCGGCGCTCCTTCCTGTTGGGCCGAGCTTATGGGGGGGATTCCAGCCTACCGGCCGGCCCCGCCCGGTCCCAGAGGAGCTCAGAGATCCAGGACATACGCGATTGCCGCCGTGTTGTTGTAGTCGACATCAATCTCGGGAGCCCGACGGAACCCCAGGCTCTCGTGCAGGCTGATCGCCTCGCGCATGAACGACAGCGTGTGGAGCAGCACCCGTTGCCGGCCGAGACTCCGCCCCCGATCCAGACACCTCTGCATGAGTGCCCGCCCCAGACCTCCGCCACGGTACGCCGGTGAAACAGCAAGCGTCCTGATGCACGACCACTCCGGTGGCACCGCGGCGTCGTAGTGATGCCCCTCCGGATAGAAGGTAACCGTGCCGGCCAGGTGGCCGTCGACTTCGGCAACGAGGACCTCGGTGTGCGGGTGGTCGATCACGTCCCCGGCCTCCTCCCTGTACTCCTCGACGAAGTCGTCGCCCAAGAAGGGGGCGAACTGGGAGTACGCATCGAGGATCAGGCCGAGAACCGCCGGCATCTCCTCCGGTCGCGCCTCTCGAATGGTCGGCGGGTGCATCCGCCGATTTTGAGTGCGGTGGCGGCAAAGGGCAATTCGCCCGCCGTTCGGTGCGAGGTGAGGAGCCCGCAACGACAATGAAGCCCACCCTCGGGTGAGGGTGGGCTTCAAGCACGCTCCGGGCTTAGTCGCGACTCATGAACAGCCGCAGCACGTACCAGAACATCAGCGCCACGGAGGCGAAGAGCTCGAGAGCCGCCGAGACGAAGCGGTCCTCCGGGTAGGTCCGCAGGACCTTGGACGTGGAGTAGAGGATCGCCGCTCCGGCGAAGCCCACCATCGCCACCGAGAAGAACGTGCCGAGCTGGAACCCGAACAGCACCGACGCCACGATGAGCAGGATCGCCACGATGCCGCCCCACTTGAGGAAGGTGCCCAGGAAGGAGAAGTCCTTGCCGCTGGACACCGCCACCGCGGTCAGTCCGGCGAAGCCGATCAGCGTGACCACCGCCGCGCTGGAGATCGCCCCCGGAGCGAATTCGTTGGCGAGATACAGCAACGGCACGAAGATTATGGCTTCCGCCACCACGTACGCCCCGAGCGCCAGGTACTGCGCCGGCATGGACTGCGCCCTAGCGGCGCCCCAGCTGGCCAGGTAGCCGACGATCATGAAGGCGCCGAGGATCAGCAGCCAGCTGGTCGAGAACATCACCCGGGCGATGCTCTCCGCCATGCCGGTGGTGAAGAAGAACACCTCCAGAGCGGTGAATCCGGCGATGGCGGCAAACAGGTGGCCGTAGGTGCGGGCGATGAACTTGCTGCGGGCGCTCGCATCCAGGCTGCCGACCGGCGTCCTGAGGGGTGCGGGCATAGAGTTCGCCATGAAGCAACCTCCTATCTTGTGGGACGCCGGCGCCTGAAACGCCGGTCGGATCCCTATAAAAATTGTACTGCCCGCGCTCAGGCAGGTTGCCCAAAAGCGCGGAATCGGCGTCGCGGCTCCGTCGTTAACATTTAGGTGGTGAAGATCAACCGCGACTGGCGCCCCGCCACCGCCGACATCCCGGACTCCCCAGGCGTGTACCTGTTCCGGGACGCGAACGGCAGGGTCGTCTATGTCGGAAAAGCCAAAAGCCTGAAGCACCGGATCCCCAACTACTTCGGAACCGGGCTCCATCCGCGCACGACCTCCCTGGTCCACAACGCGGCCCAGGTCGAGTGGATCATGACGAACAACGAGGTGGAGGCGCTGCAGCTCGAGGTGACCCTCATCAAGCAGCACCAACCTCGGTTCAACGTGAAGTACCGGGACGACAAGTCGTATCCGTATCTCACAGTCAGCTTCAGCGAGGAGGTGCCGCGGGCGAAGGTCACCCGGGGCAAGAAGAACAAGCTGGATCGCTACTACGGACCCTACGCGCACGCCTACGCCATCCGGGAGACGCTGGACCTGCTGCTTCGGGTCTTCCCCATTCGCACCTGCAGCAAGGGGGTGTACGACCGAGCCGCCCGGACTGGGCGGCCCTGCCTGCTGTTTCACATCGGCCGGTGCTCCGGCCCGTGTGTCGGCGAGGTGACTGCGGAAGAGCACCTGGAGATCGTTGACAAGTTCTGCGCTTTTCTGGACGGCGAGCACGACCAGGTGGTCAAGGATTTGGAAGCGCGGATGGCGAAGGCGGCCGAGTCGATGGAGTACGAGCAGGCGGCTCGTGCTCGAGACCAGCTGATCGCGGTGCGCAAGGTCATCGAGCGGCAGGAGATGGTGGGCAGCCGCCGGGAGGACTACGACGCAGTCGCCTTCCACGGCGACGATTTAGAGGCGTCATTCCAGGTGTTCTTCGTCCGGGGAGGGCGGGTTGTCGGCCGGAAGGGCTTCATAGTGGACCGCGTCGAGGCGCTCACCGACCCGGAGCTGGTTCACACCTTCCTCGAATCCCTCTACGCCGAGTTCCAGGAGGTGCCGAAGGGCGTGCTGGTAAAAACGGCCCCTGCTTCGGCCGAGGTGCTCGAGGCCTGGCTTTCCGAACGCCGGGGGTCGGCGGTGCGCATCAAGGTGCCGGAGCGAGGGTCGAAGCGCCGGCTGCTCGAGACGGTGGAGCGCAACGCGAAGGAGGCGTTCGACCGCAACCGGCTGAAGCGGTCCGCTGACTTTGCATCCAGGTCGCGCGCGCTCAACGAGCTGCAGGAGGAGCTCGGCCTGCCCGAGGCGCCGCTGCGGATCGAGTGCTTCGACATCTCGAACCTGGGGCCCACCGACGTCGTCGGCTCCATGGTCGTGTTCGAGGACGCGCTGCCGAAGAAGTCGGACTACCGCAAGTTCAAGGTGGCCGGCGTGGCGGGGCAGGACGACTTCGCCTCCATGGGCGAGGTGATCGAGCGGCGCTTCGCCCGCTATCTGAAGGACAAGGACCTTCCGGTCGAGAAGAAGGGCCGGTTCGCCTACCCGCCGGGCCTTGTCGTGGTCGACGGAGGGAAGGGGCAGCTGAACCGGGCAGTCGAGGTGATGGCCGGCCTCGGCATCACCGACATCCCGGTGGTGTCGCTGGCCAAGCGGCTGGAGGAGGTCTACGTGCCCGGACAGCCGGATCCCATCCTGCTGCCACGTGGGTCGGAGGCGCTGTACCTGATGCAGAGGATCCGTGACGAGGCGCACCGCTTCGCCATCACGTTCCAGCGGCAGCGGCGGGGAAAGAGGATGACCGAGAGCACCCTGGACCGGCTGCCCGGCGTCGGGCCCGCTCGCCGGAAGGCGCTCCTTCGGCACTTCGGGTCGACCAAGGGCCTTCGCGAGGCGACTCCGGAGGAGATCTCCGAGGTCCCCGGCATAGGGGCCGGCCTGGCCGAAAAGATCCACGAACGCCTTCGTTCCGCTGTCTAATGGAAGGGTGAGCGACTCACCGGTTCCCAGTCCGCGCTTCACCATCATCACCGGCCTCTCGGGCGCCGGCCGCTCCGAGACCGCCAAGTGCCTGGAGGACCTCGGCTACTTCGTCATCGACAACCTCCCGCCGGCGCTGATCGAGAAGATGGCCGAGCTGATCACCGTTCCCGGGGCGAAGGTGAAGCAGGTGGCACTCGTCGTCGACGCCCGGGGTGGGGAGTTCTTCCCGGAATTGGAAAAAGCCCTGGCGATGCTGGCCGAACGGGGGATCGAGCACCGGATCGTGTTCCTGGAGGCGCGGGAGCGAACGCTTGTGCGGCGCTTCGTCCAGACCCGCAGGCGCCACCCGCTGGCCGACAACGACCGGATCATCGAGGGCATCGTGGAGGAGAGGGCCATACTTCTGCCCCTGCGCGAGCAGGCCGACGTCATCATCGACACGAGCGACCTCAACGTGCACGAGCTGCGGGACAAGGTCTCGTCCCTGTTCGCCGAGCAGCACCCGGGCTCCGGGATGGCGGTCAACGTGATCTCGTTCGGCTACAAGCACGGGCTGCCGCTGGATGCCGACATCGTGCTGGACTGCCGTTTCCTGCCGAACCCGCACTGGGTCGAGGATCTGCGGCCCCTCAACGGCACGAACCGTAAGGTGCGGGGCTACGTGCTGAACGCCCCGGAAACCGAGCCGTTCCTATCCAAGGTGCGGGGACTGATCTCCACGATGCTTCCCGGCTTCGTGCGCGAAGGGCGCCACTACCTGACGATCGCCGTCGGCTGCACGGGCGGCAGGCACCGCTCAGTGGTCATCAGCGACGAGATCGCCCGCTACGTGCGGGAGAAGGGCTACGGCTCGACCGTGGTCCACCGAGACCTGGACAAGGAGTAGCCGTTACAGGCAGATGAGGCCGAGGAGGCAGTTCTTTGCCGGAGGCGGCGGCGCAGCCGCAGCCGGCGGGAACCAGTTCGAGGCCTCCCCACCAGCGATGTACGGATGCTGGGGCGACGGGGTCTGTCCCTGGGTGAGGCGAGCGCTGGCTTCTGCGGCGTAGGGGAGAGCCTCCCTTAGGGTGACGTGTCCGTCGCCGTCCGTGTCACCCTGGTTGGCCAGCAGGGCGTTTTCCACGAGAGCGCCGGTCCACACGCTGTTGCTCCATGCCGGGTACTCGAAACCCTTCTCCGTCTCCTGCGACGCGCCGGTGAACAGTCGTTTCGGGCTGGAGATTCCGTGGCCGACGTCGAAACCGGCCGACTCGCAGTTGGCGAGGTCGATCCAGGCGTGGCCGCGGAGCCGCTTCATGT
>DATAAN010000157.1:0-19703 GCA_036260105.1 Actinomycetota bacterium
GGGTCGTGGCCCATGAACGAGTTGTATCCCGGCAGCTCACCGGTATGCCCGTAGAAGGTGCCGAAACGAGCGAGGGCGTAGCCGTAAGCCGGTCCGTCCGGATCTTCCGGGTCCCGCGGCTGGAGGCTCGCCATCCGTGCCTGTTGCGCCGGCTCGTCGAGCAGGCGACCGTTCACCAGTGCTACGACGTACCGCAGAAGGTCGCCGGCGGTGGAGATTCCGCCACCGGCCGTCCATGCCCAGGACGGGCTGCCGTCGGTTTGGTCGTACGGCTTCAGGGTTCCCGCCATCGCTTCGGCCTGCTGGGCCTTCGGCAGTACCTGTGTCGATATGGTCGACAAGTTGGTGCCGTACATGTACCCGCGGGCGTAAGGCCGGGGAATCGCCGCTGAAGCGCGCTCCGGCATTACCGTGTCGTGCATTTCCAGCGGTTCGAAGATGCGCTTTGCGAACTCGTCGTGGACGGATCCGGCGAGCTGTTCGATCAGCAAACCGAGCAGCACGGTGTTGGTGTTCGAGTAGTGGAACCGCACACCGGGCTCGCAGTAATTCTTGTGGGCGAAGGCCATCGCCAGCAGCTCCTCCGGCTCGAAGACGTACGCAGGGTCGTCGTCGAGGATGCGGTTCATCTCGACGGTCTCGGTGTAGTTGTAGAGGCCGCTGCGCATGGCCAGCAGCTGAGCAATCGTGATGTTGTCGCCGTTGGGCACGCCGGGCCGGTACCTGCCGATCGGGTCGTCCAGCTCCAGCAGCTCCTCTTGAGCCAGCTGCAGGACCACCGTCCCCGTCCAGGTCTTCGTATTGCTGCCGACACGAATGTGGTCGCCCAGCTGAACCGGGTCGTCGCCCTCACGGGTGCGGGTTCCGAACGTCATCGTGAGGTCCCCATGGTCGGCCGACCGGACCAGCACGACCCCTCCCGGAACGAGCATCTCCTCCGCCATCCCGGACAGGCGGCTTCTCAGCCGGCTTGCCCACTCGTTCTCCTCCACATCGGCGTGAACTTCGGTGGGGCTCATGCACGGTCCTCCTCAGTGCGGTGGTGGTTCCATCGTAGAGAAGGCCTCGTTGCGGGAACACAGTGAGCGCCAGGTTCGGCGAAACGTCGCTTCTCAGGCGCGGAGCCGCAGCCCCCGCGGAGTGTGGCGGAACCCGGCCTCCTCCATCGCTTTCGCCACGGGGCTGTCCTCGACCGCTCCTCCGTCGGCCTTCTCTACGGCGAGCTTGCCCAGGGCCCCCTGGCGCACTGCCAGAGCCAGCGCATCGGCGGCCGGCTGAAGTACGGACGGCTCGGAGCTGTAGGTCAGGACGGTCCTTCCCCCCTTCTCGACGTAGAGCACCAGCGAGCCGTCGACCATCACCACCAGCGCACCCGCCTTACGGCCCGGGCGGTGCCCCTTGGACTGGCCGTCCTCCGCTTCCCGATCGGGCCACGGGAGCGCGGCGCCGAAGGGGTTGGCCGGGTCGGTAGCGGCCAGGACGACCGCGCCGGTCGGCTCCGGGTTGCCGGAGACGAGAGACCGCATCCGGTCGACCGCTCCAGGCATGGCGAACTGGGCCGCCCCGAGCTTCTCCACGAAGTACCCGCGGCGGCAGTGGCCGGCCTCCTCCATCGCCTTCAGCACCGGGTAGACGGCGGCAAAGCCGCCCGGAACAGCCTCGGACACGACGGCACCCCGCGTGAGGACACCGTGGCGGTCCAGCAGCTGCTCGGCCAGCGCGCTCATGCGGCGGGTGTGGTCGCCGGCCCGGGCGGGGAGCAGACTCCAGCGCCCGACGCTCGACGGCGGCCCCTGGCGCAGCGGCAGCACCGGCCCCCGCCGCAGGCGGCGGCCGGGCCTCATGGACGGCATGCTGCGGCCGACCCCCTTCAGCCCCCTGACCGGAGCGACGGTGTCGTTGGTCACCAGGCCGGCCCATACCAGCTCCCAGATGGCGTCTAGCAACACTGTGTCATTTGAGATGCCGGTAGCCGTCGACACCTGGCGGAAGAACATCGCTCCGCCGCCTCTCAAGGCGTCGAGGACCCTGTGCGCCTCCTCGGTCAGCTCCTCGTTGACCGGCGGCGGCAGAAGCAGCTCGGCGTGCGAGGCGAGATAGACGCTGATCCAGCCGTCATCGCTTCCCAGCGCCCCGCTTCCCGCCCACAGCACCTCTCCGGCGGTCGTCAGCTCGTCCAGCATGGACGCCGTGTAACCGGGCACCCGGGCCGGCAGCACCAGTCTCTCCAGCGCGCTGGCCGGCACCGCGGCCCCCTGGATCTGCTCGATCGCCCTGATCAATCCGTCGACGCCGCCGAGCGTCCGGACCGCTCCGACGTTCTGCCACACCGGCAGGAAACGGCCGAGCACCTCCGGCGGCGCGGCCTCGACCTCCTTGCGCAGCTTCGCCAGCGAACGGCGGCGGATGGCCCGCAGGACCTCGCCGTCGCACCACTCCGAGCCGCTGCCGCCGGGGCGGAACTCTCCCCTGACCACCCTTCCTCTGGACTCCAGGCGGACCAGCGTCTCTTTCACCACCGCAGGTCCCAGTCCGAACCGGCTGGACGGCTCGGCCGGCTGGAACGGGCCGTGGGTTCGGGCGAAGCGGCCGATGAGGTCGCCGAGCGGATCGTTCACCGGCTTGAGGAAGGCATCCGGAATCCCGACCGGAAGCGGCACGCCGAGGGCGTCCCGGAACCGACCGGCATCCTCAATGGCGACCCAGCGGTCCTGGCCGGCTATCCGCAGGACTATGGCACGGCGGCCGGTCCTGAGGGCCTCAAGCCACTCCGGCACGGCGCCCCGATCGAGCAGCTCCTGCTCCGTCAGGTCGCCGACCACCCGCAGCGCGTCGGCAGTGTCGTCGACCGATCGCAGCTTTCGGTTGGGCGCCAGCCGCTGGAGCTCCAGCTCGATCTCGGCCAGCGCCTCCGGGTCAATGAGCTCCCGCAGCTCCGAGGAGCCGAGCAGCTCGGCGAGAAGGGCGGTGTCGAGCGAGAGGGCCTGGGCCCGGCGCTCGGCCAGCGGGGCGTCGCCGTCGTAGATGAAGGCGCCGATGTACCCGAACAGAAGCGAGCTGGCGAAGGGGGAAGCGTGGTCGGTGTCCACCTGCACCGTCCGGACCTTGGCGGAGCGAATCTCGCGCATGAGCTCGGTAAGCCCCGGCAGGTCGAAGACGTCCTGCAGGCACTCCCGCATGGTCTCCAGGACGATCGGGAAGGAGCCGTACCCCGACGCCACCTGCAGCAGGTTGGCGCTGCGCTGGCGCTGCTGCCAGAGCGGAGTCCGCCGACCGGGCCGGCGTTTGGGCAGCAGCAGAGCCCGGGCGGCGCACTCCCGGAACCGGCTGGCGAACAAAGCAGACCCACCGACCTCCGAGGTAACCAGCGCCTCGATGTCGTCGGGGTCGAACAGCACCGACTCCAGGGCCGGAGCGTCGTCTGCCTCGGGCAGCCGGACGACGATCCCGTCGTCGGTGTGCATCGTCTGCACTTCGAGCCCCAGACGCCCCCTCACCTGGTTCTCGATGGCGAGCGCCCAGGGGGCGTGAACCCGGGCGCCGAACGGTGACAGGATGGCCAGCCGCCAGTCACCCAGCTCGTCCCGGAAGCGCTCGACCACGATGGTCCGGTCGGTGGGCAAGTGGCCGGTCGCCTCGACCTGCTCCGCCAGGTACTTGATCAGGTTGTTGGCGGCGAAGTCGTCCAGCCCCACCTGCCTAAGGCGGGTGTACGCCTCGCCGGCGGGCAACTGGCTCATCTCCCGCATGAACCTGCCGAGCGCCCGGCCGAGCTCAACCGGCCGGCCTTGCGAGTCGCCGTGCCAGAACGGCATCTTCGCCGGAGTGCCGGGGGCCGGGACGACCATCACCCGGTCGTGCGTGATCTCGACGATCCGCCAGTTCGAGGCGCCCAGCGTGAACACGTCGCTCACCCGGGACTCGTAGACCATCTCCTCGTCCAGCTCGCCAACCCGGGTGTTGCCCTCGCCGCCGGCGAGGTAGACGCCGAACAGGCCGCGGTCGGGGATGGTGCCGCCGCTCGTCACGGCGAGCAGCCGGGCGTTGCCCCGGGCGGACAGCTTTCCGGTAACCCGGTCCCAGTTGAGCCGGGGCCGGAGTTCAGCGAACTCGTCGCTCGGATAAAGGCCGGAGAGCATGTCCAGCACGCCGACCAGCGCGCTCGTCGGCAGGCCCTCGAAAGGAGCGGCCTTACGGACCAGGCTCTCGAGGTCTTCGAGTATCCAGTCCTCCATGGCCACCATGGAGACGATGTGCTGCGCCAGCACGTCGAGCGGGTTTCGGGGGTAGCGCAGCTCCTCGATCTCACCGGCCCGCATGCGCTCGACAACGACGGCCGCCTCCACCAGGTCGCCCCGCCACTTCGGCAGGACGACCCCGCGGCTGACCGCACCCACCTGGTGGCCGGCTCGCCCCACCCGCTGCAGGCCGGAAGCCACGCTGGCCGGCGCCTCGACCTGCAGGACGAGGTCGACGGCGCCCATGTCGATCCCCAGCTCGAGCGACGACGTGGCGACGACGGCCTTGAGGTTGCCCATCTTCAGGTCCTCCTCGATGAGGCGGCGCTGCTCCTTGGAGACGGAGCCGTGATGGGCTCGGGCGATCTGCTCGTCGGCCAGCTCGTTGATCTGGGCACAGAGACGCTCGGACAGGCGGCGGCTGTTGACGAAGACGATCGTCGAGTTGTGGGCCTGGATCAGCTCGACCAGCCGCGCCTCGATGCTCGGCCAGATCGTCCGGTGTTCGCCGTCCAGGACCGAGGACCCTTCGGCGATCTCCTCGACCTGCTCGCCCATCTCCCCCATGTCCTCGACGGGGACGACAACCGACAGGTCGAACTGCTTCTCCGACGGCGGGTTGACGATCGTCACCTCCCGGGTGCCGCCGAGGAACTTTGCCACCTCACCCAAGGGCCTGACGGTGGCCGAAAGTCCGATCCGCTGCGCCGGCTTGTCCAGCAGGGCATCCAGCCGTTCGAGGCTCAGCGCCAGGTGGGCGCCGCGCTTGGTGCCCGCCACTGCGTGGACCTCGTCGACGATGACAGTGTCCACGTACCGGAGGGCGTCTCGGGCCTGAGAGGTGAGCAGCAGAAACAGCGACTCCGGCGTGGTGATCAGGATGTCGGGCGGCGTGCGGGGGAACTTGCGGCGCTCCTCCTGGGGGGTGTCGCCGGTGCGGAGGCCGAAGGTAATGCGGGGTACCGGCAGTCCGAGACGCTCGGCGGCCCGGGCGATCCCGTTGACCGGCGAGTTGAGGTTGCGCTCGACGTCGACCGCCAGCGCCTTCAGCGGAGAGACATAGAGAACCCGCAGGCGTTCCTTCTCCGGTGGCTGCGGCGAGTTGGCAATGCGGTCCAGGGCCCAGAGGAACGCGGCGAGCGTCTTGCCGGATCCTGTGGGCGCAACGACAAGCGTGTCGTTCCCGGCAGCGACCGCCCGCCAGGTCCCCTCCTGCGCCGGCGTGGGTCCGGCGAAGCTAGCTTCGAACCAGCTCCTCGTGGCCTCGGAGAAGAGCTTGAGCACCGGCAGACGTCCAGTCATGCCTCAAGTCTGCCGCGAATCGGTGACAGGGGCTGGCCTAAATCGCCCGTCCAGCCGATCTGCCCTTAACGAAACGCCCGGCCGTACCGATAAGACCGGGACATCCGCAGTGTCGCGACTTTCGCATTGGCAAAAGGACGCTTTTCTTGATCGACGGGCAGGGGCTTGACGGGGCCGTCAGCGCAGCGAAGAACGGCGCCGACTGGGGCTGGACCGCCCTCTACCGCGCCCTTGCTCCCACGATCACCGGTTATCTCCGGGCTCAAGGTGCTCCCGAGCCCGAGGACGTCGCCGCCGAGGTGTTCATCCAGGCCGTGAAGGGCATCGACCGGTTTACCGGCGACGGCACCGCGTTCAAGTCCTGGATCTTCTGCATCGCCCACAACAAGCTGGTCGACGACATCCGCAAGCGCCGCCGCCGGCCGGTCGACCTGTCGCCGGAAGCCGGCCGCGACATCGTCCACCCGGCCAACGTTGAGGACCAGGTGATGCGCAACCTTGCGGACCGCCAGGTTCGGCAGATCTTCTCGCAGTTGACCGCCGACCAGCGCAACGTGTTGTACCTGCGCATGATCGGAGGCCTGACGCTGGAGGAGGTCGCCAAGGTCCTGGGCAAACCGTCCTCGGCCATCAAGGCACTGCAGCGGCGTGGTCTCGCCGCGATCAAGCGGGACCTGACTGCGCAGGGGTATCAAGTCCCGCACCCGAGCCGTTTACCGGCCGTAGGGGAACTCACGTGAATATCAGCGACGGCGATTTCGACAAGGTCATAAAGGGCCAGCCCGCCTCGGGCGCCGAGGCGGCCGAGATGGCGCGCATAATGCGCCGGCTGAACTCGGCCTACGTCAGCCCGATGGGGCAGGCGACTGAGGCCCGGCACCTTGCAGCGATCCAGCAGGCGAACCGCAGCCGCAAGACCGGTACCACCGTTTCCACCGGCTTAACGCCGTTGTTTGGTGCGTTGCGCTCGTTCGGTGGGGGCATGCGGAGATACGGCCTTGCGCTCTCCGGCTCCACCGCCGTTTGGGCCGTGGTTGTGGCGATGTTCCTCGTAACGGCAACCGGCGGTCTGGCTGCCGCCGGCGTGTTGCCCTACCCGCTTCAGTCGGCGGTATCGCAGGCCGCCGAGTCTGTCGGCCTGGAGGTCCCGCGGCCGGAGGCGCCGGTAGAGGATGTCACGATGTCCGACCCTGCGTCCGGTGGCGTCGCAGTCCAGGAAAGCGATCTCGCAGCCCAGCAGGCGGCCCTGGCGTCCGCCGAGCAGGCCATCGCGGCAGCAGAGCAGGCGCAAAAGGCGGCCCAGGAGGCCGCAGCGATCACCGCTCGGTGCATCGAGGAGTCAATGGCTCAGGTGTCGACTCTGGTCGACGGGATCCTGACAGCCTCCAGTCCGGCGCAGGCGCAGGCGATCGTCGCCCAGGCCCGCAACATCGGCGGCGGGGTGAAGTCGTGCGCCGACCAGGCGGCTGCCGCCGGTCAGACCGGTGTCGGGCGGGCAGGCGAGGCTACTATGCTCGCTCAGACGGCCGCCCAGGGCGCCCCGGCGCTCGACGACCAGGGCCGGTCCGCCGTCGCAGCAGCCGAGAAAGCCGCCCGGACCGCGGCGACCTCAGCGGGAAGCGCGCTGCAGATGAGTCAGTCCATCGTCGACAACGTCACCAGCCTTGCGGCAAGTTTGGTCAACAGCTCGCTCGGACTTCAGCAAGCTGCGACCGCGGCCGCTCCCCCGCCGCCGGCTGCCGGCACGCCGGCTCCGCCGGCCGGCGGCAACTTCACGAACCCGGGAGCGTGGGCCGGTCGGGGCATGGACTACGCCAACGAGATCATGCGCTCCTTCATGGGCGGGGCGGGGCGGACCAGGCGTTAACTGCTCTGCCGGCAAGCAGATTCTTAGCACACGGCGTTGCCCGACCTGCGTTTCAGAACTTCAAAGCGGTCATGGCGGGTGTCCCGGGAGCACGCCATATGCCTTGGCAGCCTACTTCCCGTCGTATTTCGATTCAGAGCCGATGTCCCTTGCCAATTCCTCCCTTAGTTTTGTCACCCCCGCCATCTATGATCAAACGTATGTTCGATCAGGTAGAAGAGTGCTCACGGCGTCTTACCGCAACCCTCGCCGACTTCGATTTCTCGTCTTTGGAAGAAGTGGAGTGCCGGCGGCTCTATGAAAGGCTGGTCAAACTCGAAAGGGTCGTGACAGCAGCCAAGTCGCTGGCCGCCGAACGACTGGCGGAGACCAGGGGCTGGTATACGCACCGGTCGCCCGCGCACCTAATGGCCGACCTGGAGTCCCGGCCCGTGAACCGCACGGCCATGGTCCTGTCCACCGTCGAGGCCATGCACAAGCTGCCCGAAGTGGAGGCGGCGTACCGCCGCGGATCGCTCAACGACGAGCAGGCGATCGAGGTCGTTTCTGCCGCTCAGGCGGACCCGGATCAACAGACCTATCTGCTGGCGGCTGCTGAGTACGCAGAGCTTCAGCAGTTCCGTCGCGAGTGTGCCCGCGTGAGGTCCGCAGCACTGTCGGAAGACCAGCGCCAGCAGACAGCGCACCGGCGCCGTCACCTCCGGCACTGGGTGGACCCGGATGGTGCGTTCCGGCTGTCGGGTCGATTTACCGTTGTGGCCGGGGCGGAGATCCTGGCCGCCCTCGAGCCTTACCGTCAGAAGGTCGCAGACCGGGCATCCCGGAAGGGTCGGAAGGGCAAGACAAGCGCTGACGCCGCCTTAGCTGACGCGATGGTCGACATGTGCCGGCACGCCGCTCCTGAAGCGGACAACCCGCTACGCCCCCGGCCTCGAACGACGATTCACGTGCGGGTCGACCATTCGGCCCTTCTCCGAGGTCACGCGAGGAGCGGGGAGATCTGCGAGGTGGACGGCGCGGGGCCTGTCCCGGTGAGTCAGGTGCACGAGTGGATGCGCCAGCCGGACGCCTTTATCTACGCGCTTCTGGACGAGGGCGCCGACATCACGAGAGTTTCCAGGGTGAGCAGGAGGATTCCAGCCAAAGTCGTGTTCGCCCTACGGCAGCGGGACCCAAGCTGCGTGGTACCGGGTTGCGGCGAAACCAAAGACCTGCAGATCGATCACATTGTTCCGATCGAGCGGGGCGGCCCGACCACGCTTTACAACCTGGCCCGGCTCTGTGCCCGCCATCACTACCTGAAGACCCACCACGGGTACCTGCTTAAGCGCCGGCTTGGGCACTGGCTATGGGAGGACCCCGGCGGAGTACCGCCTGACGAGGCGGAACTGCAGGAGGAGCTGGTCGCCTGCCGCAAATGGGCGCCGGACGCACAGCCGGCGGGCACCTAACACTTCCCCTTTTAGCGACCGCCGGTGAGCTCCGTGGCTTAGGGCGGAGCAACGGTGAGCCGGTGGGGAGGCTGCTGACAGCCCCGGACCTGCGGCTAGCGGCAAATCAAAACCTAAGTTGCGAGCTGCTTCGCCCTCTCGCTCACCAGCTCCAGCACGTCTCCGTGACTTACGAAGCGGATCTCCGTCGGCAGCGACGCCTCCTCGGCCTTCAGCTTGAAGGCGCTCAGCGGGTCCTTCATCACCGTGTAGTCGTTGTAGTGGATGGGAACCGCCGTCTTGGGCGCCACGATCTGCAGACACCGGACGCCCTGCTCGGCGTCCATCGTCAACAGGATGCCGGCTATCCGAGTGCCGCCCAGGTGGATCAGCGCCAGGTCGATGTCCGGGTAGCGTTTCGGGATCTGCTCCAGCCGGTCGTGCAGCAGGGTGTCGCCGGTGATGTACATCCGGTAGGTGACCCTCTGGCCCCGGAAGAACTCGAGCATGCTACCCATGACCGGCGGCAGCGCCGCTTGCAGCGGCTGCGGCGCATGCTTGCCCGGCATCGACGTGATCCGCACCCGGGAGCCCGGCCGGTGTATCCACTGGGACTCCCATGTCTCCAGGGCGATGGCGTTTCGAAACCCCTGGCGCCCCAGCTTTCTCGCGGCGTGCTGGTTGGTGATTATCGGAACGTCTTTGTCCAGGTCACGGGCCGCCACCTCGTCGAAGTGGTCCCCGTGATGATGCGACAGGACGACGAAGTCGAGCGGCGGCAGCTGGTCGATGGTCATCGCCGGCTCCATGAGCCTCTCCGAACGCAGACCGTAGCCGAGCTTGGCGTGCTCACCCTGGTGCAGGAAGTTGGGGTCTGTCAGAAAGGTGAAGCCGCCGTAGGTAACCAGGACCGTGGCGTTGCCAATGAACTTCAGCTCTCCCGTGTCGAACTGCGGGTCCCCGCGAGCCGGCAGCTCCAGCGCCTCGGCCATCGCTAGTTCGCCGACAGGACGACCTTCATGCACTCGTCCTCCTTGTGCTTGAAGATGTCGTAGCCGTGCGGCGCCTCGTCCAACGCCATGCGGTGGGTGATGATGAATCTCGGGTCAAGCCGGCCGGCTTCGATGTGCTCGAGCAGCGGCTTCATGTACCGGTGTACGTGGCACTGGCCCGCCTTGATGGTGAGCGACCGGTTCATGATGGCGCCGATCGGGAACTTGTCGACGAAACCGCCGTAGACGCCCACGATGGACACCGTTCCTCCGTTCTTGCAGGCAAGGATCGCCTGCCTGAGCGCGTACGGACGGTCGCTCTCGTTGCGAGCCCACTGCTTGGCCTTGTCGTAGGTGTAGACCGGCAACGAGACGTGGTGCGCCTCTAGGCCGACGGCGTCGATGCAGGCGTCGGGCCCCCGGCCTCCGGTGAGCTCCTTCAGCGCCTCACGGACGTTGGGGATCTCCTCGTAGTTGATGATCTCAGCGCCGGTGTGCTCTTTCGCCATCTCCAGCCGGTACGGGAACCGGTCGATGATGATCACCCGCTCAGCACCGAGCAGCCGGGCGCTGGCGGCGGCGAACTGCCCGACCGGGCCGGCGCCCCAGATAGCGATCACGTCGCCCGGCTTTATGTCGCACATCTCCGCCCCCATGTAGCCGGTGGGCAGGATGTCCGACAGGAACAGGACGGCCTCATCGGTCAGGTCGTCGTTCTCGATCTTCAGGGGTCCGACGTCGGCAAAGGGCACACGAGCGTACTGGGCCTGGCCCCCGGCGAAGCCGCCGGTCAGGTGGGAGTAGCCGAAAACGCCCGCCGTCGGATAGCCGAGCAGCTTCTCGGCCAGTCCGACCTGCGGGTTGGAGTTCTCGCACAGCGAGTACATCTCCGCCTGGCAAGCGTTGCATGCGCCGCACGCGATCGGGAACGGCACGACGACTCGGTCCCCAACCCTGAGGTTCTTGACGTCCTTGCCGAGCTCCACGACCTCGCCCATGAACTCGTGGCCGAGGATGTCACCCTTGCGCATCGCCGGCACGTAGCCGTCGAGCAGGTGAAGGTCTGAGCCGCAGATGGCGGTGGAGCTGATCTTCACTATGGCGTCCCGGGAGTTGAGGATCTTGGGGTCCGGGACTTCCTGCACCTCCACCTGGGTCGGTCGAATCCAGCAGTTTGCCTTCATGGCGAGTCCTTTCTAAAAGAGTCCTGTCGGCGTCAGGGAAGCGGCTGCGCCGGGCGAGGCGTCAGCTGGCCGGGGGCGTTGGTGCCTTCCGGGCTGCCCTCGGAGCGCACGACCTCCCCGGTCTCCAAGACCTGCTTGAACCTGCGAAGGTCGTCCTTCATCTGCTGCTGCGGCTCCTCGCCGAACATCCTCGCCACGGAGTCCCCGATGGCTCCTCCGGGCAGCTGGTAGTCGATCTCGACGATCACCTCGGTCCCGCGGTTGCCGGGCGCCGGAGCGAAGCGGACCGACCCGGAGTTCGGAACGTCGGCATCTTCGGTCGACCTCCAGCGGATCAGCTGGTTCGGCAGGTCCTCGACGACCTCGGCGTCCCACTCGACCTTCCGCCCGAGCGGCGCCTTCGCCACCCAGTGGTAGAGGTTGTCACCACGCTTGGTGACCGATTCCAGATGGAACATGAAGGTGGGCAGGTTCTCGAACTGGTGCCAGTAGCCGTAGACATCCTCGGCCGGCTTGTTGACGGTTATCGCGGTGCGGCCCTTGAGGCCCATCCCCTCGCCGCTTCCCTTCACCGCTTGCGTGTGCTTCTTGGCCTCCATCAGGTCGAGGGCGGTCACGCCCAGCACGTTCGCCGTGGCGAAAAGCCACCTACCCTTGCGGGTGTTGGGGTTGGCGAGGGCCAGCTGGAGCAGGCCGATATCCATCACGTCCCCCGCCACGCGGGCCCAAAGCCACTCGGCCGGCTTGGGCTGCGACGTGAATATCCCCACGCCGGCACCGATCTCCCTGAGACCGATGATGCGAATCACCTGGCGCTTGCCGAGTGTGTTCTCCAGGCCGGCAATCCTGGCGACCCGACCCGGCATAAGGACCTGCGGGATGCCGAGGCCGAAGCTGAACCATCCGAGCGCCCTAGCGATCCGGCGGTCCGTCCTCGATATGCCGTCGGCCGATCTCGCCGAGGCGATGGGGGCATCGATCCACGAGCCGGGACCGCCGCGGTCCTCGGCCTTCAAGCCTGGGGTAGCGCCGTTCCGGCCGGCCACAGACTTCGCGTCGGAACCGTTGGTGCGTCCGTCGGAGGACTTCTGGGCGCCGCTGCCCGCGCCGGAGTTTCCAGTTTCCGAGGAACCCAAAGCCTCGGTTTGCGAGCCGGACTGGGCGCCGCCGTTGCCCTGCCGGTTCGGTGTGGACCCTTCGGCGTTCGCGCCCGCGCCCGGGCGTTGGAGATCAGAGTCTGGAGACATTGTGGGTCCTCCCGAGGTCGTGGACTTCCTTGGACTTGTTCGGGGCAGGACGGCTGAGACTCAACCGCTGCATTGCGATTTACCCGAGTTGGCCCTCGATAAACGGCTTGGGAACCCTCCAACGCAAAGGGTGCGCCCCGCCGGAACCCCAGACTGTCCCAGCGGGCGCACCCTCGTGCGCATGGTTGCTACCGTGAATGCGGGATTAAGAGCCGAAGAATCCTCCGAAGGACCTGGCTAATCCGGAGCCGAAGAACCCGCCGTCCTCGGAACCGCCGGGCGAGCCGCTCGGGATCCCCGGGATGCCGTTGGGAAGGCCCGGAATGCCCCCGGGAACGCCCGGAATGCCGCCGCCGGTTCCCGGAGCGTTCCCCAGCACAAGGTAGACGATGCTCATTGCCATGTCGACGGCTCCGTTCGCGAGTCCCATCGCCTGGTCGGCCGCCCCCATGGCCGCACCTGCCGCCTGCTCGGCTGCCCCGACTGCCGCCAGGGCGGCGTCGATGCCGGTGGCCGCCGCGCCGGTCGGGTCGAGCTTCGCCACCTCGCCGGTCACCGCCCGTGCCAGCCCGAGTCCCTCTTCTGTGGTCTTCTTCGCCAGTCCGGCGCACTCCCGGGCGTCGTCGGCGATGGCTCGCGCCCGGGCCACCAGGGCTTGCGCCGCTGCCGGATCGGTCACCGATGCAGCCGCCGCCACCACCTCGTCGACCTGAGCCTGGATGCCGGCCGCGCACTCCTTTGCCTTGGCTGCGGCGGCCAGGGCAGCCTTCTGCGCCTGCTCGGCCTTCTGCAGCGCAGCCTGCGCCGCCTGGAACGCCGCGTCAGCCTGACCGGCTCCGGGGAGGTCCACCGGCAGGGCCGGCACGGCCGGGATCATGGAGGCTCCGGCCAGCGCGGCCCCTCCCGCCGAAGCTGAAGCCGAAGCGGACGCCGAGTCCCAAGTCGGGCCCGCAGAGGCCGTCATGGTCATATCTGCGTCCGGACCCGCCGGAAGGACCCCGCTCGCGGCCACGCCGGTCGCGAGGCCGGCCGCCGCCAGAACGGTGGCGAGGATCTTGCCGATCATGCCCCCAAGAAATCCACTGAACATCCCTGCTCCTTTGTGTCGTAGACCGTTTCTCCGGCCAAGCGCTTGAGTCCGAGCGGTAATCGACTTGAGGAGGCCGGCTGATACCACCGGCGGAGCATTTTCTGGATCGGTTATTCGGTTTGTAAGGCCGGGGTGGAGTCTGGGAACAGCCCGCTTATCGCTGTTATCTTCGGAGAAGCGATCCCTGCCGGTCTCTCCCCTATCGAAGAGGTAAAGCCTTGCCCAAAGACTGCTTCGGAACCTTGAAGAAGCTGCCGACCGCCTCCGGCGAGATCGAGTACTTCGGCCTGCCTGAACTGGCCGGCGCAGTCGGCGCAGACGCCGGGCAGCTGCCCCACACGGTGAAGATCCTGCTGGAGAACCTGCTCCGCCGGGCCGGAAGCCGGGACGTCTCCGAGTCGGATGTGGCAGCTCTGGCGCGGTGGCCGGAGGAGCACCCCGGCGCCCGGCTGGCGTTCATGCCGGCTCGGGTGCTCATGCAGGACTTCACCGGCGTGCCGGCAGTGGTGGACCTGGCGGCCCTGCGCAGTGCGGTAAGCCGCGCCGGCGGCGACCCCACCGCCGTGAACCCGTTCGTACCGGTCGACCTGGTGATCGACCACTCGGTGCAGGTCGACCGCTTCGGGACCCGGGATGCCTACCAGGCGAACATCGAGTGGGAGTACCGGCGAAACCGGGAGCGATACTCGCTGCTCAACTGGGGCCAGCAGGCGTTCCGGGACTTCCGGGTCGTGCCTCCCGGCATGGGCATCTGCCACCAGGTCAACCTGGAGTACCTCAGCCGGGTCGTCCTGGCCAGGGACGGCCTGGCATTCCCGGACACGCTGGTGGGCACCGACTCCCACACCACCATGGTCAACGGGCTGGGGGTGCTGGGCTGGGGAGTGGGTGGCATCGAGGCCGAGGCCGCCATGCTGGGCCAGCCGATGTTCTTGACCTCTCCGGTCGTCGTCGGCATCCGCACCACCGGCGCGCTGCCGGTCGGCACCACTGCTACCGACCTCGTCCTCACACTGACCCAGATGCTGCGCAAGCATGGGGTGGTCGGCAAGTTCCTCGAGTTCTTCGGCGCCGGCCTCAGCAGCCTGGGCGTCGCCGACCGGGCCACCATCAGCAACATGTCGCCGGAGTTCGGCGCAACCTCGACCCTCTTCCCAGTCGACGCCAACACCCTGGCCTACCTGAGGGAGACGGGGCGGTCGGAGGCGGCGGATCTCGCCGAGCGCTACTGCAGCGAGCAGGGGCTGTTCCGGACCGACGCCGACCCTCCTCCCCGGTTCAGCGAGGTGCTGGACCTCGACCTGTCCACGGTCGAGCCGAGCCTCGCCGGCCCGAAGCGCCCGCAGGACCGGGTCGGGCTGTCCGGCGTATGGGACTCGTTCCGGGACGCCTTCCTGCCGGCCGGGACGAACGGCGCCCCGAATAGGGAGACCGGCCGGTTCGTGGCCGAGGGCGGAAACCCCCAGAGCAGCGACCTTCAGGCTCCGCTCGCCGGCGGGCCGCCCGAGCAGCCGGAAACGGGGCTGGGCGCCGAGGTCAACGACGGGTCGGTCGTCATCTCGGCCATCACCAGCTGCACCAACACCTCCAACCCGTCGGTGATGATCGCGGCCGGCCTTTTGGCCAAGAAGGCGGTGGAGGCCGGCCTGGAGACGAAACCCTGGGTGAAGACCTCGCTCGCCCCCGGCTCCCGGGTGGTCACCGACTACCTGGAGCGGGCGGGATTGCTGCCGTACCTGGAGGAGCTCGGCTTCAACCTGGTCGGCTACGGCTGCACCACGTGCATCGGCAACTCCGGCCCGCTTCCCGAGGACGTGGCCGAAGCGGTCGACAAGCGAGACCTCGCTGTGGTGGCCGTGCTCTCCGGCAACCGCAACTTCGAGGGCCGAATCCACTCGCAGGTTAAAGCCAGCTACCTCGCGTCGCCGCCCCTGTGCGTTGCCTACGCACTCGCCGGCACCGTGCACCTCAACCTGGACCTGGATCCGATCGGGTACGACGAGACCGGCGAGGGCATCTACCTGGAGGAGCTGTGGCCCGAGCCCCACGAAGTCGAGTACCTGATGAACCGGGCGATATCTTCCGAGCAGTTCGAGCAGCAGTACTCGGGCATCTTCGAGGGTGACGACAACTGGCGCTCCATGCCGGCCCCCGAGGGCGAGGTGTTCCAGTGGGACCCCGACTCCACCTATATAAAGGAGCCGCCGTACTTTGCCGGGGTCACCGCAGAGTTCACTCCCCCGGGCGACATAGTCGAGGCTCGGGCGCTGGCCGTCCTCGGCGATTCGATCACCACCGACCACATCTCCCCGGCAGGGTCGATCTGGCTCAACTCACCGGCCGGCAGGTATCTGCGGAGCTCCGGCGTGGAGCCGCAGGACTTCAACAGCTTCGGCTCCCGGCGGGGAAACCACGAGGTGATGCTCCGCGGCACCTTCGGAAACTCGCGCCTTAAGAACCAGCTGGCACCGGGCACCGAGGGTCCTTACACGGTTCACCTGCCGGACGGGGAGTTGGCGACGATCTACGACGCCGCCACGGCGTACGCCGCCGAGGGCGTGCCGCTAGTGGTGCTGGCCGGCAAGGAGTACGGATCGGGCAGCTCGCGGGATTGGGCAGCCAAAGGCACGGCCCTGCTCGGAGTGAGAGCCGTGATAGCCGAGAGCTTCGAGCGCATCCACCGCAGCAACCTCGTCGGCATGGGTGTGCTGCCGCTGCAGCTCGCCCCCGGCGACTCGGTGGCCTCCCTCGGCCTTACCGGCAGGGAGCATTTCACCGTCCGGGGCGTGGGCAGCGATGTGCGGCCGGGCAAGACCGTCGAGGTCCTCGCACGAAGCGACGACGGCTCGGAGACGTCCTTTCCCGCGACCGTAAGGATCGACGCCGAGGCCGAGCTGGACTACTACCTGAACGGTGGAATTCTTCAGATGGTGCTGAGGCAGCTGCTCTCCGCCGGGGCGGCGGGGGCGGATGCTGAAACTACTGCAGGCCCAGCTGCTTGAGGGCCTGCTGGACGGTTTCGCTGTCCTCGACCTCCGCACGGCTCGATCGATACTGGGAGTCGGGCTCGCCGCCTTCCTCCTGTTCGTCGCCGGCCGGCTGGCGAGCGGGCCGGTTCTCTACCGCGTCCGCCAGGCCTGGAATGCCCTTAAGTGCTGCCTGTACGGTGTCGCTGTCGGTGGAGGCAGGCGCCTCCGACTCCTGACCCTGCTCTTCCTGGTCGCCCATGGGTTTCTCCCTTCCTAAGCAAGCGGTCTTTGCGAAAAAGTTCCAACGCTAAAAGTATCGGGGCGAGCCACCGCAAACGCAAAGCGCCGGCTGCCCCAGTCCCTCCCAGTGTCAAGAAAGGACGCAATGCTGCACTTCCCGACTTCTTCTACCCACATCTGGCGACTTGTTCGGCACATCCTGATAGTTGCGGCGCTTTTGCTCCAGGCCGGCTGCTCCGGCGGGATGGAGCCGACCGGCGACGTCGAGACCGGAGCCGCCACCGGACCTGCGGTGAAGATCGAAGCCGGCGACAACTTCTTCAAGCCGGACGTGCTGGCAGTACGCCCTGCCGAGGAGGTCACCGTGGAGATCCGCAACACCGGGACCCGTCCGCACGACTGGACCGCAGACGAGCTCGGCATAGGCACCGGCACCATGTCGCCCGGCGAGGTCTTCCACGCCACATTCACCGTGCCGGACCAGGACATCGAATTCGTCTGCACGCTGCACGCAGGCATGGACGGCACTATCGAGGTATCCCGGTGAAACCTGCTGCGTCGCACCGGCCCTGGGTTAGCATGTTCTCAATGCGGAACTCGAACGGCTCACACGCGTGCAATCCGCCAGTCAGCCGCCCGGCCGCTAAGCGGGTGGCCGCGCTGGCGCTTCTGCTTATGCTCGCCGCCTCGGCGTGCAACAACGGCGGCACCGCCGCCCAGACCGAGGCGTCGCCCACCGCCACCGTCCAGCGAGGGCTGACCGCCAACTCTCCGGTGACGCTGACGAGCGTGGGTCCCGTGGTGGTCGGGATGACGATCGAGCAGATCTCGGCGGCAGCCGGCGTGGCGCTGACCCGGCAGCCCGACTTCGACCAGGCGATGGCCGAGAAGAACTGCGCTTATGTCAGCCCGTCCACGATTCCCGGCTACATCCCTCCCCCGGACAGTGGGAACAAGTCGCCGCTGGCGTTCATGATCGTGGACGGCAAGCTGGCCCGCATCGACATCCTCGGAGGAGATTTCGCCACCGCTCAGGGAATCAAGGTGGGAAGCGAAGAAAAGGCGGTCATCGACGCCTACGGCAACGGGGAGCCGCTGCCCCCCAGGGCGTTCATCGGTCCTCCCTACCGCTACCTGACCGCCACTCCGAAGGAGGAGGAGGACAAGAACTACCGGATGGTGTTCGAGTCCGACGGCGCGAAGGTGGTCAACTACCGGGTCGGCCAGCTGCCGCAGGTGGAGAACCGGCAGGGCTGCACGCCCTAGTAGTCAGGGCTTCCGCCCGATTCCGAACCGGTCCACCGCACGCCCGTCGGTTCCGAGCGCGGCAACAGTCAGAGCCTGCCCCTCCACCTCCACCAGGAGGAAGTGATTAACCGAAAGGCAGGACTTCAGCCACGGCTGGCTGTCGACGCACGGGTAGAGCTGGGCGCCGCCACCTCCGGTCACTACGTAGTGCACACCGTTGACCAGTGAGTGCTCGTATCCGTGGTTGTGCCCGTTCAGCACCAGGTCGACGCCGTGCCTCTCGAACAGCGGCACCCAGCGACGCCGGACCTCCACGTTGTTCTCGTGCAGGCCCACCGTGAAGGGAGGGTGGTGGAAGACAACGATCTTGACCGGCGCCCGCGACCCCGCCAGCTCCGACTCCAGCCATGCCGTCTGGGTCGGGTCCGCCACACGGTTGGAGTCGAGCATGAAGAACTGAACCTGCTGTGCGGTCCAGGTGTAGTACCTCTCCTCCGCACCCAGAACACCGGCGGTGGATGGACGGCCGGAGTCGTGGTTGCCCCACGTCGCCCGCCACTGGTGACCGGGGTGCTCGAGCAGACAGCCCTCGGGTCCGTAGTAGTTCGATTGCGTCGCGGTGCCGTCGGGCCGGTAGAAGTTGTCGCCAGTGGTGACCACCACGTCGAACGGAGTGGCTTTCCGGACCTCGCACATGCGGCCGGTGACCGCCGCCTGCTCCGGCGTCCCGGCGCCCCAGTCGCCTTTGGCGGCGAAGGTAAACCGGGGAGGCGGGCTCGGGCTGGCGCTGGCGCTGGGCCCCGTCGCATTCGTCTCCGCTGCGGAAGGCCGGTCCTCCCCGCCGGGAGGTTCGCCGCACGCCACAGCCAACGACACGACTGCTGCCAAGAAGATCAAAGCCCCTGGCCGCGACATGCGACTCATATTGCCACGGGCCGGTTGGCCCGACGGCTTCAAGCATCACGGCCGTACCGGTGGGTAGGACTGGGGTAATCCGATCGACCGAAAGGAGTATCGACCATGAGTCCGGGAAGGAAAGCCGAAGCTTCAGACGTCCGAGCCTGGCACGGGACGGTGGCCGCCTCCAACGAGCTGGACTCGCGCCGCGAGTGGGTCGTCTGGGGGGTCGGTCCGGAAGCGCCGAGCGTCCTGGGAGGCACGCCGGGCAACGACATCGCTGAAGGCATCGCCCGGGCCGCCGACGAGGAGTGGGCCGCCATGGGAGCCCAGGAGAAGTGGATCGTCACTCTGACCGCAGGCGAGACCGATCTCGAGGAGATCCTGGCCGACTCCGGATCGACCCGGGGGCATGCCCCGTACCTCGCGCCCGGAAAGTCGGAGGAGATGCCCGAGGACGGGCTGATGGAGGGGACGCTTCGCAACGACGTCGCTCCTCGCCGGAAAGTGGACCAGCCCAGGCCGAGCGGCTAGGCGCCGGGCGCCCTACCCTCCGCCGCCGGCAAGGACGTCCGCCAGGTTGTAGGTCGCCGGTACCTCCAGCTGGGCGAAGGTACAGGACTCGGGCGTACGGTCGGTGCGCCAGCGCTTGAACTGCGCTACGTGCCGGAAGCGGTCACCCTCCATGTGGTCGTAGCCCACTTCGAGAACGAGCTCGGGTCTGAGTGGCTCCCACGACATGTCCTTATGGGCGTTCCACCGGTTCCCTGCGCCGCCCGGGATGCGGTCCAGGTCCGACCAGTCGTGCCAGGGATGGTCGACGTCGGCATCCTTCCGATACGGCTCCAGGTCCTCCAGCAGCCGCTTGCGCTCGGCCATCGAGAAGGCGCCGGCCACGCCGACGTGGTGCAGGTGGCCCTCGTCGTCGTATAGCCCGAGAAGAAGGGACCCCACCACCGGCCCGCTCTTGTGCCAGCGGAAGCCGGCGACCACGCAGTC
>DATAAN010000158.1:0-2837 GCA_036260105.1 Actinomycetota bacterium
CCGCAACCGGCGAGCGGTGGACCGGGGCGAGCGCGAGCCCGACACGGGCCAGTACGACTCCGACAGGGCGCTCTTCAGCGTCTGCGGGGCTGCGCCGGTGTACCGGCGGGCGATGCTGGACGACGTCGCAGTCGACGGCCAGTACCTGGACGAGGACTTCTTCGCCTACTTCGAGGACTTCGACCTGTCCTGGCGGGCCCAGCTTCGAGGCTGGAGGTTTGCCTACGTTCCGGAGGCAACGGGACGGCACTTCCGCGGCGGCAGCGGCGGGAAGTCGTCAACCTTCATCCTGTCCTGCAACCACCGCAACCGGCTGCTGGTGATGCTCCACAACGACACCCCGGCCGCGTTTGCGAAGGCCCTGCCCGGAATTCTCTACACCGAGGTCCGGGCAACCCTGCACATGCTGAGCCTCCGGCCGGCCGCCCTCGTGAAGGCCTGGGGCGACTTCTTCCGGCTGCTGCCCCGCCATCTGGCCCGCCGCCGGCGCATCCAGCGACGCCGCACCGTTTCCTGGTCCGAGCTGGAGCAGTGGTTCGCCCCCTACGACTATCGAATCTCGACCCTCCTCCGGCGGGCCCGCCAGCGGGCGGCCGTCCGGTGAGGATCGCCATCCATGCCGACCCGGCGGCGCACTCAATCCCCGGAGGGGTAGGCGTCTACGTCCGCCGGCTGACCGACGCCCTTCTCGCCGGCCCGCGGGGCCACGAGATCCGGCCGATAGTCTCCCGGTTCGCCGACCCGCCTGCGTCCTGGAGCGGCCGGTCCCTGATCCGCCCGCAGCTGCCCTTCGCACCTCTCTACGCCGCCTGGAACTTCGCCGGCCTGCCGGGACTCGGCGAGCAGGTCGACGTGGTCCACGCCACCGGGCTGGCCGTTCCTCCTCCGGCGGCCGCCCGGCTGGTGTCGACGGTCCACGACCTGGCGGTCGAGACCATGCCCGAGGTGGTCCCCTTTCCCTGGCGCCAGATCTACCGGCGCGGATTGTCACGATGCCTGAAGGGTTCGGAGGTGATCCTGGCGGTCTCCGAGGCGACGAAGCAGCAGATCGTCGAGATGCACGGCGTGGAACCGGAACGCATAGCGGTGACGCCGGAAGCCCCCAACGTGACTCCCGACAGCCCGACGAACGACGCGGTGCTGGACCGGCTGGGTTTGGACGGCCCCTTCGTCCTCAACGTCGGCACGGTTGAGCCACGCAAGAACCAGGTCCGCCTGGTCAACGCATTCGCCACCGCCGGGCCGGAGCTGGGCGACCACAAGCTCGTCCTGGCCGGCGTCGCCGGTTGGGGCCAGGAGAAGGTCGAGGCGGCCATCGATGCTCTGCGCATCGGGCACCGGGTGGTCCTTACCGGCCGGGTGTCCAACCTGGACCTCGCATCGCTCTACCGCAGGGCATCGGTCTTCGCCCTCCCCTCGCTGTACGAGGGGTTCGGCATCCCGCTGGCCGAAGCGATGGCGTTCGGCATCCCCTCGGTCTGCAGCACCACGCCGGCGCTGACCGAGCTGGCGGGGCCGGCGGCTCTGGCCGTCGACCCCTCGGACATAGACGGGCTGGCCGAGGCTTTGGTCCGGCTGGCCACCGACAGCAACGTGCGGGAGCGCCTGGGCGCCGCCGCCCGGAAGCGGGCGACCGGCTACTCCTGGGAGAGCACCGCCCGCCTGACCCTGGACGCCTACGAGAGGGCGGCCGGATGAAGGTCACGCTGATCAGCACGCTGCTGAACGAGGCATCAAGCCTCGGCGAGTTCCTGGAGGGCATCGACCGGCAGACCAGGCCGCCGGATGAGGTGGTGATCGTCGACGGCGGCTCCACCGACGGATCTTTGGAGATGCTGCGGCGCTGGGCGGCCGGGCGGGAGGGCGCCCGCATCGAAAGTGTGCCCGGCGCCAACATCTCGGCCGGCCGCAACGCGGCGATAGAGAGGGCCACGGGGGACGTGATCGCCGTCACCGACGCCGGCTGCACACTCGATGCCGGGTGGCTCGCGGCTCTGGTCGCCGGTTTCGAACAGGACGACGCCGACGTGGTGATGGGCTTCTACGCCCCGGACCCCCGGAGCCGCTTCGAGCGGATTCTGGCCTGCCTCAACCTACCGGACGCCGCTGAGGTGGACGCCGAAAGTTTCATGCCCTCCTCCCGGTCGGTGGCTTTCCGGAAGGAGACCTGGGAGCAGGCCGGCCGTTATCCCGAGTGGCTCGCCATCGGCGAGGACATGCTCTTCAACTTCCGGGTCCGGGACATGGGCGCCCGGCGGGTGTTCGCTCCCGATGCGGTCGTCCGCTGGCGGCTGCGGCCGGACCTCGCTTCGACGATGCGCCAGTACTTTCGCTACGGGGAAGGCGACGGCCGGGCCGGCATGTATCCGCAGCGCCATGCGCTGCGCTTTGCCACCTACGCCGGCGCGGGCGTTGTGGCGCTGCTCGCCCGGCGCCGTCCCGGGCTGGTGGCGGTGGCCCCCCTGGCGGCCGTTGCTCGCATGCGCCCTGCCTACCGGCGCGCGTTCGCTCGACTCGAACTCCCGGAGGCACTGCTCGCGCTGGCGGCGCTCCCGGCGCTGGAGCTTGCAATTGACCTCGCGAAGATGGCCGGATACCTTTCAGGGCGAATCGCCGGCGGCCCTCCCAACCCGGCCGCCGAGCGCCAGACCTGAGACCCCACGCTGCACTGCCGTGCGGCCGGCCGGAGGCACCGATGCAAGCAGTAGTCCTGGCGGGCGGCAAGGCCACGCGGATGCGGCCGTACACCGATGACCGTCCGAAGGCGATGGTCGAGGTGGCCGGCACGCCCATCGTCGAGCACCAGATCCGCTGGCTGAAGGCCAACGGCGTCGATG
>DATAAN010000159.1:0-2627 GCA_036260105.1 Actinomycetota bacterium
GCCTCATCTGAGGGCGCGTCCGCCGGGTGCGGGCGGCCAGCGCCACCGCAGGCTTTCCGAGCGATCCCGCAACCAGCTCGGCCAGGATCCGGCCGTGGTCCACTCCGGTCCGACGCAGCCGCTCGGGGCTCGGAGGGATCCACGTGACCGCTTGGGCTGTGCCCGGAAGTCCGCAAGCCGCCTCCAGGACCAGGTCGCACAACGGCGCCGCCAGGGAGCGGCCGCCCGAGTACTTGAACCGGTGAACCACCTTCCTCAGGACCGGGCCGAACGGCGCCGCCTGCCGGGCGGCGTCGAACCGGAAGTTGCGACTTCGGCAGTCAATGCAGGAGGCGGCCGGACGATCCAGCGGCCTGCCGCAACACCGGCAGACGGCTCCGGAGATGCGCGGCATCTCCTCCAGGCAGGTCCGGCAGAGGCCGCCCCGGGCGATCCTGCAGCAGCCGGCACAGGCTTCCGGGCATATGACGTCTTTCAGACCCAGCATGAGTTCAAGCTAGTGCCGGGTAGTGACAAAAACTGTTCCCAGGTGCTAGAAGAAAGGCCGCATACGGAGGAGGCGCAAAATGCGAAAAAGGACACTTTTGCCGCTGTCGCTCGCGCTGACCGGAGTGCTTTGCCTGTCGCTGGCTGCAGGCACGGCGTTTGCCGGCATCGAGCAGGAGCGGGTACGGATACGGCTCCTGGGCGCCGAGGAGGTTCCCACCAACGTGCACGGCAATCGCGACCGGGGCTCGGTCACGGTGTTCTTCGAGGAGGAGGACGAGTCGGAGGATGGTGCGGAGGGGTCCACCACCGAGATCTGCTTCCGGTTCGGCCGCCTGACGCTGACCGAAGGAGAAGCACTTCCAACCGCAGGACATATCCATCTGAAGAATCCCGGCCAGCCGACCGGAGGGATCATCCTTCACATCTTCGGGTCGGGGGACGGCGTGGCGCCGCCGGTGAGCTACCCGACGGCTAAGATCTGCCGGCAGGCCCCGGTGGAGCTGGTTGAGGACATCTCCCGCCACCCTGAGCGTTACTACATAAACCTGCACAACCCGACCCACCCGAGCGGAGTGGTGAGGGGCGACTTCCCGGAGGACCTGTAGCCGCCGGGGAGGCAGCTCGACAGCTGGCGGTGGAGCGGCCCCCCTTATGTCGCCGGTCGAGGTTATTGTTGACTCTCGCGGGGTGCTTCTGAGTGCCCCCATCCCTCTGACCAACTGCCCGCCCCGAAAGCGAGGTTGTCCGTGACCGATTCGCCCGACTTCAAAGTAGCCGACCTGTCTCTTGCCGAGTTCGGGCGCAAGGAGATCCGGCTGGCCGAGCACGAGATGCCCGGCCTCATGTCCGTCCGCAAGGAGTACGCGGACAGCCAGCCTCTGGCCGGTGCCCGCGTCACCGGATCTCTGCACATGACGGTGCAGACGGCCGTTCTGATCGAGACCCTCGTCGCGCTGGGCGCTCAGGTCCGATGGGCTTCCTGCAACATCTTCTCCACCCAGGACCACGCAGCGGCTGCGGTGGCGGTAGGCCCGGACGGGTCTCCCGAGGATCCCCGGGGCATTCCGGTCTTCGCCTGGAAGGGCGAGACCATGAACGAGTACTGGTGGTGCACCGAGCAGGCGCTCACCTGGCCTGGCGAAGAGGGTCCGAACATGATCCTCGACGACGGCGGGGACGCCACCATGCTCATCCACAGAGGTGTGGAGTTCGAGAAGGCCGGCTCGGTCCCCGAGTCCCAGATCAACGACAGCGAGGAGTGGCAGGTGTTCCTGGCGCTGCTGCGGGAGCGGCTGGCGGAGGACCCGGGAAAGTGGACCCGCATGTCGGAGGGAGTGAAGGGCGTCACCGAGGAGACGACCACCGGCGTCCACCGTCTCTACGACATGGCGCGCAACGGCCAGCTTCTGTTCCCCGCGATCAACGTCAACGACTCGGTGACGAAGTCGAAGTTCGACAACAAGTACGGCTGCCGGCACTCCTTAATCGACGGCATCAACCGCGGCACCGATGTGCTCATCGGCGGCAAGACCGCCGTTGTCTGCGGCTACGGCGACGTCGGCAAGGGTTGTGCCGAGAGCCTACGGGGCCAGGGCGCCCGGGTGATCGTCACCGAGATCGACCCCATCTGTGCTCTCCAGGCCGCCATGGACGGATACCAGGTCACAACCATCGAGGATGTGGTTTCCCAGGCGGACATCTTCGTCACCGCCACCGGGAACAAGGACATCATCACCGCCGAGCACATGTCGCGGATGAAGCACAACGCGATCGTCGGCAACATCGGCCACTTCGACAACGAGATCGACATGGCCGGCCTGGCCAAGGTCCCCGGTGTCGTGAAGATGAACGTCAAGCCCCAGGTCGACACCTGGACTTTTCCCGACGGCCACGCGGTCATCGTGCTGTCCGAGGGCCGGTTGCTCAACCTGGGCAACGCCACCGGCCATCCGAGCTTCGTCATGTCGAACAGCTTCACCAACCAGGTGATCGCTCAAATCGAGCTGTACACCAGAACCGAGGACTACCCGATCGGCGTCTACACGCTTCCGAAGCACCTGGACGAGAAGGTGGCTCGCCTGCACCTGGAGGCGCTGGGCGTGAAGCTGACCAAGCTGACCGGCGAGCAGTCGGAGTAC
>DATAAN010000160.1:0-2546 GCA_036260105.1 Actinomycetota bacterium
CACTGCTGTCGCCGGGCACTTCACCACGCCGAAGGAGCTGTGATGCAGCCGCTGCGCACTGTCACCGGCCGGGCCGTGCCGCTCAACCGCTCCGACGTCGACACCGACCAGATCATCCCCAGCGAGTGGCTCAAGCGAGTGGAGCGCACCGGCTTCGGACGAGGGCTGTTCGCCGAATGGCGCGCCGACCCGGAGTTTGTGCTCAACCAACCCCGCTATGAGGGCGCCACCATCCTGCTCACCGGGCCCAACTTCGGTACCGGGTCGTCACGGGAGCACGCGGTGTGGGCGTTGCAGGACTACGGCTTTCGGGCGGTGGTGTCCTCCCGCTTCGCCGACATCTTCCGGACCAACTGCACCAAGGCCGGCTTGTTGCCGGTGCAGGTCGGGGGGGACGTGGCTGTCCTCCTGATGCGCGCCGTGGAGAACGACCCCTCCCTGGAGATCACGGTGGACGTCGAGAAGGGCACGCTGTCGGCAGCCGGTGCCGGCCTCGAGGTCCCGTTCCCGCTGGACCACCACACGAGGATGCGTTTCCTCGAAGGGCTGGACGAGATCGGCCTCACCCTCCGGCAGGAAGCGGCGATCGCCGCCTATGAGGCCACCCGCTCCGGCTGGCTCCCGGCCACGACAGGCTGACGCCGCAGGTCTACGGGCGCTCGCCCGTCTCCCCGGCAGCCGGTCCCGCGGAGCCCTCTGCCTCCGGTCGCGGCGCCCGCGCCACCTCCCGCTCCTGGAGGGCAACCTGCCGGAGGTTCTCCACCTCAGCCGAAGCGGTCGCCCGCAGGTCCTTCGCCGCGTCCAGCTCCCGCTCGGCGGCCGCCCGGAGAACGGCCATGTCCCTCTCCGCCTCGGCCCTGATCGTTTCCGCCATGTCGAGCAGCGCGGCGAACTCCTGGCGGACCGAACCGATCTCAGCCCGGACCGATGCTCGCAGGCGGTCGAGCTCCTCCTGGACCGCGGTCCGCAGCTCCTTCGCTGTGGCGAGCTCCTCGAAGGCCTGCTGCCGAGCTTGGTCGGCTGCGTCCAGAGCCGCTCGGTGGGCGGCGGCGTCGAACTCGGCCACCTTGCGGGCACTGGCCGCCGCCATCAGCTCCTGCTCCACGCGCTGGCGGAGCTCGGCGACGGCATCCTCCGCTTGAACACGGGTCCGCTCGGCCTCCATCGCCGCCGCCTCCCGCACCTCCCGTGCTCGGTCCAGGTCGGCCTGGGCCGCCTCTCGCAGCTCGCCAGCCGACCGCCGGGCCGCGGCCAGGAGCTCGGCCGCCTCCCGCTCGGCGGCGTCGTGCACCTCCCGGGCCGCCTCAGCGGCGCGTCGGAGGAGCTCCGCCTCCTGCTCGGCCGACATCGGGTAGGCGCTCACACCCCATTCCGATGACCCGTCGGCATCCGACCGGTCGCCGGCCACGGCCCGGTCCGCGATCTGCTGGCGGAGCATGGCGACGTCGGCCGCGACCTGCAGCAGGTACTCCTCGACCTCCTCCCGGTCGTAACCGCGGCGGACGACCGAGAACCGCTTCTCGCCGATCTCCTCGGGCATGGACCGCTCCCCTCTACCGCTCCGGCCAGGTTAGGACAGCGCCCCTCCCGGAGCCGGGCGGGCGTTAGCGTGCGCCGCATGGACGACGGGCTGGAGGTGCGAGCGGTGATGGCGGCCCAGATCCGGCCCCTCCGCCAGCTGGTGCTCCGCCCCGGGCGCCCGCCCGAAGACTCGGTGTACCCGGGAGACGACGCGCCGGCGACCGTTCATCTCGGCGCCTTCTCGAACGGCCGTATCGTCGGCATCAGCTCGCTCTACCGGGAGGACAGGGCAGGGGGGGATGCGACCACTCCCGGCTGGCGGTTGCGCGGGATGGCGTCGGCACCGGACTTCCGGGGGCGGGGAATCGGGCAGGCGCTGTTGCGGGCATCGGTCGAGCGCGTCGCTCGTCTCGGCGGCGGCGAGCTGTGGTGCAACGCCCGGACGCCGGCCGCCGGCTTCTACGCCAAGCAGGGCTTCGAGGTCGTCAGCGAACCGTTCGACATCCCGGGAGTCGGCCCGCACGTGGTGATGCGCCGGTGGGTCGATGGATCAGGGTGAGGGGTCCTCTAGGTCGAAGGCGACGGCCAGGGCCGTTCTGCCCCACGACTCGAGGTCGGTCGCGCCAGGCGCCTGGTACTTCCCCAGGACCAGGCGGCGAGCGCGGTCGTCCTCCTCGGATCCGGCCTCGAGCTCCCTGGCCCTCGCTCGATACTGACGGTCCGCCAGGCGAACGCCGACGGTCGGATTGGCACGCAGGTTGCGCACCCAGTCGGCCCGCTCACGCCCCCCGGCCAGGACGTACAGGGTGGGGCCGGCAGCAGCGAACCAGATCTCGATGGTGTGGGGCCGCCCCGACCGGCGACCGGTCGTGGTGACGTAGCAGAAGGCGCTGTCCGAGCCGGGGAGCCCGCTCATCTGGCCAGTCTTCCGCAGAGCGCGGCGGTAGCCTCTGGGTGGTGGAGGATCTCGAAGTGATCGAAGCGTTCGTCAACGGCGGGGCGGAGCGAGCCTTCGGCAGCTCCCT
>DATAAN010000161.1:0-2130 GCA_036260105.1 Actinomycetota bacterium
CGACCCGAACGGCCGGGTTGCGTGCGAAACGCTGGTGACAACCGGCCAGGCCATCGTGGCGGGCGAGATCACCACCGACACCTACATCGAAGCCCGGGAGATCGTACGCAACACGATCACCGAGGTCGGCTACACCGACGCCAAGTACGGCCTCGACGGTGCCACCTGCGGAGTCCTCCTCGCGATCCAGGGCCAGTCGCCGGACATCGCGCTCGGCGTCGACACCGCCTATGAGGCCAAAGGCGGCGCCGACGACGACCTGGACACGCTGGGCGCCGGCGACCAGGGCATGATGTTCGGCTTCGCCGCCAAGGAGCGGCCCGACCTGGACACCGAGTTGATGCCGACGCCGATCTGGCTCGCCCACCGGCTCGCGCATCGCCTGTCCCAGGAGCGAAAGAGCGGGCGAATGCCTTATCTCCGGCCGGACGGGAAGACGCAGGTCTCGATCAAATACGAGGACGGCGTGCCGGTCGGAATCGAGAACATCCTGATCTCGGCCCAGCACGAGCCCGAGGTCGACATCGAGACGCTGCTCAAGCCGGACCTTCTGGAGTACGTGGTCAAGCCGATCGTCCCGGACTGCCTGTGGTCCGACGACATCGAGAAGAACTTCCTCGTCAACCCAACCGGCCGCTTCGAGATCGGTGGCCCCATGGGCGACACCGGCCTCACCGGCCGCAAGATCATCGTCGACACCTACGGCGGCTTCTGCAGCCACGGTGGCGGCGCCTTCAGCGGCAAGGATCCGACGAAAGTCGACCGCACCGGCGCCTACTTCGCCCGCTACGTCGCCAAGAACCTCGTGGCGTCCGAGGTCATGGATGCCTGCGAGATCCGGGTGGCGTACGCCATCGGAGTTGCGCATCCGGTGTCGATCAGCCTGGACGACCGGGGCACCGCCAAGGTCGATCCCAACAAGCTGGAGAAGCTGGTGGCCGAGTTCTTCGACTTTCGCCCGGCCGCCATCATCCGTGACCTGGACCTCCGCCGGCCCATCTTCAAGGAATCGAGCTCCTACGGACACTTCGGCCGCAGCGAGAAGCACTTCTCCTGGGAGCAGACCGACCGTGCCGAGGAGTTCGCCAAGGCGGCAGCCAACCTCTAGGCCGGCCCGGCGCCGGGCCGGTCGCGTTTAGCAGTGCTGGCCGGCGTTATCGTCGACCTCGAAGTCTGGGGCCTCAACAAAGAGCTCACCTACTCGGTTCCACCCGCCTTGGAGGACCGCGTCCGGGTGGGCTCCATAGTCCGCGTTCCCCTGCGCAACCGGCGGGTCCGGGGCTGGGTCGTCAGCGTCGACGCCGTCACGGAGGTACCCGAAAGCGTTGTTCCGATCGCTGCGGTCAGCGGACGGGGACCGGTCTTCGACGCCCCCCTCCTGCAGATGTGCCATCGGCTTTCCCGCCGTTACGTCGCCCCTCTCAGCAGCTTCCTGTCGCTCTTCACCCCCGTCCGGCTCGGCCGCAAGGGGCCGCTGTGGCCTGAGCGGCCGGCACCGGTCCACGAAGCTCCGAGTGAACGAGTGCTCTGGCGATTGAGGCCCGGGGAGGACCCGCTGCCCCGCTACGCCGAGCTGGTTGCCGCAGAGCTGGAGGCGGGCAGGGGCGCGATAGTTGCCGTGCCGGAGGTGCGGGAAGGTTCCCGGATCCTCGGTGCCCTCGCCGAGCGGTTTCCCGACCAGGCAGCGGTGGTCCACAGCGGTGTCGACCCCGCAGACCGCTCGCGGGCGTTGTGGGAGGTGGCCGCCGGCCGCCGGCGGCTCGTCCTGGGAGGCAGGGCGGCGCTGTTCGCCCCGGGGTTCGACCTCGGCGCGATCCTCCTGCACCAGGAGCACGACATCTCGTATAAGGAGCAGCAGGCTCCTTATTACGACGCCCGGGTAGTGGCCGAGGCGCGGGCGGCCGTGACCGGCGCCCGCCTGGTCTTCGTCAGCCCCACGCCGTCGCTCAACCTGGATTACTGGGCACCATCGAAAGCCGGGTGGGTGATCGAGGAGGCGGACCGCCTGGCCGAGCGAGCTGCCTGGCCCGCGGTCGAGGTCGTAAAGCCGCCGAGAAGGGGACTGCCGCAGCGGGCGATCGCCTGCATCCTGGACGCCCGGCGCCGGGGCGAGCGGTCGCTGATCCTGCT
>DATAAN010000162.1:0-5122 GCA_036260105.1 Actinomycetota bacterium
GACCTCCTGAACGCGGCCGGCCTGCGCGGAGGCGACGGCGGTTGAGCGATCGCCTGGCCAGGACGCCGGCGCGGAGCGTCGCGGCCGCCGTGCTGATGGCGCTCATCGGAGCGTACCAGCGGTACATCAGCCCCTTCCTGGGCAACCGCTGCCGGTTCCACCCGTCGTGCTCGGCCTACGCCAAGACGGCCATCCAGACGCATGGAGCCCTTCGCGGCTCCTGGCTGGCGCTCCGCCGTCTCGTGAAGTGCCAGCCGTTCCATCCGGGGGGGTTTGACTACGTTCCGCCCGCGACCGGCCGCGTGAAGCCGGGCCGCAAGGGGTACGGTGAGATGGTGAGGGCCGGCCGGGTCGGCCCGCCCGAGAGAGGCTCCTCGTGATCGAACTCTTCAACAGCTTCCGTGATGCGCTGTACCACGTCCTGAGGTTCTTCCAGGACATCGCCGAGCCCCTCTTCGGCACCCAGAGCTACTGGTTCGCGATCGTGATGCTGACGGTCGCGGTGCGGATCCTGCTCATCCCGCTCACCGTCAAGCAGGTCAGGTCGACCCGGGTCATGCAGGAGCTCGCCCCCGAGATCAAGAAGCTCCAGGCGAAGCACAAGAACGACAAGACGAAGCTCAACGAGGAGATGATGGCGCTCTACAAGGAGCGCGGCTTCAACCCCATGGCCGGCTGCTGGCCACTCCTCGCCCAGATGCCGTTCTTCTTCGCCCTCTACCAGGTCATCTACGCCCGCCAGATCGCCGGCGAGTCCAACGTCCTGCTCGGCAAGACCTTCTTCGGCGTGCCCCTCGAGCAGCACTGGTGGGCCCTCCAGGGCTGGGACAAGCTCTTCTCGGCCGCCGGTCTGACGATCCTGGCCCTCACCACCACCATGGCGCTGACCACCTACATCTCCCAGCGCCAGCTCATGAGCAAGCAGACGGCCGAAGTGAACCCCCAGCAGCAGATGATCATGAAGATCATGCCGCTGATGTTCTTCGTGTTCGCGGTCAACGTGCCCCTGGCGGTGATCGTCTACTGGGTCACCACCAACTTCTGGAGCGTCGGCCAGCAGTACATCCTGCTCCGCAACGCCCCCGCGCCCGCGGGCAGCGTGCAGGCCGCGGCCGCCGGGGCTCCGGCCCTGGTCGAGAACGGCGAGGAGCGCAAGGGCGTCGGCCCCCTGAGCATGTTCCGCGGGTCCTCCCAGCCGCGAGCCGACGAGCGTTCCCCGGCGAGCAACAAGAACGGCAACCGCAACGCCAGGGCCGGGAACGGCAAGACATCTCCCAAGCAGGGTGGACCGGCGGCCAAGGGAGCCCAGGCGAGGCAGGGCCAGGGCCAGAGTGGCCGGCAGGGCACCAGCGGCAACCGGAGGTCGGGCAGCCGCTCGTCCGGAAAGGGCAAGTCGAGTGGCCCACGCCGAGGCAAGCGCTAGGACCATCGAAGCGGCCGTCACCGCCGCGGCCGCCCAACTCGGCCTCCGCGCCGACCAGGTCGACATCGAGGTCCTGGAGGACCCGGTCCCGTCAACCTTCGGCTACATCGGGTCTCCCGCGCGGGTTCGGGTAACGGCCCGGTCGGGGTCGGCTGCGGCCGGAGCCGAAGCGCCGGGGGCGGGCCAGGGCGGGTCCGCCCTGGCTGGCTCTCACCCTGTCCCAGGTACAGATCACCCTGTCCCAGGTACAGATCAGGTCGGAGGTACTGAACAGGTTGCCGGTGCTGCGGGGGGCTCCGTTGCTTCTCCTGCGGCCTCCGCCACCGCCCCTGACGATGCAGCGATCGGTCCGAACGACTCGACCCAGACCAAGGCCACGTATCCCTCCGACCACCCTACCGGCTCACCTGCGCATGGAGGTGGTGCTGGGTCGGCCACCGGCAGGATGGGGGAGGGAGCTACGGACGCAAGCTTGAGTGCTGGCTCGGGATTGGATGGAGAGTCGCCCGACAGCCCGGCTGCTGTGGGGGCTGCGGACGTAGACACCGACGAACCGGGCCGGTCCCTCGGCACCACCGAGACCGCCGCACCGGGGATCGGCGCGGCAGAGCCCGGCGCGGCAGAGCCCGGTGCGCCCGAGACCGCCCTCCCCGAAGCCGGTGCGCCCAAGGCCGCCGCCGGGTCGCCGAGCGCGTCGCCATCCTCGACAAGCGTACAAGGCGGCAATGGCGACCGAAGCTGGGAGGCGGTCGATGCACCAGCCTCCTCGCCTCTCCCCGGATCGTCCGCGACTCCGGCAGCTCCAGACGCAGGATCGGCGGGCACGCTCAGGTCCCAGCGACGCACCCACCGGGAGGAGCCAATCGACCGGGAGGTCGTCGAGGCTGACACCGAGCGAGCCGGCGACTTCCTCGAGGGCCTCCTCGACGCCTTGGACGTCGACGGTGACATCACCACCTGGGTCGACGAGGCAGGTGGCCACGTTGACCTCGAGGGCTCCGACCTGGACGTACTTGTCGGCTCCAATGGCGAGACACTCGACGCTCTCCAGGAGCTGACTCGTCTCGCCGTCCTTCGCCAGTCGAAACGGCGAGTCCGCCTGTTGCTCGACATCAACGGCTTTCGCGCCCGGCAACGCGAACGACTGATCTCGATGGTCCAGGCAACAGCCGAACAGGTGATCCGGACCCGCGAGGACCACGAGTTCCAGCCCATGACCCCGGCCGAGCGGAAGATCGTCCATGACGCCGTCGCCGCGATCGACGGTGCCCGGACCGAGAGCCTCGGAGAAGACCCCCACCGCCGCGTGGTTATCCGGCCCGCCTAACGTTTCACGTGAAACATTGGAGCGGCGGCGACCATTCGCCTTGGCGATCGATGCTGATGGCAACCGACGCGGAGCTCCTCGAGCAGGCCTACGCCCAGGCTATCCAGCTGGGGTTCCTGGGTCCGAGGGAGCAGGAGCGGCTCTGGGAGCGGCATCTGGATGATGCCCTTGGGCTGGCGGCAATCCGTCGGCCTGAGCCAGGAGAGCGCTGGGCCGATCTCGGCTCAGGCGCTGGGCTCCCAGGCCTTCCATTGGCCGTCGCACACCGAGCCACCTCCTTCACCCTGATTGATGCGCAGCGGCGTCGACTGGACTGGATTGTGGCAACCGCGGCCAGGCTCCACCTCACTAACGTCACGGTGGTCCACGCGAGGCTCGAGGACTACGGGCGGGGTCCCGCCCGCGAAGCCTTCGATGTGGCAACAGCGAGGGCGCTCGGGCCCCTCCCTGTGGTCGCCGAGTTGGGGCTTCCACTGGTCGCTGTCGGCGGGCAGCTTCTCGTCCCCCGAGGGCAACCGGGAACTGATGAGCTCGAGCAAGCTGCGCTTGCCTGCGAGCAGCTCGGCGGTCGGGTCGACGACGTTGTCCCCAACCCGAGTTCGCCGATTGACCGGGTCGGTTTCGTCGTTATCATGGCAAAGATCGCTGCGACCTCCCCCCGCTTCCCCCGGCGATCGGGCATGCCGGCGCGAACTCCGCTCGGCCAGCAGCGCGATCGGCAGCAGTAGCTGCCACTAGCGTCGATCGGGGTTGCCGTCAGGACGGTGTTGTAGGTTGCTGCGGGATCGAGGAAACGAGCAGGGACGGTATCCGGTCGTAGGCCGGCACTGTCTTGGCTTTCGGCATTCTGTGGTCGGAGTGGCGGTAGGGCGACGGTACGGCCCAGGATCGGGTTGGCGTCATCAGGAGCCAGCTCGACTGTCGGGCGCGGTCGTCCAGCGCTCCCGGGTCCCACGCGCCGCCTCGTAGTTGTTGTGAAGGGAGGCGGGAGCCATCAGTCGGCGACCCGATGAGGCATCGCAGGTCCAAGAGGAACGCACGGGCGGATTCCTGAGCAGGCTTCTGGCCGCACTGGGACTACGCCGACGAGGGAGAACCGAAGGTTACGCAGGAGAAGGCGTACGCGAGCAGGGTAAATCGGTGTGGTCGGCCTCGCCGCCGGCGGGCACCGCCGGGGGGGCCGGCATCGCGGAAGCGTCACCCGCAGGCGAGAGGAGCGGTCGCGATGCCGCCAAGAGACCAGCACAGGACGGTGAAACGTCGACGGTGGATCAGTCTCGGGAGTGGCCGTTTCGCGATACCGCACCCAGGCAGGACCCAGCCGAATCTCGACTCGACCCAATCTGGGGATCCGACCCACCGGACGCCGTCCGGTGGCACATGGGCATGACCCCGGACCAGGAGCCCAGCACCTCCAGATCACGAATCGGACAGCCAGAGCCGCCAGAGGACGCAGCCCGAGTCCAGCAGGTGCAACAGCCTGAGGCCGGGGATCGCCCTGGAGCTGATGGGGGAGCCGGGGGTCTCGGTTCGACCGAGCAGCCCTCACCACTCGGCGATCAGTCGGAGGTTGCGGCACCGGTCAACGGCCAGTCTGAGGCTCCTCACGCAGTTGGAGAGCAGGCCCATCCAGACGCGCCCAGGGGCGAGGAGCCCACGCGGTCTGATCCTCATGATCTGCACACGGCTCGGCCAACGGCTGCGAACGGCACGACGGTAGGTCCTGTCAGCGATGCTCCCGAGGCGGCCGCCGCATCGAACAGCGGCGTCGGGGAGGCAACTCCTCAGGTCACTGACTCTACGATTTCCGATTCCACGGTCCCTGCAGTCTCCCACCGCACCGGCACTGATGTTGGTTGGTTTTCGACGGAGCCCAGCACCAGCGCGTACACCGGGGCACTCTCCGAACAACTCAGCGCCCAGCGCCCAAGCGATGAGCCGGCGGTGTCCTCCGGACCTGAGGGTTCAACTGGCGGCGAGACACCTCATGAGGGCTTTGGAGTTGCGCCGAGTTCGGGGGAGAGCCGAAGCCCGGAGCTGATCGAGAGCGGGATGGTCCATGTCGACCCGGACCCCGAGATCGGCTCACCCCCTCATGCCGCCGGATGGACCGAATCCCAGAGCGCGCACGTGGGATCCGACGTGGCTGCCCGTTCCCCATCGGTGGATCGACCTGGCGCGGTTGCTCCAGAGCCCTCCCATGGGCACCACGAGACATCCTCCGCTGGTACAGACTCGGACGGAACGTCGACCTCGGGCCCGACCGGACCGCTGGAGCCCCGTGTCGAACCAGACACGCCAGGATCCGTCTCCGATCGAGGCTCGAGGAGCCCGGTCGGGGACGAGCGAGAGATCACTACTGCCTCCGATCC
>DATAAN010000163.1:0-3789 GCA_036260105.1 Actinomycetota bacterium
CGACGACATGCCGGAGAACCCGGGCTACTGGGTCCGGGAGCAGGGTCTGGTCGGGACCGAGCGGCCCGCGGTGAAGGTGACCTACCGGGGCTCAACCTTCTTTCTGGACGACGAGTTCGGCAAGGGCTGGCGGAAGGTCACGACGGAACAGGGCAGTCCCCATGCACCGCATGCCGAGCTGCACCCGGTGGAGGGTTCCGTCAGGCCGCGGTCTGCCTAACCCAACTTCCCGCCCGAAGTGCCATCCATCCCAGCAGGCCGCCCAGCGTGTTGAAGATGACGTCGTCCAACTGGGTCACCCTGCCCCGGTCCATGAAGTACTGGAGTGTCTCGATCGCTCCGGACAGCACTGCGCTGACCAGCACGACCACCCACCCGTTGTTGAGGCGAGGCCAGCGCAGGGGCAGAAGGATTCCGAGAGGGACGAACAGGACGACATTGGCGCCGAACAGCGTTGCGACCCTCGTCGCGTCGACCGAGCCGGTCAGCGCCGTCCACAGCGGGTGGAGCGGTATCAGGTCCACTTTTGGATGCGGATTCGGCTTCGCCGACAGGGTGACGAGAAGGATGCCGAGAACGGTAGCCCCGACAGCCAGGTCGAGAACGAACGGGCGGGAGAGAACCCGCGGGACTCGTCCCAGTCGGTATCTGCGGCGCTGATTAAGCAGCAGCAGGCCCAGGGTGGGCACCGCGATCACGAGGAAGACGTATAGCTGACCGGAGAAAACCCGGTAGACCTCTTCCCCGTCGGAGCCGAACTGGCGACCGACGCTTGAGACCAGCTCGCGAAGAAATCCCACTACGCCGCCGCGTCCTCCACCGTGAACCGGACCCGATCCGCCACCCGCTTACAGAAGGGGGCGTGGTCGTTGGCCACGTACTCGACCTCGAGCTCGTGCCGGCCCGGCTCGATTTGCAGGGTCTGTTCCGACTCGCCGGTCATCGTGGCCAGCTTGCCGTCGACGGTGATGTGGAGGTGGCCCTCGTTGGGGCGGTTCTTTGTGGACGCCAGCGACGCGATTCGCCCTCCCTCAAGGTCGAGCTTGAGCGGCACCTCCCGGGACCCGAAGATCTGGTCTTCCGCCGGCTCCAGGATCTCGACGCTGGCTTCACTCGCCGGTCGCTCGCAGGGCAGCGCTTTCGGCTCGACCAGATCGGGACCGAAGAGGAAGCCACCGAAGCCGACGACGGCAAGAGCCAGGCCTCCACGCCGGAGCTTGGTGCGGTCGCCAGTGAACCTGGGCGAGTCGCCGGTGGCGATGAGGGCTGCGGCGACTCCGGCCAGCGTCACGATGGTTCCGGCCACCGTGATGCCAATCTGCAGGGGAGTGGCGTCGCCCCCGGTTACCGGGTGGGCATGAGCCGGTGAGGCCAGTGCTATCAGGTAGAGGCCGGCTAGTGCGGCGGTTGTCGATATGCGGCGAGACTTCATCAGGAAACCTCCAGCTCGGCGGGGAACCTCACGGTTTCGCCCGCCTCGTTTCGAGCAGTGATGTCAAAGGTGTACGTCCCCCGCTTCAGCTCCACGTCGGAGACGAAGTGCCCGGGGCCGAATCGGCGGGTCACAAGCGTGACCGAGGATTCGTTGGGCGGCACTGCAATGGCCACGATCTCCCCTACCGGCATCTCGGTGCCGGACGAGTCGAAAAGCGTGAGATGCAGCTCGGAGGGACCAGGGTCGTCGGGCTGCGAGTAGACCTGGAGCTGCCGCCCCTGTGGATCGGTCACCGAGTAGATGGTTGGCTGGCCCTCCACCTCCGACCGGTCCGACGTGTACCCGACTGCACGCGTGGAGAACTCCAGCGGCACGTCGAACGAGTTGCCCGACGTGGTCACCGACAGGGTGGCTCGCCACCTTCCGTCGATCGCCACGTTGGAGCCGGTGGCCTGGTACCGCCCGTCTTCCTGACGCTGCAGCTCGAGGGTCGACTCACCGGCGGCCGGGTTCGAGAGGGAAGCCAGGCGAAGCGTCGCACGTTCGACGCCTTCCAGAGGGTCGCCCGTGTCCGGGTCGGTAAGCTCGACGAGGAACCGGTTAGGACCCGCCGTGCCCGGCTCGACCGTAAGCACAGCCTCGGCGATGCGGCCGAAGTCGGTGCCCTCCGAGGTCACCCGTGCCTCCTCCGCCGCCTGGGCGATGGAGATCGGCGGCACCGAGGTGGACAGCATGCCCGCGAGCGCGAGCGTCACGACGGCAATAGCCACCTCCAGCCGGCCGGCCTTCTGCAGGCCAGCCGGTGACTTTACGGCCGCCGGCACGTTGCGGAACCGGTTGAGCGCGCCGAAACCGCCCAACACGACCAGAAGAGCCGATTTAGCGATCACCAGCCGTCCGTAAGGCGTGTCGAACAGCGGCTCCCAACCGCCGACCTCGTTGACAGCGCGGAGGACACCGGTTCCGGTGACCAGAAAGATCGCGATGCCGGCGACGAGCGAGAACCGCCTGGTTACGGTTCCCCTCTCCTCCGGCGACAGCCCGCTCAGACCCAAGAGAAGGGCGGCCAGGCCGCCGATCCAGACTCCGACGGCGGCGAAGTGAAGCCACTGGACGGCAACCTTCGGCACCACGTCCGGCGGAACCGCGGCGTGCCCGGCGGCGCTGTGCGCCAGCATGGCGCCCAGAGCGCCGAGCAGAGCCAGTCCCATCGGCCCGCGGAACCGCTTCCGGCTCGCCAGTAGCGCCAGACCGGTCACAAGGACGGGCGCCGCCCGCAGGGCGAGTGCCCGCCCGGAGGAGCTCCCGGCGAAGACGCCGAACCCGACACCGGCCTCCCGGTACTGGAGCACCGAGAGGGCGAGCAGCGCAGCGAAGGCGAGCAGCCAGCCGAACTCGGCCAGCCGGCGGACCAGGCGCGGTGCCGACCGGAATGCGAACAGTGCCATCCAGGCCGCTCCGACGATCGAGGCCAGCCCTGAATAGAAGACCCAGCGGGCGGTGGCCTGCGGGATCTTCGACGTGGTTTCGGTCGCTTCCGCCTCCGCCGCCGCCGGATCCGGCGGCTCTCCTACCCCGAAGGCGAATGCGCCGGCCGACGAATGCCCGTCCACGCGGGAGACCGTCCGCCACGACACCGTGTAGGAACCCTTGGGGAGCTCCTTGAGGTCGACGACCAGTGTGAGGTCGTCGCCCTCGGCGTGCCGGGGCTGCCCCTGCTCGAACGATCCGGAAGCTCCTAGGACCCGGACCACGGAGAGCTTGGGATCGGGCGACTCGGTGAAGGTGATGGTGACTTGCCGAGGAGCCTCCTCCACGGCCGCCCCGCCGGACGGCGAGGACGTGCGAAGGCTCGCGTGCGCCCACGCCGGCACGGCGGCCAGCGACAGCAGCGCCAGGAGGGCTGCGGTCGCCAGGGCGGTCCGTAGAAGGTATCTCATGGTGCTAAGTGGCCCTGCCCTTCCTCACTAAGGCTACGATCGCGAGCGCCAGAGCCGCTACTGCGATTCCCAGGGCGGCCCTGCCGCTGCTGTCCGAGCCGCCAGCCGCCCCGCCTTCGCTGCTCAGCTGCTCGATTCGAGATGCAAGCTCGCCGGCCGTCGGGTCCTTCGCCGGGAATGAGACGTCGGCGGGGTTGCGTGGGGAGTCGAAGGTCTGCTCGCCCGACGTGTAGCTTTGGTCGTACGGCTGGCCGTTGATCGTGCCGAAGAAGCGGAATGTGTAGTCGCCGCCTCGGGTTGGGATGAGGTTTGCCCGGTACTCGCCCGGGCTGCCGAAGGCCGGCTCCAGCGCCAGAGGAGAGGTCTTCTGATCCCCGAAGGAAACCTCGACCTTCAGCTCATCGGGGGCCAGGC
>DATAAN010000164.1:0-11731 GCA_036260105.1 Actinomycetota bacterium
GGAGATCTTCACCAACGACGCCGGCGAGGTGGTCCGGGACCCGGACCTGCAGGTCGTCATCGAGGTGATGGGCGGCATCGAGCCCACCCGGAGCCTCATCCTGCAGGCCATGCGCTCAGGCAAGCATGTCGTGAGCGCCAACAAGGAGCTGATCGGAGCGCTCGGCCGCGAGCTGTTCGACGAAGCCGAGGCGAACAAGGTCGAGTTCAGCTTCGAGGCATCGGTCGCCGGAGGGGTGCCGATCATCCGGCCGCTGAAGGAGTCGCTGGCAGGGGAGCGGGTTGAGAGGGTGATGGGAATCCTCAACGGGACGACCAACTACATCCTCACCAAGATGGCCGAGGACGGCATGGAGTTCGACCAGGCGCTCGCCCAGGCCGAGCGCCTCGGGTACGCCGAGCTGGACCCCACCGCCGACATCGAGGGGTTCGACCCGGCGGCCAAGCTTTCCATTCTGGCGAGCATCGCCTTCAACGCCCGGGTCGTCGCCGGTGACGTCTACCGTGAGGGCATCACCAAGGTCACCCAGGCCGACATCGCCAACGCCAAGAGCCTCGGCTACGCGGTGAAGCTGCTGGCGATAGCCGAGAGCGTCGACGGAGAGATCGCCATGCGGGTCCACCCGGCGATGATCCCGCTGACCCACCCGCTGGCTTCGGTCCGCGACAACCTGAACGCCATATTCGTCGAGGGGCACCAGGTCGGCGAGCTTATGTTCTACGGCCGGGGGGCCGGAGGGCCACCGACCGCGATCTCGGTCATAGGCGACGTCGTCGACGTCGCCCGGCACATCGTCGTCGGGGGCCGGGGCGTCGGCTCCATCTACAGCCAGCCGGCCAAGGTCCGGCCCATGGACGCCACGGTCAGCCAGTACTACATCCTGCTCGAGGTGGCGGACAAGCCCGGCGTTCTCGCCCGGGTGGCGCAGACCTTCGCCGACCACGAAGTTAGCATCATGAGCATGCTGCAGGAGGGGATGGGCAAGGAGGCCCGCCTCATCCTGGTCACCCACAACGCCCTGGAGCGCAACTTCCAGTCGCTTATGGCGGACCTGCGAAATCTCGAAGTCGTCGACGCCATCGCGTCGTCCATGCGCGTTCAAAGCTCCGAGGAGTAGAGATGGGCTCCTGGAAGGGGATCATCGACCACTACCGCTCGCGCCTGGAGATGGCGGACGGCGACCCGGTCGTCACGCTTGGTGAGGGCAACACGCCGATGATCTACTCCGAGCGGATCTCCGAGCAGACCGGCTTGGAGGTCTACCTCAAGTTCGAGGGGATGAACCCGACTGGCTCCTTCAAGGACCGGGGCATGACCGTGGCGATCTCCAAGGCGGTCGCCAACGGAGCGAAGGCGGTCGTTTGTGCCTCCACCGGGAACACCTCGGCATCGGCCGCCGCCTACTCGGCGAAGGCGGGGATCCTCTGCGTGGTGCTCATTCCGGCCGGCAACGTGGCCTCGGGAAAGCTGGCGCAGGCGCTGGTTCACGGCGCCCGGGTGGTCGAAATCAAGGGCAACTTCGACCAGGCTTTCGAGATCACCCGCAAGCTCGAGGGGCCGTACCCCATCGTGGTCGTGAACTCCACCAACCCCCACCGCCTCCTCGGCCAGAAGACCGGCGCTTTCGAAATCTGCGACGGCCTAGGCCGGGCGCCGGACTACCACATCATCCCGGTGGGCAACGCGGGCAACATCACGTCGTACTGGCGGGGCTACAACGAGTACAAGGCGGACGGGGTGACCGACAACCTGCCCTTGATGTTCGGGTTCCAGGCCGCCGGCGCGGCCCCCATCGTGCTCGGCCACCCGGTCGACCAGCCGAAGACCATCGCCACCGCGATCCGGATCGGCCACCCGGCTTCCTGGGAGACTGCGGTCGCCGCGGCGAGGGACTCCGGAGGGGAGATCCGTGCGGTCACCGACAAGAAGATCCTCGAGGCCTACCGGCTCATCGCATCGGAGGGTGTGTTCGCCGAGCTGGCGTCCTCGGCGCCGGTGGCGGGGCTTCTCCAGCTGGCTGCCGAGGGCCGGGTTGAGAAGGGCAGGACCGCGGTTTGCATCTGCACCGGCCACGGCCTCAAGGACCCGAGCTGGGCCATCGCCGGCGCTCCCAAGCCGATGCAGGTCGAGGCGCAGGTGGACACCGTCGCGCAGGCACTCGGCTTCTAGCCGGGATGCCAGAGGTCAGGGTACCGGCCACTGCGGCCAACCTCGGACCGGGTTTCGACGTCCTGGGGGTCGCGCTCGGCAGCTACCTGACGATCCGGTTCTCCGAGGCTGAGCGGTCGACCATCGCGGGCAAAGGGCGCCTGCACCCGATCCCGGACAACCTGACCTACCGCGCGTTTATGGCGGCTTACGAGAAGGCCGGCGCCGAGGCGCCCCAGGTGCGGATCGAAACCGTCGGCGTCTACCCGTCGGCTCGCGGAATGGGGGCCAGCGCATCGGCCATCGTCGCCGGGCTGGTGGGCGCCCGGGCGCTCGGCAGCCTGGACCTCTCCGACGACGACCTGGCCCGCCTGGCTACGAGCATCGAGGGACATCCCGACAACGTGCTGCCGGCGTTGTTCGGCGGCCTGGTCCTCAGCCTGGCCGGCACGTGGATCAACCTGGAACCCAGCCCGGACATCAGCCCGATCATCCTCGTGGCGAAGGACCGGTTCCGCACCGGCGCCGCCCGCAAGGTGGTACCCGGCCAGCTGTCCCGGGCCGATGCAATTGCCAATGCCTCGGCCACCGCGGCGCTGGTTCTGATCCTCACCGGCGGCACGGGCGTCGACAATCTGATGGCCGCCACGGAGGACCGCATGCATGAGCCGTACCGGCTGCCCCTCATGCCGGCGACTCAGAAGGTCCACCGGGATCTCCGGTCGGCGGGAATCGCGACGACCATGTCCGGCGCCGGGCCGTCGCTGATCGCCATGGTCCCGTCAATCGAGCTGCCCAGGGCGGCGCAGCTGGTCAAAGGGACGGTTCCCGAGGGCTGGCAGGTGCTCACACCCGGCTGGGATCGCGGCGGGGCCCAGGTCGACTGACCGGGCGGCTCGCACTACGCCGGGTAACAACCACCCATGCCGACCGACGAACGCTCGCAGCGGGAGCGCATGCTCGCCGGAGACCTCTACATTGCCGACGACCCGGAGCTCGCCGCGGACAACCGGCGGGCAATGCGGCTGCTGGCTGCGTTCAACGCCAGCCCCGCGGACGACCCTGCCGGCCGCCGGCGGATCCTGGACGAGCTGCTGGGCGGCTTCGGCGAGGCCTCTGAGGTCCGACCCCCGCTGTACTGCGACTACGGTTACCAGCTGTCCATCGGCGCCCGGACCTTCGTCAACTTCGGACTGTGCGCCCTGGACGTCGCTGCGATAACCATCGGGGACGACGTGCAGGTCGGCCCCAACGTCCAGCTGCTGACGCCGACTCACCCCGTCGACCCGGCCCTTCGGCGGGACAAGTGGGAGTCGGCCGAGCCGATCAGAATAGAGGACAACGTCTGGCTGGGCGGGGGCGTCATCGTGCTTCCGGGGGTGACCATCGGTCACGACACCGTTGTCGGTGCCGGAGCGGTGGTCACCAAGCCGCGTCCGGCGGGCATGGTGGCCGTCGGCAACCCGGCGCGAATTCTGCGGCACCTGTAAGCAACCAGTTACCTCCGGTTTACTCCCGGTTATTGCTTGCAAGCCGGGATGTGACTACAATGAGTGAACAAATCCATTTCACGCCGACAGTTGGCTGTAGGCGGTTGGGGTGGAGCTGCATCCTCATACGGATCGCCGAAACGAATCCCACGGTCGCTCGAACTTCGTCGTCCAGACCCGCTGGGAAAATTCCAAATCCAAGGATCTGCCTCACCGCAATCACACAGCATCGGCAGGGACCGTGCCCAAGACGACCGTCTCTCAAGAGAACTATCAAGCCGAGGTAATGGGTAGCCACCTCACACCCGCCTTCTGCCGGAGATTCGCTCCGGCCCTCGTTCAGGCTTCCTCCTCGGTTTCCCCGATCCCACACACGACTGCCGGCCCGGTTAACGGACATGGACAGGAGACGAGATAGGGAACCACCCACTTCCCGATCGGATGTAACGGAGTTCCCGGAGGAGGGACTTCGAAGAGAAGCTGCAGCCCCTGGCAGGCAATGCCGGCGCTCCAACCGTCGGCTGGCCTCCGGACTTGATCCTTGAACGCCGCACAGCGGTCGTCCGCCCCGCTGACAAACCAAAGAAATCGGACGCAGATGTGATCGGCCCATCCGGGCCAGGTCCCTACAGGAGAAAACTTGATGGATGAGAAGCAACGCGAAGCCTTGGCCGGCAAGAAGGTAGCCGAGCTGCAAACCATGGCTGTGGAGATGGGTCTCGCCGGCAAAGGCCTGAAGAAGGCCCAGCTGATCGAGGCGATCCTCAACGCGGGAGCCGGCAACGGCTCCGCTGCAGGTACGACCAACGGCGAGGCGAAGCCTGCGGCCACCGAGAGGCCCGTGCGCACTCGCCGAGTGAAAACCGTCACCGCGGAGACCGCAGAGCCGGCTGCCGCCGAAGCCGGCGCCGCCCCCACACCTACCGCCACCAACGGCGAGCCCGCTTCGACGAACGGATCCGTAGCAGGGGCGGAGCCGGTGTCTCCAGCGGCCGCGTCCAACGGCACCACCAACGGCTCCACCGAGGCCAAGCAGGCTCCCGCCCAGGCGGGCCGCCCGCAGGCCAGGCACCAGTTCGAGGGGCGCTCCGACACCGACACCCGGCGTGAGCAGTTCCGCGACCGGGGCGACCGCAGCGACCGCGGCGACCGGAGCCGCCGCCGTAGAGGCCGGGACCGCGGGCGCGAGCGCGTCGAGCGCCCCGACCGCCAGGAGCGGCCGGACCGGGGCCCCCGGGAGCCCGAGGTCGTCAACGAGGCGGACCTGGAGCCGGCGACCGGCATCCTGGACACCCTTCCCGAGGGCTACGGCTTCCTCCGCACCTCCAACTACCTGCCCACCCAGGAGGACGTCTACGTCTCCCTGTCGCAGGTCCGGCGGTTCCAGCTGCGACGCGGCGACGCGATCGTCGGCATGGCCCGCAAGCCGAAGGAGTCGGAGAAGTACCAGGCGCTCGTGCGCATTGACACGATCAACGACAAGGCTCCGGCCGACATTCTCGGCCGTCCGTGGTTCGACAAGCTGACGCCGCTCTACCCGGAGGAGCGCATCCGGATGGAGCTGCAGGACCACCCGAACGAGATCGCACAGCGGATCATCGACCTGGTGGCGCCGATCGGCAAGGGGCAGAGAGGCATGATCGTCTCACCACCCAAAGCCGGCAAGACGACGGTGATGAAGCAGATCGCCAACTCGATCCGCGCCAACGCGCCGGAGTGCCACCTGATCGTGCTGCTCGTCGACGAGCGGCCCGAGGAGGTCACCGACATGCAGCGTTCGGTGGACGGGGAGATCGTCTACTCGACGTTCGACCGCCCCTCCGACGACCACATCCAGGTGACCGAGCTCACGCTCGACCGGGCCAAGCGGATGGTCGAGATGGGACGAGACGTGGTGATCCTGCTGGACGGCATCACCCGGCTCTCCCGGGCATACAACCTGGCGACGCCGGCCTCCGGACGCATCCTGTCCGGTGGTGTCGACTCCACCGCTCTCTACCCGCCCAAGCGCTTCTTCGGAGCCGCCCGCAACATCGAGCAGGGGGGCAGCCTGACCATCATCGCCACCGCGCTGGTGGAGACCGGCTCCCGGATGGACGAGGTGATCTTCGAGGAGTTCAAGGGCACCGGCAACTGGGAGCTGAAGCTGGACCGCAGGGCTTCCGAGAAGCGGCTCTTCCCGGCGATCGACATCTCGTCTTCCGGTACCCGGAAGGAGGAGCTCCTGCTGACCAAGGAGGAGCTGTCGCTGGTCTGGAAGCTGCGCCGGGTGCTCCATGCACTGGACTCGGGCGCCGGGCTGGAGCTGCTCATCGACAAGATGCGCTCCACGAAGGGCAACCTGCAGTTCCTGATGGAGGTGTCCAAGCAGAGCCCCGGCGACTAACGCCCGGCCGCAGTGCGCACCGTCATATTCGTGCTCTTCGGCGTCCTCGTCGTGCTCGCCGTGATGGCGACGTTCAAGACCATGGCGAGGGCGTCGAAGGGTTACGACAAAGCCAAGCAACGCCGGATCGAGTCCGGCCCGCAGACTCCGTGCCCGGTCTGTCGGTCCTCCATGGGCCTGGTCGGGGTGCAGGAGTTTCGCCTGAGCGACAACGCCACCGGCATCGACAAGGACGTCGCGCAAGCTTTGGGCGCCATGGGGACCGACCTCCCCCTGGAGGTCTACCGCTGCCCGACCTGCCGCAACATCCAGCTTTTCCTGCCGCCCTCCGCGGGGTAGTTTTCGCTCGTGGGCGAGCCGATGATCCGTCTGGTGGACGTGGTCAAGCGCTTTGCCGGCTCGCAGTCACTGGCGGTCGACCACCTGTCGCTGGAGGTCGAGGAGGGCGAGACCGCGGTCCTGGTCGGGCCTTCCGGCTGCGGCAAGACCACGACCATGAAGATGATCAACCGGCTGGAGGAGCCCACCTCCGGCAGCATCTTCGTCGACGGCCGCGATGTGACGGCGCAGGACCCGGTTACCCTGCGTCGGGGCATCGGCTACGTCATCCAAACCATCGGTCTGCTTCCCCATCGCACGATTGCCCAGAACATCGCCACGGTTCCCGAGCTCCTGGGCTGGGACGAGATCCGGATCTCCGACCGCGTTAAGGAGCTGGCCGGCATGCTGGAGCTGAAGTCGGAGCTCCTCTCCCGGTATCCCAGCGAGCTGTCCGGCGGGCAGCGGCAGAGGGTCGGGGTCGCCCGGGCACTGGCGGCCGACCCGCCGGTAATGCTGATGGACGAGCCGTTCGGGGCGGTCGACCCCATCGTGCGCGGCCGCCTGCAGGATCAGTTCCTCGAGATCCAGGACCGGCTGCGCAAGACGATCGTCTTCGTGACTCACGACATCGATGAGGCCATCAAGATGGCCGACCGGATTGCCATCCTGAACGTCGGCGGCGTCCTCGAGCAGTACGACACTCCGAAGGAGATCCTCCGCAACCCGGCCAACGACTTCGTCAAGGAGTTCCTCGGCTCCGAGCGCGGGCTGAAACGCCTGGCGCTGGTCCAGGTGGGGGAGATCGAGGTCGAGGAGGGGCCGGTGGTCTCGCCCGACGACCCGCCGCAACGGGCAACCGAGGCCATGCAGCGGTTCGGCACCGACTGGGTGAGCGTGGTGGCGGACGGAGAGCTGCTGGGCTGGGTGGACGAACAGGGGCTGGCCGGCAAGGCAACCGTCGGCGAAGCGGCGCCCCGCAAGTTCAGCGCCTACGTCACCGCAGCCAGCTCTCTCCGGGAGGCGCTGGACTCGCTGATCACGTCGACGACACAGGTTGCGGCCGTGGTGTGGGAGGGTCAGCGGTACCGCGGCGTGCTCACCGCAGAGCGGATCAGCAAGGAGATCACCAGTTGATCCTGGCCCAGGCCGACGAGCCGCTGGTCGAACCGGAGTGGGTGATGCGCAACCTCGACCGGATTGGGGAGCGGCTGGTCGAGCATGCCTACCTGACGGTCCTCGCGGTCGGCATCGGCCTGGCCATCTGCATCCCGCTCGGGATCCTGGCGTACCGCCACCGGCGCATCTACCCCCCGGTGACCTGGCTGGCCGGATTCCTGTACACGATCCCCAGCCTGGCGCTGTTCGCCTTCCTGACTGCTTACACCGGGCTCACGACGCTGACGGCAGAGATCGGCCTGGTGAGCTACACGCTCCTGATCCTTATCCGCAACGTGGTGGCCGGCCTGGACAGCGTGCCCCTCGACACCAAGGAGTCGGCACGGGCGATGGGTTACACCGACCGCCAGCTTCTGTTGAAGGTGGAGCTGCCGCTTGCACTGCCGGTGATCCTGGCCGGGGTCCGCGTAGCCACGGTGACGACGATAGGCCTCGTGACCGTCACCTCGCTGATAGGCAAAGGCGGCCTTGGTTTTTTCATCCTGCAGGGGATGCGGCGCTTCTTCAACACCCCCATCGTCGTCGGCGCCGTCCTGTCGGTCCTGCTCGCCGTGTCGGCCGACCTGGCGCTGCTGGGCCTTCAAAAGGCGGCGACGCCCTGGGCGCGCAACCGGGCGAGGACCGCCTGACCCTTGGGCGTCATCGGAGAGGCGATCCAGTGGCTCACCGACCCGGTGAACTGGGCGGGCGACGGCGGGATACCCCACCGGATGCTGGAGCACATGGAGATCTCCGGCCTGACGGTTCTGGCCGCCGCGCTGATCGCAATCCCCGCCGGCCTGGCCATCGGCCACTCCGGCCGGGGGCGCTTTCTGGTGGTGTCCCTCTCCAACGTCGGGCGGGCCATCCCCTCCTTTGCCATCCTGGCCCTGGCGCTGCCGATCACGATCAAGCTAGGCCTCGGGCTAGGGTTCTGGCCGACCTTCTTCGCCCTGTTCGCGCTGGCGGTTCCGCCGATCCTGACCAACACATACGTCGGGGTGGCCGAGGTCGACCGGGATCTGGTCGAGGCGGCTCGCGGCATGGGAATGGCGGACGGCCAGATCCTTCGGCGGCTGGAGCTGCGGCTCGCCGCTCCGGTCATCATGGTCGGCCTGCGGACCGCAGCAGTTGAGGTGGTGGCCACGGCAACGCTGGCGGCGCTGGTGGCGTGGGGTGGCTTGGGACGGTTCATCATCGATGGCTTCGCAGTCCGGGACGATGCCCGCATCCTCGGCGGGGCCATCCTGGTGGCGGTGCTGGCGATCGCAACCGAGCTCGTTCTTGGAGGAGTGGAGCGGCTGGCCCGCCCGAGGACCGTCTCGGTCCGGGCTTAGGTCCGCTGATAGGGTCATCCTCGGTAGATTTGCCCAACCTTTGTAAAGGAGGCCCCGTGGCCATCAGGCGCAGCAAGAAGAATCTGTTCCTCTCGTTGGTGATGCTGGTCGTGCTCGCCGCCTGCGGAGGCGGGGACGGCGGCGGCGGAGGCGACGCCGGCGGCGAGGCGAAGGGAGAGCTCACGGTAGGGGTCTCCGGTGCCTTCGCCGAGAACCAGATCGTCGCCGAGATGTACGCCCAGGTGCTGGAAGACGCCGGTTACACCGTGGACCGGCAGCTGGACATCGGCAGCCGGGAGATCTCGCAGACCGCCTTCAACAACGGCGAGATTGACGTGGTTCCCGAGTACCTGGCGTCGCTGCTGCTGTTCCTGGACCCCGACGCCACGGCCACGGGCAACGCGTCGGAGAACGCCGAGAAGGTTCGGACCGCCCTCCAGGGCAAGAACGCGGTGCTGCTTGAGCCATCCGGGGCAAACGACACCAACGCCATCGTCGTAACCGGCGAGACGGCCGAAGAGCGTAATCTCGAGAAGGTGAGCGACCTGGCTCCCATTGCCGGAGAGCTGAGGTTCGGCGGGCCGCCGGAGTGCCCCGAGCGGCCCTTCTGCATCCCCGGCCTCCGGGACACCTACGGGATCACCTTCCGGGAGTTCCGGCCGCTGGACACCGGTCCCCTGACGGTGGCCGCGCTGGAAGGCGGGGAGATCGACGTCGCCCTTCTGTTCTCCACCTCGAGCGTCATCGAGGACAAGGGCTGGGTGCTGCTGGAGGACGACAAGAACCTCCAGGCCGCCGAGAACATCACGCCCCTGGTTCGCCAGGACGTGGTGAACGACGAGGTGACCGAGCTTCTGAACGGCGTCAGCGAGGCGCTCACCACCGAGAACATCACCGAGCTGAACGCACGGGTGGAGATCGACAACGAGGACCCGGCCGACGTCGCCCAGGAGTTCCTGGAGGACGAGGGCCTGCTCTAGCCCGGCCCGGAGGCCGCGCTCAGGTCGTAAGGACGTCCGGGTCGACTATCCAGCCGCGATTCCTGACGTTTCGGATGAAGTCCCTGCCCAGCTCCTTGCGAAGGGTACAGAGCATCACGTCGACCGATCTGCCGCGGCGCAGTCCCACCGCCTTGGAGAGCTCCTCCCGGGAGGTGACCCTGCCGATGTTGGACAGCAGAATGCCGAGCATCTCGAGCTGGGAGGGAGACAGCTCCAGCGGCTTGTCTGCCAGGGTGGCCCGGTAGCTCTCCAGATCGACCTCCAGCGATCCCAGCTTGAACGATCTCTCCGGAGCGCCGTTGGAGTCCCTCTGCATGAACGGCAGGCTAGGTCGGCAAAGTTACTTTCGGGTCGCGCCAATGTTTCGGGACGGTTAAAAGCCCCCGAAGGGATTCGGGCCTGCGGTTGCTGCCAGCTTCCGCCAGCGTAGTCCGGCGGATCCGCCGGGCAACCTGCTTGCTCGCCAAGCCGTCTGTGGGGCTACCATTTGAGGGAAGTCCCGACCCGCGAGGGAGCCATGGCGTTCGGATACCCGGTAATGCTCGAGGTGCGCGGGCGCCGCTGCGTCGTGGTCGGCGGGGGAGCCGTGGGGGAGAGCAAGGTCCGCGGACTGCTGTCCGCCGGTGCGGAGGTCACGGTCATCGACCCGAAGCCGACCGGCACGCTCGAGGACCTGGCGGAGCTCGGCGGAGTCACGCTGGTTCGCCGTGCCTACCGAAAGGGGGACCTGGCCGGAGCGTTCGTCGCGATCGCCGCCACCGACGACGGCGCCACCAACTCCGAGATCTTCGCCGAGGCCCAGCAGGAGCGGGTGCTGCTCAACGCGGTCGACGACTCCCAGTACTGCCATTTCGCCGTCCCCTCGATCGTCCGGCGGGGCGATCTGCTCCTTACCCTTTCAACCGGCGGCAAAGCGCCCGCCCTTGCCAAGCGGCTGCGTAAGGGTCTGGCGAGCCAGTTCGGCGAGGAGTACGCCACCCTGGTCGACCTGCTCGCCGAGGTGAGGGAGGCGGCGCTTGCGGTGAGGGACGTGGACTTCGACGAGTGGGCGGCGCGGTGGGAGGCAGCGCTCGAGGACGACCTGATCGGACTAGTCCGGGCGGGACGGTACGGGGAGGTGAAGGACCACGTGTGGCGCCACCTCAACGCGGAGCGGGAGCCGGCTGCCGGGCACGTGTGGATCGTGGGCGCCGGCCCGGGCGACCCCGGTCTCATCACCGTCGACGGCCGCCGGGCTCTGGACCGGGCCGACGTCGTCGTCTACGACCGCCTGGTCGACCCGTCGCTCGTCGAGGGCAAGGAAGCCGTATACGCGGGCAAGACGCCGGGCAAACACGGCCCTTCCCAGACCGATATCAACCAAACTCTCGTCCGCCTTGCCGGGGAAGGCCGGCGGGTGGTGCGGCTGAAGGGCGGAGACCCCTTCGTCTTCGGCAGGGGAGCCGAGGAGGCGGAAGCTCTCGCCGAGGCGGGAATCGGCTTCACCGTGATCCCGGCGCCCACGTCGGCGATCGCCGCTGCCGCTGCCGCCGGCATACCGGTCACCGACCGCAGGTTCTCCTCGTCGGTCGCCATCGTGACCGGCCACTGCGGGGGCCCGCGGGAGGTCGACTGGAGGGCACTCGCCGGAGCGGTGGAGACGATCGTGGTGCTGATGGGCCTGGCAAATGCCGAGCCGATCGCCGCCGAGCTGATGGCCGGAGGCCTCAGCCCCAGCACGCCAGTGGCCGCCATAGAGAACGGCACCCGACCGGACCAGAGGGTCGTGGTGACCGACTTGCAGAACCTTCCGCAGGCGGCGGCCGCCGCCGGACTCGGCTCCCCCTCCCTTCTGGTGATCGGGCAGGTGGTCACCCTGCGGGAGAAGCTGGCTCCGAGCGCCGAGGTCAAGGC